>USJW01000105.1 GCA_900555045.1 uncultured Clostridium sp. | reverse complement strand
TTTCATTTATTTCAGATTTTGACAATATTTTCACGCATTCTTTATATTTCCCGCTCATCTATGCGAATTAAATCCCCGTTTTCCCTAAATTCCATCTCGAAGGGCTCCCCCACGATCTCCACGTTCTCTATGCCCTTCGCCTCCTCCAGGAGCGCCTCGGAGATAAACAGGCGGCCGATGTCCAGCGTGTTTTTCATCCAGATGAGCTTCGGGCGGTTGTAGTCGATGCAGGTGCAGCCGTAGATGGCCGCCTGGATGGCCGAGCGGTCGTCCTCCATGATCATGGGCAGCTTCGCCGAGCCGAAGATCCGGGATGTGAGCAGGTTCGGGTAGGTGTTCTCAAAATCTACCTTGTCCCGAAAGCGCCTGGGCGCCACATCCACAAGCCCCATCCCGCAGGCGTTCCCGTGGGTCTTTTCAGTCAGGTCCAGCGCGCAGATCATCTGCTGGTGCGGGTCCTTCGGGATCCCGTCGTGGGTGTACCGGGAGATGATCATGGTGTCCATGCCCGCGCCGCTGATATTCTTTCCCATCTCCTCCACCAGCAGGACGTCGTAGCTTGGGAAGCTGATCTTTGGGAAGTTTTCGTAGGCCTCCCGCAGGAGGGCCGGCTCTCTCTCGAGGATGCGCTCTGCCTCCACCACCGCAATCCGGCTGGTCTCGTCGTAGGCATTCTCGATCAGCCCAACCCCGAACAGCACGTTGCCGTCCCGAACGATCACCTCTGCAATCTGTTTAATGTTTTTCGACATGTTCACCATCCCCAGGCCGTGGCAGAGAGCCGCCCCCTTCTGCTTGCCCAGGCCGATTACCGCCATCTTTGCCAGGCCGCTCTCCACCTCGCCCACAAAGGACGGGTGGGGCTTGATTCTGCCCACCAGGATCACCCCGTCGGCCCGGCTGGCGTAAGCGTCCACATAGACCGGCAGACGGTCCGGCTCCGTGTGCCCCAAAAGCACCGTGTCCATGGTGGCCCGGATGGGACATTCACAGTACTCCTCCGTGATTCCCAGGGCGTTTAAGATTTCCACCTGGCCGATGGCGGTGGCGCCGCCGTGGCTTCCCATGGCGGGGATGATGAACGGCCGCCCGCCGCACTCCCTCACAAACCGCGCCGTCTCCCTGAGAATCAGGGCAATGTTTGCGATCCCCCGGCTGCCGCCCGTGATGGCGATCTCCCCGCCCGGCCGGATCCGCTCTCTCACCCCCGACTCCTCTAACTGCCTGCGAAGCTCTGCCTCCACGTCCGCGATCCGCGGCCGCGGGAACTTCTGCCGGACCTCGATCATCCGCGGCGTCCGTATGTGGGACACCAGATCAGACAATTTCCCCATATTCCTCTCCTCCTTGTCCCGGCCCTCCTTGCAAAATCCCCCGCATTTTCGTATACTGGAGCTGACCCTGCCGGGCCGGTGTTGATTTTCACTGATTATAAAATAGCAAGGTCCGCCCGTCCAATTGTAAATGTCTATCGCGGGGATTGCTTTTTTTAATGGCGGGCAGTTTTGGGATTTTTAGGAGGAATATTTTGGATATACGGCAGCTGGAATATATTATAGAGATCGCAAAAGAACACAATATCACGCGGGCGGCAAAGAATCTCTACGTCTCCCAGCCCACGCTCAGCCTCTATCTGGCGAAGCTGGAGCAGGAGCTGGGGACGCCGTTATTCACCCGCTTAAGAAACGAGCTGGTCCTGACCGCAGCGGGCGAGGACTATGTGGAGGCGGCCAGGCAGGTGATCCGGATCCGCCAGGAGCTGTACCAAAAAATCGCAGCAAAAAGCGCCGGCATCCGCATCTCCCTGGGGGTCTCCTCCCAGTGGGGAATGGACATGCTGGCGCGAGTTCTCCCGCAGCTGTGTTCTACCTGCCCGGAGGCGGTTTTGGATGTGACCGAGGGCAGCGCGGGGGAGCTGGTTGAACAGCTCTCCCAGGAAAAACTGGATTTTGTCATCGCAAGCGTTGGCGGGCCGCTCCGCTTCCCCTGCAAAGCAGAGACGCTCTACGAGGAGGAGTTAATCTTAGCTGTCCCCGAGGAGTGGGCCCTCCGCTTCGGCGAGGATCCGATCACGGAGGGGCGGCAGGCGCTGCGGCGGCTTAACGGTGCGAGCTTCGTGCTCCCCAAGAAGGGCACCTCCATCCGCACGGTCTGCGAGGAGCTCTTTCGCGAGTGCGGAATCCATCCCAACATCTCCTGCGAGATCAACCGGATGGCCGGTGCCGTGAAGCTGACGGCCGGAGGGGCCGGGGCCTCCATTCTTCCGGTATCCCGCGCGGAGGAGGGGCTTTCGGTGCGCTACCTGCCCTTCTCCCCCGCCGTTCACCGCTGCCATGCGCTGCTCTACCGGGAAAACCGCTCCCTAAACAGGGCCGAGCAGCTGCTGATCCGGCTGATGAAGCAGTGGAACGCCTAGATATCGTACTTGCTGGTGATCCCGTACTTCTTCATCTTGCGCCAGAGCGTGGTGGTGCTGATCCCCAGGCGCTTTGCCGCCTCGGCCCTGCTCCCGCCGCACTGCTCCAAAAGATCCGCGATTTTTGCCGCCTCGGGGTCCTTAAAGATGACCATCTTGGACTCCCCCTGGACCTCGCGGATGTTGGGGTAGGTGTCCGTCAGGATGTTCCGGACAAAGCCCTCGTCCACCCTGCGCCGCTTCGCCAGGAGCACCAGCCGCTCGCAGAAATGCTCCAGCTGGATTAGGTTTCCCTCCCACGGGAAGTCCTCCAACACCTTCAGTGCCTCCTTCGTGAGCTCCGTGTAGCGGGAATAGCTGGAGGCGTAGCGCTGCACGTAGATGCGCGTGAGCTCCTCGATGTCCTGCCCGTTGCACCGGAGGGGCGGCAGCTCCAGCCTGAGCGCATTCAAAAGGAAGTAGAGATCCTCCCGAAACAGCCCCTCGCGGACCAGGGAGGACAGCTCCCTCCCGGTGGTGGCGATCACGCGCACAGCCAGGTTTCTGCGGACCATGGAGCCGCTGTACCAGAAGGCCCGGTCGCTCACCGCCTTGTAGAGCAGGTACTGGTTTTCTGCAGACAGACACTCGATGTCCTGGAGCAGCACCGTGCCGTAGGCCGCCATCTCCAACGCCCCCTTTTTCACCAGCTCCTTCTTCTCGTCCGAGTAAATCCCAAAAATCGTCTCATTCTGCGCCTCCGCAGACAGGGCGCTGCAGTTCAGATTGATGAACGGCCCCTCCTTCTGGGCACTGTTGTTGTGGATGCTCTCCGCAAACAGCTCCTTCTCCGTCCCCGTCTCCCCCACGATGAGCACCGGGTTGTTGGAGAAGGCGTAGGCCCTTGCCATCTCGATGTTGCGCTTCATGGCCGCCGAGTGCCTGGCCACATCGGAGAAGTCGCTTCTGGCCACATGGCCGTTTAAGTAGAACTCCTTCAGCCGGTCCTCGTCGGGACGGTTCACATTTTTCACCTTGTGGCAGGTGATGATGGCGCCGGTGATGTTCTGGTCAAAGTGGATGGGCGCGCCCATCATCATGAGCAGCTGGTTGTTGACCACCACCGAGCTGGAGTACATCTCCTGCTCCCCCGAGAGCAGCCGTCCGATGTTCTCCGCGTCGATGCCCGGCAGAATCTCCTCCACGGGGAATCCGATCACCTGGGAATCGGTCTTTTCCAGCACGTCCTCGATCATCCGGTTGACCGCCACAATCTCCCGGTAGGCGTTCAGCTTGATGATGCCGTTGAAGGAGGTGTCCAGAATCGTCTCCAGCTGGGCGTTGTTGTGCTTCTCCAAATCCGCCGCGTAGCCCATGTTCTGGGCCACCTTAAGGGCGCTGCGGATGGAGTCCTCCCGCGTCTCCACAAACAGGGACGGGAAGCCAATCTCAAAGGCGATCTGGTTGGCCTTCACGCCGCCGATGATTAAGTCCGCCCCCTCCTTTATGGCCCGCTCCACCGTCTCCCTGGTGTCCTCCAGGGCCGTCAGGAAGTAGGTCCGCAGCTTAAAGTCAAACAGCTCCTCCAAATGCTCCATGCTGGTGAACATGTTCTTCCAGCCCACGATGGCGATGACCGGCTGCTCCTTCTTTAACTGCCGCTTTGCCTTGCGGATCAGCAGGCCGATCTCCTGGGTGGTGAGCGGCATTTCCACCACCGGGATGTTGGTGTACTCCTTGATGAGGAGGGCCTGCATGCCCCGGGCAATAATGATCTGCACCCCCGCCTCGATGGCCGCCTGGGCCTCCATCACCGCGTTGGAGTTGTCCACCACCTTCAGGATCTGAACCTGCGCCTGCTCCTCCTCGATCACCCGCTTCGCGTACTCCAAAATCGTCTGCCTGGGCAGAAGAATCCCTATATTCGCCATACATGACCTCCCTAACGTCCAATCCGTTCACCGCGCGCTCACGCCGCCATTTCTCCGGCCATTATAACATGAAATCTGGTGTGTGGAAACAAAAAACAGCCCAGCCCGCGAGGAGGGGGGCACCACGCAAAAACAGCCGCAGGCTTTCCGGTCTTTCCGGAAACGCCCACGGCTGTCTCTATCGATACTGCGCGGCAGAAACTCTGTCACACGTTCTTATTGTCCCTGATCACGGTGAACAGATCATATCCCAGTATTCCGAATACCAAAAGCACTCCCAGTACGCTCATCTCAATCCCTTCTTTCTGCCTTTTGCAATCCATTTGTCTTTCTGTGAGATTATTATATGAGACCGGGCGGGAAATGGCAATCCGCTAAACATCCAATCTTTCGCGCAAAAAAAGTCATTTTTTCCGCAGGTTATACAAAAACTTTTAGGTTGCCTAAAAGTTTTTGTTATTTCTTTAACACTTTGCTTCTCCCCTCGCGCTTCGCCCGCTCAAGGATCAGCTCGCCCGCGATGCTGACGGCGATCTCCGCCGGGGTCTCCGCGCCGATGGCCGTGCCGATGGGCATGTGGCAGCGCTCGATCTCCTCCCGGGTAAAGCCGTCCGCAAGCAGCTTCTCCGTGACCACCCGGATCTTGTTGCGGCTGCCCATGATGCCGATGTAGTGGGGCTTCATCTCCATGACCTGGCGCTGCACGTAGTAGTCGAACTGATGGCCCCTGGTCATCACGCACACGTAGTCCTGGGGACGGACCAAAACGCGGTCCCCGATGTGCTCCAGATCGCCCACGATGGTCTCGGCCGCCTGGGGGAACACCTGCGGGTTTGCAAACTCCTCACGGTCGTCGAAGACCACACAGCGGAATCCCACGTGGGCCAGCGCAGGCACCAGCTCCTGGGCCACATGGCCGCCGCCGAAGATGTACACGGTCCCGGCCTGAACGAGCGGCTCGCAGTAATAGCGGCGCCCCAGCACCTCCGCCTGCGCCGCCCCGACGCCCAGGTGGGGAGCCAGCGCCTCCGCAAGCTTCTCCTTCCCCGCCTCCTGGTTTTTTTCGAGGGTCCCCAAAAGGCCGCTCCCGGCGCAGTAGAGTCCCATGGACCAGGCCGTCTCCTCCGTGATGTCTAAGATCAGCCAGCTGTCCTCGTCCCGAGACAGGGCCTCAAGCACCTGGTCGCAGAACGCGGCGGTCTCCCCGTCCCCGGGACTGATATACTGGAAGTAAACCACAACGTTGCCCCCGCAGACCATGCCGATGTCCGCCACCTGATTGCGGGTCAGGGTAAATCCCCTGACGCAGGAGAGCCCCTGGGCCAGCACCTCGCGGGCGGTGCACTGGGCCTGGTACTCCACGGCCCCGCCGCCGACGGTCCCCAGGTTCCTCCCGTCCTCCATCACCAGCATCCGGGATCCGGCGCCCCTGGGTGTGGAGCCGGAGCTGGCGATGATGGTCACCAGCACCGCGCTCTCCCCCCGTTTTAATGCCTCCGTCAATTCCTCAAATAACCTTCTCATCGCTGTTCCTCGTTTTCCTCTGAAAAATATTTTTGATAAAGGCGCCTGGCCGTCTCGTTCAGCTCCTTCTCCATCTGTAGATATCGGTCTAAAAACTGCGCCGCCTGGTCCGAAAGCCTGGACGAGCCGCCCTCCGCCCCGCCGGACTGGCTGATTAAAAGCGGATAGCCCATCTGCTTTTCCGCCTCCTTTAACATCTTCCAGCCCTTGGTGTAGGACATGTGCATCTGGCGGCAGGCCGTCTGCATGGAGCCGGTGTGATCCGTCACCATCAGGAACTGGGCCATGGCCGGGTCGAAGAATTCCTCCTCCCGCGCCAGGGAAAGCTGCACCTTTGGGTGTATGGGAATCTGCTCCCTCCCCAAAAGGGGCTCCAGATCGGGATCGTCCCCCTCCACCGGCCAGAGGATTCCCTCGTCCTCCACCGGAATCTCGTCCATCAGCGCATCCACCTCCGGCTGGCGCAGCGCCCCCCGAAGGCCCCTGGGGCCGTCGTACGCCAGAAGCTTAGGAATCAGATCTGCGCCGATTAGCACCGGGTGGCCGCGCC
Source organism: uncultured Clostridium sp. (assembly GCA_900555045.1). Classification (GTDB taxonomy): domain Bacteria; phylum Bacillota; class Clostridia; order Lachnospirales; family Lachnospiraceae; genus Enterocloster. The sequence continues at coordinate 12,071 of USJW01000105.1, read as the reverse complement.
TTCCCCCGTACACCGGGCAGGCCGCGGGGGCGCTGCTGGCGAGGAGCGTGCTGACCGTCTGCGGCAGCAAAAGCGGATACTTGGCCGGCAGCACCAGCGCGCGGTCGCACAGCCCGTCCAGGTACGCAAGCCCCTGGCAGATGCTGTCATACATCTGCGTGTTCTCGTACTGCTCGTTTCGCAGGCAGATCACCCGCAGCTTGGAGATGTGCTTCTCCAGCTCATCCCCCAGCCTTCCCGTGATCACCACCACCGGGTCCACCCCCGCCTGCTGCAGGGTGATGATAATCCGGCGGATCACCGTGGTGTCCCCCACCGGCAGCATGGGCCGGAACGCGACGGGGCTTTTGTGCCCGGCCGCCACAATAACCGCTCCTGTGCGCATGTCTCCTCCTCCTGATTTCTTCTTGTCTGTCTATGTGAGCTCCCCGGACAACAGGAGCAGCGCCTCCGGCTCCACCCGGAGCCACTCCGGCACAAGCCCCGCCGTCTCGTGGGTGTGTATGGTCTTTTCCTTTTTCCACCAGAGCCCGCAGTCCAGCGTGATATACCACTCAAAGGGCATCTCCGAGATGTCCGGCGTGCCCACCGGGATCAGGTTTGCCCCCGCCGTCCCCTTAAGCTCCTCGGCCTGTGAGGCGCTTAGCGGCTCGAAATCGTGGGCGCGGATCCCCACGGCGGTGGCTGTCCCCGGCACGGGCTTCGCCGTCTCGAGCTCCAGGCCGCCCCAGTCGACGGCGCGGACCCGCCGCTCCCCGATCCGCTGGATCCGGGAGATATTCTTGCAGCCGGTCAGCCGCGCGGCCTTGCAGGTCACCGGGTTCTGGAACAGATCCCTGGTGCGCCCGGAGGCCAGAAGCTTTCCCCGGTCCATGAGGAGCAAATTCTCGCAGAGCTGGTAGGCCTCGTCCCGGTCGTGGGTCACCATCACGGCCACCCCGCCGTACCCGGCCATCACCTTCTGAAGCTCCAGCCGCAGACCCTCCCGCAGGTAGGTGTCCATGGCGGAGAACGGCTCGTCTAGCAGCAGCACCTCCGGCTCGTAGGCCAGGATCCGCGCCAGCGCCACCCGCTGCTGCTGGCCCCCGGAGAGCTGGCTGGGATAGCGCTTCCCAAGGCCGTCCAGGCAGAACCGCTTCATCATGTTCCAGGCCACGGTCCGCTTTTGCTCCGTGGTCATGCCGCCCTTATACTGCTTTGTCCCCAGCCCGGCCATGATGTTCTCCTCCACCGTCATGTTGGGGAACAGGGCGTAGTTCTGGAACAGGTAGCCTACCCGGCGCTCCTGGGGCCTCAAATTCATCTTCAGGGACGAATCGTACAGCACCCGTCCCCCGGCGGCCTCCCCCATGGCGTACTGGAGGGCAATCCGGCCGGAGTCCGGGGTCACGATTCCCGCGATGGACTTTAAGGTCATGCTCTTCCCGCAGCCGGAGGGCCCCAGGATCCCCAGGCAGCCCACCCCGGCCTCGAAGGCAATCTCCAAATCAAAGCCCCGCAGCTTTTTCTTGATCTCCACCCCCAAACGGGGCTTGTGTTCCGACTCTATCGCCATAGCTCGCCTCACCTTTTCTTCTTTTCCGCCCGCAGCCCGGCCCAGTTCATCAGGATCACGGACAGGAAGGCGATCACCACGATCACCGCCACATAGCGGTAAGCGCTGTCCATATTTCCCGCCGCCACCTCCGAGTAGACCGCCATGGGCAGCGTGCGGGTCTTGCCCGCGATGTTCCCCGCGATCATGGCGGTAGCGCCGAACTCGCCCAACCCCCTCGCGAAGGCCAGCACGCCGCCGCTGACGATGCCGGGCAGCGCGTTGGCAAAGAGCACCTTTCGGAAGATGCACCACTCGCTCATGCCCAGGGTCCTGGCCGCGGCGGACAGGTTCTCATCCACCTGCTCGAAGGCGCCCCTGGCGGAGCGGTACATGAGCGGGAAGGACATCACCACCGCCGCCAGGACGGTGGCGCCCCAGGAGAACGCGATCTTGACGCTGAAGAAGTCCAGGAAAAACTTCCCCACCGGGCGCTTCACGCCGAAAATGTACAGCAGGAAAAAGCCGGCCACCGTGGGCGGCAGAACCAGCGGCAGCGTCAGGATGGCGTCCCACAGAAGCTTCAGCTTTTCACTTTTCAGCCGGATCACTCCCCAGGCCGCAAATATTCCCAAAAAGAATGTGATCAATATGGACAGCGAGGCTGTCCGCATCGAGATCAGGATCGGTGACCAGTCCATGTTTTCCCCTCTATTTCCCGTACTGTTTTTTAATTTCCTCTGGAGAAGCCGTAGCTCTCAAACACCTTCATGGCCTCGTCCGTCTGAAGAAAGTCCACAAAGGCCCTGGCCTCACCCTCATGGGCCGTGCCCTTTACCACCGCCACCGGGTAGATCACCTTCTTTTTCAGGCTGCCCTCCGGCGCCTCGGCCACAATCTTCACCTGGTCCGCCATGCTGTAGGCGTCCGTGGCGTACACGATGCCCGCGTCCGCGCTGGCGGCCGCCACCTGGTTTAAGACCTCCGTCACGTTCGTGCCGAAGCTCACCTTATCCTGAATTTTATCCCAGATTCCCAGGTTCGTCAATGCCTCCTGGGAATACTGGCCCACGGGAACGCTGGCCGGGTCCCCCAGCGCGATGGAGGCGGCGTCCCCGATGTCCTCGAATCTCGCGAACTCCTCCTTGCTGTCCGACGGGACAATCAGCACGATCTTATTCTCCAGGAGATTCGTGACCGTATCGCTGGCGATCATCCCCTCCTCGTCCAGGGCGTTCATCTGCTTGGGCGCGGCGGACATGAACACGTCCGCCTCCATCCCCTCCTCGATCTGCGTCTGGAGCTTGCCCGAGCTGTCGTAGGTCCCCTTCACGGTGACACCAGGGGTTTGCGCCTCAAACATGGGGATCAGCTCCTCCTCGTAGGCGTTCTTGAGGCTGGCCGCGGCCGCGACGAGAAGCTCGGTTTGCTCTGTGGGGGTGGATTGCTCCGCGGTAATGCCCGCACCGGCTGCGGATTCTGGGGCCGCGGTGGTGTCCGCCCCAGCCGCAGATTCTGCTGCCGCGGTGGTGTCCGCCCCGGCCGCATCACCCGCGGTCTGCGCCACCGCAGCCTGTGCCGCCGTGGTCTCCTTGCCCCCACCCGAGCATCCAGCCATCACCGCCGCCGCTGCCACAACTGCAAGAATCATCGTCAAGCTTTTTTTCATCGTCTCTTCTCTCCTTTTAACCGCCAATGCTTTGTCTGCTATATCTATCCACCGCCTGCGTTATCCTCACACAAGAATAACGCAGGCGCAAATATTCCAGTTTTTTATAGCACCTACCCCTATAATCCCCCTTCTAATCCCCCTATACTCTCTCTATAACGGAGAAGGGGTGACAAGAGGATAAGTGATGGCAGGGTGGGCAGCAGGCTGCGTTCCCGCTCCCCGCAAAATCCGTTCCCAGCGCCAGCGTTCCCGCTCCCCACCGCCCAGTCATCCTCGCACCACACCACATAACGCCGCGCATTCTGTCCCATTTCAAACTTCACAGCGCCCAGTGCGTCACTCTGCATTCGCTCCCTGCCCGTATCGCTACTGTCTCGCGCACTCCGAGACGCTTCCGCGCAGCACCTTGAGCCCGTGCTCCAACGTATCTAGGATAAAGCCAAGGCTCTCTCTCACCGCCTTCGGGCTCCCCGGCAGGTTGACGATCAGCGTCCCTTTCCGGATCACGGACACCCCACGGCTGAGCATCGCGCGCTTTGTGATCTTCGCGGACTCATTGCGGATGGCCTCCGCGATCCCCGGCGCGTTGCGGTCCGCCACGGCCAGCGTGGCCTCCGGCGTCTGATCCCGAAGGGAGAAGCCGGTCCCGCCGCTGGTGAGCACCAGATCCACCTGGCGGCCGTCGGCCAGGCGGATCAGCTGGCGCTTTAACTGCTCCGGCTCGTCGGGCAACAGCAGAAGCTCCACCACCCGGTAACCCGCCTCCTCCAGCATGGCCTTGGCGGCCGGGCCGCTCTCGTCCTCGCGCTCGCCCTTAAAGCCCTTGTCGCTGAGGGTGATCACCGCCGCCGTGAAGGGGCGGTCCGCCGCCGGAAGGACCGCTTTCATCTCGTCCCCGGGGCGGATAATCCCCTCCTTGAGCACCTGCGCAAACACGCCCTGGGTGGGCATGATGCACTCGCCCATGCGCTTGAAGATCGCGCAGTGGCTGTGGCACTCCTTGCCGATCTGAGTCATCTCCAGCTCCACCGTCCCGGCATACAGGCGGGTTCCCACCGGCAGGTTCCGGAAGTCCAGACCCTCCACCACCAGGTTTTCCCCGAAGGCTCCGTCGATCACCCCGGCTCCCCGCTCGTTGAACGCTTTCACCCGGTCGTAGGACAGTAAGCTCACCTGGCGGTGCCAGTTGCCCGCATGGGCGTCGCCCTCGATGCCGAAATCCGGGATAAAGTGTGCTTCCTCCACCGAGTGCTTCTCGATCCCCCGGCGGTCGCTGATACAGATCGCCCGCACGACCCCCTGAAGGCTCAGCTCCTGTGTCTGCGCGCTGTTAGTTCCATTTATTTCCATTTCCGTTCATCCTCCAATACTGCTCATGTTGTGTGCTTCCGTAATCTTATCCGGCTCCTCGAAGCAGTGGGCCGACGGCTTCCCGTAGATTGCCCGCTCCATCACCATGCAGAGCGCCTCGTCCTCCGCGGCCTCCCGCAGAAGCGGCCTCAAATCCACCCCGTCCTCGTAGCAGAGGCAGGTCTTCAAATACCCGGTGCTGGTCAGGCGCACCCGGTTGCAGGCCCCGCAGAATTTCCCGTGAATGGCGCTGATCAACCCCAGACTGCCCTGAAAGCCCGGGACACGGTAGTACACCGCCGGGCCGAAGCCATGGCTGCGCTCATCCGGCTCCATGTCCGGGTAGACCTCGTACATCTGCGCCAAAAGCTGCTTGTGATCCACCGTCTCAAACTGCTTTCCATGGCCGATAGGCATCATCTCGATAAACCGCACGTCCACCGGCAGCTCCCGCGCCAGCTCCGTCAGCGCCTGCCAGCCGTAGGCGCCGTTCTCCCCGGCCCCGCAGTCCAGCGACACCGCGTTCACCTTCACCTTGAGCCCCGCGTCCACCGCCGCGCGGATCCCTGAGAGCACCTCGCTAAGACAGTCAAAGCCGGTCAGCTCCCGGTACTTGTCCCGGTCCAGCGTGTCCAGGCTCACATTGATCCCGTCCACCCCGGCCCTCTTCAAATCCTCCAGATACCGCTCCAGCAGAATCCCGTTCGTGGTGATCGTCACGGCCTCGATGCCGGGGATCGCCCGCAAACGGCCGATGAGCTGCGGACAGCCCTTTCGCACGAGCGGCTCCCCGCCGGTCACCTTGATGTGGCGGATCCCCAGCTTCACCGCCTCCATGCAGATCCGCTCAATCTCCTCGTAGGTGAGAATGTCCTCCATGGGCAGCCACTCCACGCCCTCGGGCATGCAGTAGCGGCACCGCAGGTTGCAGCGGTCCGTGATGGAAATCCGCATATAGTCGATCTCTCTTCCAAATGAATCTCTCATAGCTTTTATCCCTGTTCTTCCGCCTGCGGATGCTTCGGGTTGTGGAAATCCCCGCTCTTGCCGCCGGACTTTTTCTCCAGATACACGTTCCCGATCTCCATGGATTTGTCCACGGCCTTGCACATGTCGTAGATGGTCAGAAGCGCCACCGTCACGCCCGTGAGCGCCTCCATCTCCACGCCGGTCTTCCCGGTGGTCCTGGCCGTGCATGCGGCCTCGATCTCGCAGCGCTCCTCATGGATGGTGAAATCCACGTTCAGCTTCGTTAAATTCAGGATATGGCACAGCGGGATCAGATCCGAGGTGCGCTTGGCGCCCATGATTCCCGCCACCCGGGCCACGCCCAGCACGTCGCCCTTGGCCATAGTCCCATCCTTCACCATCGCCAGGCACTGGGGGCTCATAAAGATGCTGCCCCGGGCCACCGCCTCGCGCCTGGTGTCCGCCTTGTCGCCCACATCCACCATGTGCGCATTTCCCTGCTCGTCAAAATGTGTAAATTCCATCAGTCGGTTCCGTCCTTCCTACATTCCTTTTCCAAATCCGCAGTTGGGATAGGTGCACTGTGGGCAGTTAAGGCACAGTCCGCCCTGCCCCAGCGCCGCCAAATCCTCCGGCGTGACCTCGTCGTCGGCCATAACCCGCGGCAGCACCAGGTCGAAAATGGTCCGCTTCGCGTACATCACGCAGCCCGGCAGCCCCATCACCGCCACCGTGCGGTCCCCGGCGTCGTAGTAGGCCAGAAGGAACATGGCCCCCGGCAGCACCGGCGCGCCGTAGGACACGATCCGCGCCCCGGTATTCTTTATGGCGAGCGGCGTCTTGTCATCCGGGTCCACGCTCATGCCCCCGGTGCAGACCACCACGTCCGCGCCCTTTTCGATCATATCCAGGATGCTGGCCGTCACCTTGGTGTCGTCGTCGTTCCAGGTCACATGGTCGATCACCTGGGCGTCAAACTCCGAGAACTTCTCCTCGATCACCGGCGTGAAGGTGTCCTTGATTCTCCCGTAATACACCTCGTTGCCGGTGGTCACGATGCCCACCTTCTTATGTAGAAACGGTTTCAGCTCCAGGATCGGCTTTCCGCCCGTCACCTGGGCTGCAGCGCGCTTCGCCGCCTCCATCTTCTCCTCCTCGATCACAAGGGGGATGATGCGGGTGCCCGCCAGCTTGTCGCCCTTCTTCACCGGGAAATTCCCGTGGCGGGTGGCGATCATCATCTGGCCCAGCCCGTTGACCGCCTTCAGCGCCTGGTTGTCCACCTTGAGCAGGCCGTCGCAGGCCGCCTTCAACTCGATCTTGCCCTCCTTGGCCTCGGTGCGGTCCATATTCTGGCCCATGCACATGGCGCAGAGGATCTCCGCCGCGTCGTTCTCGTGGAGCATCCCCTCCTCCTTCTCCCAGACGTAGAGCTGGTCCTTGCCCACGCTCAGGAGAACGGGGATGTCCTCCTTCGTGACCACATGGCCCTTGCGGAACACCGCGTCCTTGGTCACCCCTTTGATAATCTGTGTAATGTCATGGCAGAGCACGGCCCCTTCCGCGTCCACTGTGCGAATCAATTTCATAGCCTGTAACCAACCTCCAACTGTATTTTTATGTTCGACCGTTTCCGTTATTTATATATGTGAATAACGCTATGGACAGCATATCACTTTTTGGAATTTTTGTAAATACTCTTTTTGCGATGTGTGGGGGAGATGCGCGGGAAAACATGCGGCCCGCCGCGTGCCAAAAAAATCCCCCGCCGCAGCCTCCAAACGCGCTGCGGCGGGGAATCTCCTCGCTGTACATCTCCTCGCTATCCTTCTTTTTTCTCTTCCCTTGCCTCTTCCTCCTGGGCGAACATGATCAGGAAGCTGACAAACAGCATGCCGCAGCTCATCCAGATCGCCCGCTCCCCAAACCGCTCCGCAGACAGGCTTCCGAGGGTGGCGCCCAGGGCGAAAATCACGATCACCCCGTAGTAGCGGAGGCATTTTTCTAGGATCCGCCGGTCCCCCGTGTGCCGGAACGCGTAAAATGCCTCCGTGGCGCTGCGCAGGTTCCCGATGCACATGGTGCTGGCGTAGGGGCTCCCCTTGATCTTGCGGAACGCGTTCACCTGCATGGAGCAGACGAAGGACACCGTGACGTTTGCCGCCATGTTCATGGACTGGGGCATGAACCCCACCGCGAACAGTAGCGCAATCTCCACCGCCACCACGATCTGACGCCAGTGCAGCAGTCCGCCCTCCCGCTCCCTGTGCACCCGCTTGATGTGCTCCGCCACGTAGACCCCCGCGACGAACGCCAGGATGGGCGCCAGGTACCGGAAGGCCATGGCCCACTCCCGCTTCGCCATGTGGGTGCCCCAGAGCACGATGTTGCCCGTCTGCGCGTTGGCGAAGACCTTTCCCCTGCAAAAGTATGTGTATGCGTCCTGAAATCCGCCCGAGAGGGTCAGAAAGATGCCGGTGGAAACCGCCTCGGACATCTGGATTTTCTCCCGGCTCCCGGTCCCAAGTTTCATCTGTCACTCACCCCTTCATCGCTTGCCGCCCTGCGCCTAGGCCCCGAGGCGCTCCGCCAGCCGCTTTTTAAGAATATCGATAAACCGAAGCCCCGTCACCACGTGGGGATTGGGGTTGGTGGTCACCTTCTCCAGATCCGCGGTCATAATCCCCTGCTCCACCAAGCGGACCGCTTCCTCCTCCAGCGCCTGCCCGAACCCGGCCAGCTCCCTGTTTCCGTCCAGCTCGCCCCGCTTCTTGAGGCCGCCGCTCCAGGCCATGATGATGGCCAGCGGGTTGGTGGAGGCCACGCCGCCCTCCAGGTACTGGTAGTAGTGCCGGCGCACCGTCCCGTGGGCCGCCTCATACTCGTAGATGCCGTCCGGCGACACCAAAACGGAGGTCATCATGGCCGCGGAGCCGTAGGCGGTCGCCAGCATGTCGCTCATCACGTCCCCGTCGTAGTTCTGGCAGGCCCACACGTAGCCGCCGCTGTTCTTGATCACCCGGGAGACCGCGTCGTCGATCAGGCAGTACTCGTAGTGAAGGCCCGCATGGCGGAACTTCTCCATGTACTCCTCCATGAACACGGTCTTAAAAATCTCCCGGAAATTCCGGTCGTACACCTTGGAGATCGTGTCCTTGGCGGAGAAGATCAGATCCTGCTTCACGTCCAGGGCGTAGGTCATGCAGCAGCGGGCAAAGCTGCGGATGGAGGCGTCCAGGTTGTGGATGCCCTGGGCCACGCCTGGGCCCGTAAATTTGTGGATCAGCTCCCGCCGTTCCGTCCCGTCCTCCGCGGTGAACACAAGCTCACACACCCCCGGTCCGTCAATCTTCATCTCCGTGCCCCGGTACAGATCGCCGTAGGCGTGGCGGGCCAGGGTGATGGGCTTCTCCCAGGTCTTCACATAGGGCTCGATGCCCTTTATCAGAATGGGCGCGCGAAACACCGTGCCGTCCAGCGCAGAGCGGATCGTGGCGTTGGGGCTCTTCCACATCTTTTTCAGATTATACTCCCGCACGCGCTCCAGGTTGGGCGTGATGGTGGCGCACTTCACCGCAACGCCGTATTTCTTGGCCGCCATGGCGGATTCCACGGTCACCTGATCCTCCGTGTTGTCCCGGTTGCGGATCCCCAAGTCATAGTAGTCCACCGCCAGGTCCACAAACGGCAGCACCAGCTTCTCCTTGGTCTCCCGCCACAGAATGGCCGCCATCTCATCCCCGTCCATCTCCACGAGCGGAGTCGTCATCTTAATCTTATCCATCCCTTAACCTCCTCATGGCGAACCAAGGCCCACCGTTCTGACATCATTGTAGCCCATGAAAGGCGATACGTAAATCACTATTTTCTCAAAAATTGAACCGTTTTTACCGGAAATAAAGCTGTTTTTACCGCAGCAGTCCTCCTGTCCCGCACTGAGCGGTAATATTTTTTGAATATTTCCAAATCTTTAGTGAATTGATCGACTATATTTTTGAGACAACGTTTTCTCTCTTCGTATTGACAAACTCTTTCATCAATGTTACATTAGATTTAATGGATCATTTTTCAGGAGGTAAAGATATGGAAGCTAAAAAAGGAGCCAACTGGGTGTTTGGCAAGGATGTGGAAGGCACTGAGGCCGGTCCGGGCGTGGAGCGCCGGATTCTCGCTTACTGCGACGAGTTGATGTGTGTGGAGAATGTGTTCAAGAAGGGCGGAATCGGCGCGATGCACCACCACCCCCACACGCAGATTACATACGTGGCGTCCGGCCGCTTCCGCTTCACCATCGGCGACACCACCCACGAGGTTGCGGCGGGCGACACGCTGTTAAAGCAGAACGATATTGTGCACGGGTGTGAATGCCTGGAGGACGGGATCCTGGTGGATTTCTTTACGCCGATGCGGAAAGATTTTGTATAGGTGGTTTGATGGGAATGTAGCGGGCTTTCGCAAAATCACTGATTCGCTCTCTGTTCATAAAAACGGCATGAATCCTTTATTTGTGGATTTCGTGCCGTTTTTTGTGTGCCCTGGCAAAAGGAATTATTAATAAAAATGTGATTGTGTGTCACAATAAATTAAATAATTATGTGATTTCCGTTGTGATTTCAAAGCAATCGACGTATAATAAAGTGTGATTACAAGTCCTTGAAACTGCAATAAAAGTGTGAAGGAGTGCCGTTATGGAGCGATTGATATTAACCAGGCTGCTGGAATGGAAGAATTCTCCCTATCGCAAACCGCTGATTTTAAAGGGCGTGCGGCAAGTTGGCAAGACCTGGATTCTGAAAGAGTTCGGCAGACGCTATTATGAAAATACAGCCTATTTCAACTTCGACGAAAACGAGGAGTACAAGCAGTTTTTTGAAACCACCAAGGATGTGAATCGGATTCTGCAGAATTTGATGCTGGCCAGCGGTCAGAAGATTGTGCCCGAAAAGACCCTCATCATCTTTGACGAGGTGCAGGACTGCCCGAAGGTTATCAACTCCATGAAGTATTTCTGTGAGAACGCACCGCAGTATCATATCGCCTGTGCCGGTTCTCTGCTGGGTATTGCTCTGGCGAGGCCCTCCTCTTTCCCGGTGGGTAAGGTCAATTTCATGCAGATCGACCCTATGACCTTCACGGAGTTCCTGCTTGCCAACGGTGATGAGAACCTGGCGCAGTATCTGAAACAGGTAGACACTTTGGAACCCATCCCTGATGCCTTCTTCAATCCGCTGTATGAAAAATTAAAGATGTACTATGTCACTGGCGGTATGCCAGAATCGGTACTCATGTGGACGGAAGCCCGCGATGTATCCGCCATGCAGGAAGCGCTGTCCGGAATCATCGGTGCCTATGAGCGTGATTTTGCCAAACATCCCAACCTCAGCGAGTTTCCGAAGATCTCTATCATCTGGAAGTCCGTGCCTTCTCAACTCGCAAGAGAGAATAAGAAGTTCCTCTACAAGGTAGTCAAGGAAGGGGCACGGGCACGTGAGTACGAAGATGCGTTGCAGTGGCTGGTAGATGCCCGACTGGTGCATAAGGTTTACCGAAGCTCTGCCCCCGGCCTGCCGATAGCAGCCTACGATGACCTGTCCGCCTTCAAGATCTATCTGGTGGACGTGGGCCTGCTCCGCCGTCTGGCTCAGCTGTCTCCCACGGCCTTTGGGGAAGGCAACCGCCTGTTCACTGAGTTTAGGGGCGCTTTGACTGAAAACTTTGTGCTGCAAACCCTGATCACGCAGTTTGAAGTTTCGCCCCGGTATTGGAGCCAGAGCAACCCGCCCTACGAAGTGGATTTCCTCATCCAGCGGGAGAACGACATTTTCCCGATCGAGGTCAAATCCGAAGCCAACACATCCCGCAAGAGCTTAAAAAAGTTCAAGGAGCTGTTCCCCGACAAGGTCAAGCTTCGCATCCGCTTTTCTCTGGACAATCTGAAACTGGATGACGATATGCTGAATATCCCCCTGTTCATGGCGGACCAGGCGGATCGTCTGATTGGGCTGGCATTGGAGCAACGGAAATAAGAATCCCAACACATAAATGTAGGGATGGCGCTGCATCACAGATGAGTAACCATCTATTTTGCAGCGCCCTTTTTGTATTTTTCTGAACCGTGGAATTTACAGTTTGATCTTAAATACGCCCTTTAACACCTCGCACGGCTCCTCCGCCATTGTCTTTGTCCGGTGGACATCCTCGGGGAACAGGATACAGAAGTAGCCTTCCTCCAGAGGGAGAACGGCTCCCTCCCCCATAGCACAGGTGGTCCTTCCGAACGCGTCGCGCGCCAGAAGCATGACCGTCACGATGCTTAAGGTCGAGAATCCTGCGGAAACTTAAGAAATATAAGGTTGCCGAAGCACTTGCTAAATGCTATACTCTATAAATATATTTCTCTGTCAATCGAAAGCACATGGGAGGAACTTATTGAATGAGTATTCAACAGCACAAAACCAGTGATGTGCGGTCCCAGCATGACGCGAATGCGGCTCCGGGCTTTATCATAAAGGGAAAACGTGCGCTGTCGGGGTTGGCCGCACTTTT
>USJW01000104.1 GCA_900555045.1 uncultured Clostridium sp. | reverse complement strand
TTTTTTTTTTTTTTTTAATGATACGGCGACCACCGAGATCTACACTCTTTCCCTACACGACGCTCTTCCGATCTCCTAAAGCACGTGGAGCCGGCTATGAACCTGATCCGCAAGGGCGAAAACCAGCTCTTAGAGGCCCACACCCTAAACGGCGGCCAGCTGCGCATCGGGGCCAGCGACACCATCTGCCGCTACTACCTGGTGCCCTACTTAAACCGGTTCCACAAGGAATACCCCAACATCCACATCAAGGTGACCAACCAGACCTCCATCGAGTGCGCCCATTTTCTGGAGAACGGGCAGGCGGACTTCATCGTCACCAACTACCCCAACTCCGCGCTGACCGGGAACTTAAACATCCGGGTCATCAACGAGTTCACCGACGTGTTCGTGGCCAACCGCGCCTCGTTCCCGTTAGCGGGAAGGCCGGTCTCCCTGGACGAGCTGCTGGGGTACCCCATCATGATGCTGGACCGCAAGAGCACCACCAGCGAGTTCCTCCACCAGATATTCCAGAAGAGCCAGCTGGATCTGGTGCCCGAGATCGAGCTCTCCAGCAACGATCTGCTGATCGATCTGGCCCGCATCGGCCTTGGAATCGCCTTTGTGCCGGATTTCTGTATCCCCAAGGACGACCCGAACCTGTTTATCCTTAAGCTGACCGAGAGCCTGCCCACGCGGCAGATGGTGGTGGCCTACAACGAGAGCCTGCCCGTGTCCCAGGCCGCCCGCCAGTTTATGGAGCTGCTCTAGTCCCTCAAAAGCGGCTCCAGAAGTCCTCCAGGGCCTGGCGCACATTGCGGCGGTTCACCACCGCGAAGGTCTCCCACTCCCTTGGAAAGAGCGCCTGGTAGTCCGGCTTTAAAAACCGGTCGTCCAACAGCGCAATCACGCCGCGGTCCGTGTCCGTCCGGATCACCCGGCCCGCGGCCTGCATCACCTTGTTCATCCCCGGGTACTGGTAGGCGTAGGAAAATCCCTGCCCTCCGTGCTCGTCGAAATATTCCCGCAGGATCTCCTGCTCCACATTCACCTGAGGCAGCCCGGTGCCGATCACGATGGCCCCGATCAGCTGTTCCTCCTTCAGATCAATCCCCTCGGAAAAGATTCCCCCCATCACGCAGAGCGCTGTGAGCGAGGTGTCCCGCTCCCCGGCAAAGCGCGCCAAAAACTCCTCCCGCTCCTCCTCCCGCATGTGGCTGGACTGGGAGATCCACTGAAAGGGCAGCTCCCCTTTCTCCTCCATCTGCGAAAAGACCTCCGCCACCGCGTTCAGATACTGGTAGGACGGGCAGAACACCATATAGTTCCCCTTTTTGGCACCTACGATGTCCACGATGTACCCGGCCACCCGCTCGTACTCCCTCCGGTTTCTGCGCCGGTAGATGCTGCTGACGTCCGTGGCTGCGACGATCAGGCGGTTTTCCTGGGGAAACGGGGAGTTGGCGTAAACCGCGTACTCCGACTGGTCCCCGCTGAGAAGCTCCTTGTAGTACTGGATCGGCAGCAGCGTGGCGGAGAAAAACAGGGTGGATAGCCCCGAATCCAGGCACTCCCGCAAATTAGTGGAGGGGTTGATGCACATGAGCTTTACGAGAAAGCTGCCGTCCTCCAGCAGCCTGGAGTAGATCCGGTAGTTGTCGTCCAAACGGTCGTGCACGTACAGGAAGTCGCGGACCTTAAAATAGAAGTCCAGCACCAGATCCCGGTCCTCGAACTCTATGTGCTCGTTCATGAAGGCCTCCAGCTCCCCGAACATGCCGGAGAGCTCCAGGTACAGAAGGTTCACGTCCTTTAAGAGCTGGTAATCCCTGCCCAGCACCGAGCGCTGGCGCACCCCCTCGTCCCCGCCGTCCTCCTCGGCGAAGGCCCGCTTTAGGCTCAGCATCTCCTTGTTGCACCGGTCCAGCTGGCGGATCGTCCGCTCCGCCCCCTCCCTGGACTTTAGGATCCGCTTTACCAGCAGCAGATCCTCCTTCACCAGGCCGGCACTGAACATCTCGCGGCCGCGGGTCACCAGGTTGTGGGCCTCGTCCACCAAAAACAGGTACTCCCCCGGCGTGCTGCCCTCGGCGAAGTACCGCTTCAGGCGCACATTCGGGTCGAACACGTAATTGTAGTCGCAGATGATCCCGTCGGCCCAGTTGGTAATGTCCAGACAGAACTCGAAGGGGCACACATTGTAGCGGGCCGCATAGTCCAGCACCTTCTCCCGTGTGATCCCCATCTCCTCGTGGAGAATGTCGTACACCGCATCGTTCACCCGGTCGTAGTGTCCCTTCGCCGCAGGGCAGGTTTCGGGGTTGCAGTCCGGCTTCTCTAAGATACAGAGCTTCTCCTTGGCGGTGATGGTCACGGTGGTAAAGTAGAGCTGCCGCAGAGACCTGAGCACCGAGAACGCCTCCTCCGCCACGCTTCGGGTGATGCTCTTGGCGGTCAGGTAGAACAGCTTGTCGCCCTTCCCCTCCCCCATGGCCTTTAAGCTGGGAAAGATGGTGGAGAGGGTCTTTCCGACGCCGGTGGGCGCCTGGATAAAGAGATTTCTCCCCTGGGCGATGCTGCGGTACACGGCCGCGGCCAGCCCTTTTTGCCCGTCCCGGTAAGCGTAGGGGAATTCCAGCTCCTTTAGGGATTCCTGGCGCCGCAGGTTGTGCCGGTACTGAAACCTGGCCCACTTGACGTACTCGTGGACCAGGCCGAGAAACCACTGCTCCAGCTCCTCGAAGGAGAAGTCAAACCGGAAGCGCTTAATCTCCTCGGTCTCAATGTTGCAGTAGGTGATCTGCACCCCCGCGGCCGCAAGCTCCCGGTCGCAGGCCAGGAAGTAGGCATAGCACTTGGCCTGGGCCAAGTGGACCGGGTCCGCGTCCTCCAGGTACTTTAAATCCATATAGATGCACTTGATCTCGTCGATGGTGCAGCCGGACGCCTCCTCGATGACGCCGTCGGCCCGGCCCTCCACCAGGAGCTTAAACTCCTCCTCGTCCACCGTATGCTTTAAGCTCACCTCGGCCCGGTACTCGCTGCCCATCCGCTTCTGGATCTTGCGGTGGAGCCGCCCTCCCGCCTGCATGGCCTCCTTCTTGGCCCCCGCGGTCCTGCGGTTGTCCAGGTCGCCGCTCCTTAGGACAAACTCCACCAGATTGCGCACCGATATTCGAATGACGGACAGGGATCTCTCCTCCACGGCCAACCTCCCACTGCGTTTTCGCATTTTTGCTGTCCTATCATGATAACACAAAACGGGGCGGATTGCAAACACACGTTCACAATCCACCCCGCCTTGCATGATCAAGCGTCTCTCTTTAGTTGTCCCTATGCCACGGCTGTCGCGTTCTGCGGATCCAGCGTCTCCAAGTACGCCTCAAACTCTGCATTGTCCCCGTTGTACTGCACGGTCAGAATGCGGGTTAAATCCAGGCTCAGCACTCCAAGAATGGACTTTGCATCAATAATAATCCGATTATAGAAAACATCAATATCAAAGTCACACTTGGTGGCCTCATCGACAAATCGTTTTGCCTCAGCCATTGACGGTAACATGATTCTTTTCTGTTTCATTCTCAAAACTCCTTTTTTGTGGGACCGCACCGGTGTGGTGCAGTCGCAGTCGACGATTGTTCGTTGGCCGTTGAAATACTTATAGCATGATTACGCTCAGTTGTCAAATTTCGTTTCATGCCCGGTTTGTCCAAAAAAGTCGATTTTTGTTGTGTATTTTGACGGAACAGGCATGAATATCTGCCGTGTTTTCGTGCAGTTTCATCCCACGGTTCCCAAAAATATGGGGACCGACGGATTTCCCCCGCCGGTCCCCCACCTTACAGGACCACGAATTTAGGAATTTTGCAAGAAATTTTCGCGTGTTTTTTTGCTTCCTCTCCCCGGCAGCCGTCCAAAAGGCGCCGGACGGGCCCTCTTTTAGTTCTCCTCATCGTCGCCGTAATCATCCTCGTCCAGATTGTCCTCATCCGGGGAGCTGCTCATAAATTCCCTGGAGGACACCCGCTTGTGATCCCGCTCCTTCTCCACCAGCTCGGACAGCTGCTCCATCACATCCGCGCTCTTGCGGACGTTCACAATGTCGAAATTTTTCATGGTCTTGTCGCTGCTGACCACGTGGATCGTCCCAAGCCCCAGAAGCCGCTGCCCCAGGCTCCGGCTCAGGGTCAGATCCAGCACCCGGTACAGGCGCACCTCGTCCTCGTGCACCGTCAGCATGCCGGACTTGACAAACAGGCGGTCCTCCGTCAGGCCGTACACGGTGAATGTCCAGGGCAGGCCAAGCGCGTTTCTCTTTCGTTCGCTCCAAAGCATATTCTCTCGTCTCATATGGCAATCCTCTCTATTCTCATGGCTTTTGTCATTTTCTAGTTTCCTCACTGCGTTCATTGTACTATAAATTGGGGGACATTTCCACATTGTTTACACATTTTTTGTCAGTTCGAAGGTATCCGCCATCAGCAAAAGCCCCGCCCGAAACAGCTGCATCATCTGCCAGAAGCCGGCCCCTTTAAGCCCCAGCTCTCTGATTAACTCAAACTTGGCCCGGTAGCTGCGCACATCCTCAAACCACACCTCGTGGCGCACCCCGTCCTGATTGTAGTAAAAGTGTGGGGACTGGGCCTGGGCGTCAAACTGGATCTGCGCCCCGTGGGTGATGGCCAGGCGGACCGCCTCCACGTTCCCTAACGTCCGCGCGCGGGTGGTGCCGCGCACGTAGGGGAGCGGCCAGTCGTAGCCGTAGTTGGGAATCCCTAAGATAATCTTCTCCCGCGGGATCTCCGTCAGCGCGTACTCCGCCACCCGGCGCACCATGTTGATCGGCGCCACCGCCATGGGCGGGCCGTAGGTGTAACCCCACTCGTAGGTCATCAGCATCACCTGGTCCGCGGCCCGGCCCAAAAGGCCGTAGTCCACGCCCTCGTAGAGCAGCCCCGGCTGGTCGGCGGACGTCTTCGGCGCCAGGGCCACGCTCACCTGGTAGCCGAAGGCCCCGAACACCCGGCTCACCAGCTCCACAAACGCGGCAAACCGGTACCGGTCCTCTGCCGGTATGTACTCAAAGTCAATGTCGATTCCCCGAAAGCCCTTCTCCTGCATCACGATCCCCAGCTGCAGGAGCACCCGCTGCTGTAGCTCTTCGCTTCCCAGGAGCGTGTGGATCAGCGAGCTGTGAAACCGGCCGTCCGCGCCGATGGAGGTGAAGGTGAGAACCGGCAGGGTCCCCGCCCCCTTCGCCGCCCGGATCATGAAGCCATCGTCCAGAACCGGCTCCACAATCTCCCCCTCCTCCGTGAAGCCGTAGGAGAACACGTGGAGCCCGGACAGAAAGGGCAGGCTCTGCTCCAGCACCCACGGGCTGATAAAGGGGTAGGCGTACCCCAGGCTCCAGGCCCTGTAGCGCTCTCCCGCCGCCCGCTCCCCGTCAGGCCCTGGCAAAAGCAGCGCCTGGCCCACCGCCAGCTCATAGGGGTAAACCAGCTGGTTGATATAGATTAACGCGTCCACCGAGACCCCATGGACGGCCGCAATCCGGTCCACATTGTCGTTAAGTCTCACCACATAGATTTCCATCGGCTGCCATCCCGCACACATTTCTTTCTCTTCAATATATGTGGCATGGCTTGTTCGGTATACGCTTCCCCGCGCCGTCTGCCCCAAGCGCGCGAAAAGCCGCCGGAAAAATTTTGCCGGCGGCCCCTGTGTCAATTATGATTTTAATCCGTCTCTTTTAACATCCAGCAAAATCCACCTGCGGTCTTCTGCGCTCCGCTTAGGGCGCAGGACAAACTGCGGCGGCTGATTCCCATGGCTCTGCTGGCGTGGGCGATCGACATAAATTCCCCGACCACATTTCCCTCCAGATCCATCTGGATTAACGGGCGCTTGTCATGGTATCCGATGCAGCTGGTATCCTCAACGTCAATATCCTCCTTGGGAGTCTCCTCCCTCACCTTTTTCCAGATAAAACCGCCTCCGGTTTTCCGCTCGCCGTGGGCCGCTCTCACCACGGCTCCGGACGATGTTCCCGCTGCCTCCGAGGCTTCCCGGGAGCTCTTGTAATCCGCCATGAATTTGCCATCTTTCGTATATTGGCGGTACACAAACCCTACATTTGAAGTCCGACTCATATGTACATCCTTCCCTCTGCTAAATTTCGAATATAGTCATTATAGCAACTAGCGCTGTGTTTGTCTATACGCATCGGGAAATATTCACGAAGCCCCGGCTGCCAATTTTATCCAGCAGCCGGGGCTTTTCACAAAATCACTCGAATATTCGGTTATTTTACAGGTCCAGGTACATGTGCAGCGGGTAGGACAGGTACTCTACGTCCTCCAGCTTCTCCACGGTGATGTAGCCTGCCGGGGCGTTTAAGATGGTGGGGATGCGGTTCACGATGGTGGCGCAGGTGTGCTCCACGGTGGCGGGCTTCTTCACAAAGAAGGTGGTGTCCGGCTCGCCGTAAATCTTCCAGTCGCACATATCGCCGTCGTCAGGCCCGTACACCTTGCCGATACACTGGGTCTCGATCACCGGTCCCTGGAAGGTCTCCGTGGTCACCACGGCGCTCATGCCGATGCACTGCCCCTTGGGGATCACGCGGCCCATGGTCTCGGAGTACATGTCGCCGTCGTAGAAATAGGGAACGCACTTCTGGGTCTGGGATTTGATGGTCCAGCCCATCTTGCTGCACAGCGCCTCGTTGGAGTTCCAGACATAGCAGGGCTCCAGGGTGGTGGGGTGAGCGATCTTCTCCTCGAACTCCTCCGGGGTCAGGCCCACGCCGTGAGCTTCCGCCAGTGCCAGTCCGTAGTCCTCCACGTTGTAGCTGATGGCGCCCTCGATCCGGTCGATGCGGTGCACGCCGCCCGCCACCAGGCCGATCATGTTGACCCAGTAGATATCCTGCATGCCGGCGCCCACGATGGTGCAGCCGGTTTCCTTGGCCAGCTTATCCAGCCGGTTGGTGATCGCGGAGGAGGTGGTCCAGGGATAGATGGCCTCCTCACAGGTGGTTACCACGTTGATTCCCCGGGATACGCACTTCTCAAAGTGCGGGTACACGTCGTCCATAAAGCTGAACAGCGTCAGCACCGCGATGTCCGCGTCGCACTCGTCCAAAACCGCGTCCGCGTCGTCGCGGATGGTCACGCCCAGCTTCATTCCCAGGCCCGCGAACTCGCCCACATCCATCCCGACCACCTCCGGGTTCACATCGATCGCTCCCACGATCTCAGCGCCCTTCTCATAGAGATAGCGGAGAATGTACTTGGCCATCTTGCCGCAGCCGTACTGCACTACACGGATTTTTTCACAGTTCATCATTTCACATAACCCCTTTCCTGATCAGTGTTTTGTTGCCTTGTACCTAAAGTATAAGGCTTATACAAGGTATCAAGTCAATGGGGATTTTTTCGCGTTTTTTACAGGCGGACCGGGATCTGAAGGCGCAAAAACATGCCCCGCTCCTGCATGTCCATGGGCACCTCCGCCACCACCTCGCAGATGTAGTCTCCGGTAATCTGATATCCCCTCTCCTCTATGGTTTCCAGAAGCCGGCCGATGTATTCCTTCTCCTTGTCAAAGCTGTTACAGTAGATGCACAGGTAGGAGCTGGCCGGAATCCGGGTGATGAGGCTCTCCTCCACCGCGCCCTCGTCCACCAGCACGAAGATCTCCGTGGAGTAGAAATCCCTGGCCAAAAGCCGGTCTCTCCGCAGCACGGTGCCCGCGTTGTAGAAATAGATGGGCGAGAGCCGGTGGGCCAGCAGATTCTTCTTTAAATCCCTGAGGATCTTCTCGTAGACGTCGATGCCGAAGTCGTAGAAATTGATCCCCGAGTTCACCATGTAGGTCAGGCGCTTGGGGATGTACTCCAGCACGATGGTGCCGTCCGGCGGGGCGTTCTCGTACCACTCGTAGCTCTCCAGGGTCCTGCGGATGGCACGCTTCTGGTACTGCAGCTCCCGCATCTGCTCGTCGATGGCCCGGGAATTGCACTCCAGAATCTTCTTGAACTCCTCCAGGTCGAAGTCCTCCAACTGGCTGCGGATATCCTTTAAGGACATGCCCAGGGATTTCATGTGCTGGATCATGTCCAGCTGCGCGCTCTGGCGTATGTCGTAATAACGGTAGCCGTTCTCCTCGTCCCGGTACATGGGCGAAAAAAGCCCGCTCCGGTCGTAGAGCCGAAGCGCCTGCTCCGACACCCCGTTCAGCCTGGCCATCTGCCCGATCGTCAGTTCCTTCACAATATCATGCGTCCTTTCTTTGTGTACTGCTCCTAATTTTTCAGAATTATTCGACAAGTAATACCACAATTATACCAAAATAACCTGATACCTACAATAAGGTTTCCGTTAATTTTGTCTGATATTTAACAGTCCTTTCAATATAGCATGGCCCTCCACTGCAATCAAAAAAAGAGCGCGCAAGCGCTCTTACCAGATTGTAGATTCACGTAGGTGGAATTCACTTCCGCCGCAGTGCAGATTCATGGTGCCAGCTATGAAGCTGCAGCAAAGCGCCTAAGCGCTCTGCTGCTGTGTCCCCCGGTTCTGCTCCAGCATCTCCTTTAAGTCCTCGATGGTCAATCCCTGCTCGTCCAACAGTGCGGTCACGGTCTTGAACTGCTCCAGCTCGATCTGATCCCGGAGCTGACGCTCCTTCTCCTTCAGCGTCTCCATGCAGTCCCGGTACTGCCTGATGGCCTCCTCCACCTGGCCCAGCTCCTCGTTCAGCTTTTCAAGAGGTGTCTTTCTAACTCCACGTGCCATATCTGTTCTCTCCTTCATCTCTGCATATTATGATGGTTTGTACCACTTGTTCCATTATATGCAAAAATCGGAAAAAATATGCCAAAGGTCACAGTTCCCCGTCCCGCTGCACCCGGATCGGCTTGACGGAGATTCCGTTGATCTCCACGTGCTCGTTCACCTCGATGACGATGCAGGAGCGGCCCTCCACCATCTTCGTCTGCACCAGATAGGTCTTGTCCGGCGCCACCTTGATGCTCACGTCCGGCGTCTTGATCTCAAAGCCCCGGGTGCTGACCACGTTGGTGGCCACAAAGCTGGCCTCCCGGCTCTTCTCGTCCGTGGGATAGATCGTGTCCAGCTCCTGCAGCTTCTCCGGGTCCGCGCCGTTGTCCTCCAGAAGGCGCTTCACCTGGTACTTGTCCAGCGTCAGGGGCTCCGGGTCCTCCTTGCGCTCCTCCAGCATCTCGCTCAAGCTCTCGTGGATGTTCTTCACGGTCTCAAAATCGCAGTTCTCCCCCAGAGTCTCCTCCACGATGGCCTGGAAGGTCTCCTTCTGGCTCTTGGCGGACAGCGGGATGGTGCAGCCGAGCACCTCGTCGATCAGCTCGGTCTTCAGCTCCTCCGCGTTCTTGGAGTAGTACAGCAGGCTGTGGATGTCCGTGTTGCGGTCGTTGAAGGCCGGGAACAAAAAGCCCAGATCCGGCGCCTCCACCAGCCAGTCCCGGTTGCGGTTCTCGATGGTGTTGGTCAGCGGGTTGTAGCTGAGCCCCTCCTTGGACAGCTTCACCGGGCAGATGCTGCACTGGATGAAGGAGTAGACGTAGTCCGAGGCGTCGAACATCTCGATTCCGTCCGAGGCCTTGGCAGGGATGTCGTAGGCGCAGTGGATCAGCACAATGTAGTAGTTCTCGCCGTAGTCGTAGTGCTCGATCACCTTGTCGTAAAATTCCTCGAGAAGCGCGTCGTCCTTGAGCTCGCTGTCCTTAAGCCGCAGAAGGAACTCCTGGGTGCCGCCCGGCTCCTCGGTATGTAACGGGAATTCCATGTTGATCAGGTTTTTCCCCAGCGTCCCCGACATGGCGCTCTTAAATATGGTGAAATATTTGAAGGCTTCCTCCTCCGGCAGGGAGAGAAACGCCTCCTTGAGCTCCGTCCGCTTGTTCTTCTCCGCGTCCACGTAGCAGCCGCAGATCCGGGTGATCGCACAGCCGGCCGGGGTGAAAAGTTTCTTAATTTCGCTGACTTCTTTCTTGTTCATCTGTCACGTCTCCTGTTCTGAAAGTTCCACCTGTAATACTAGATCAGATTGGAATATAAGTCAAGTTGTGATATAGTAAAACGGACACAACCGAAAAAGGAAGGTACATCCTATGGACACCAACATCATGCGGGAGCGCATGGAGCAGGGAAAGCTCTATCTCCCGGACGACCCGGACATCATGCGCCGCCAGACGGCCTGCTTGGAGCTCCTCTACGACTACAATGCCACCCGCCCCGGTGAAGCCGCAAAGCGCGAGGCGCTCTTACGGCAAATGTTTGCAGAGATCGGCGAAAACTGCTACATCGAGCCGCCCCTTCACGCCAACTGGGGCGGAGCCCACGTGCACATGGGCGCCTTCGTGTACGCCAACTTTAACTTAACCCTGGTGGACGACGCGGACATCTACATCGGCGACCACTGCATGATCGGCCCCAACGTGACCATCGCCACCGCCGCCCACCCGATTCTGCCACAGCTGCGGGAG
Organism: uncultured Clostridium sp.; assembly: GCA_900555045.1. GTDB lineage: Bacteria > Bacillota > Clostridia > Lachnospirales > Lachnospiraceae > Enterocloster. The sequence goes on along the minus strand of USJW01000104.1, from coordinate 8,016 downwards.
CGAAACCTGCAGTACAACCTGCCGGTACACATCGGGAAAAATGTCTGGATCGGCGCCGGGGCCATCCTGCTGCCCGGCATCCGAATCGGCGACGGCACGGTGATTGGCGCCGGGAGCGTGGTCACAAGGGATCTGCCCGCCGGCGTGGTGGCGGTGGGGAACCCCTGCCGGGTGCTGCGGGAAATCGGCGAGCGGGACCGGGAATTCTACTACCGGGACCGGCGCATCGACCTGTGAGGCGTGCGCAAAATTGCCCGGAAAGCGCAGCCTTTCGCAACCGCAAAAAGCCCCGGAGGGCGCAGCCACAATAAGCTGCGCCCTCCGGGGCAATTTTTACATCAATGTTCTTGTCACTCGTCGTCCTGGTTCTCGCCCGTCTCGTACTCGTTCACGTAGATCAGGTGGCTTCTGGACTCCTCCACAATCGCCCGGATCGCCTCGCCCGTAAGGGGGACGTCCTCCGGCTGCAGCACCAGGCTGAGGGCGCAGGGAAGGTTGATCCCGCAGATCAGATGGCAATGCTCGCCCATGAGGGGGCAGAATTTCTGGTTGACGCTCCCTCCCAGCATGTCCGTCATGATCACCACCTCGTCCTCCGGGTCAAACCCGTCAAACACCCGGCGGATCTGCTCCTCTAAATCGCTCTCGTCCACGTAGGCGTTTATGTCGATCAGGTCCGTCCTGGACGTGAGAAACTGAAGCGTATCCTTTAAGCCCCGGGCCATCCGGGAGTGGGATGCGATTACGAATCTTCTCATAAGCACTCTCTCCTCACAAATCGTCGATTATCTGTCTCACATACAGCTCCGCCTCGCCCTGGGGGAAGGGGGTCTGCATGCTCTCGTAGCCTTTTCCGTACTCGTCCCGCTCCACAATATAGCCTGCGCTGTAGTTCGCATAGCCCCACAGGATCCGCATGGGCGCCTCCATGGCTGCCTTGATCTGTAACCCAAAGGTGGAGAACAGCTCTCCCGGCACCGTCACCACGTCCAGATCGCCCAGATGATAGATCACGGTCTTCAGGGTCACATCCACGCCGCCCTTCTCCAGCTTGCGCTTCATGTGCCGGATTCCCGACCACAGGAGCTTTTTCTCGTCCTCCGTCACCGCAGCGGCGAGCTTTCTCTCGTCCTCCAAAAGCTGCGCCTTTAGCGCCTCCGTGTCGTAGCTGTGCCGCACCGTGTACTGGGACGTTTTCACCGCCACAGGCTTTAAGTCCATGGCCTGCTCGTCCCCCGCGAGGGCATCGATCTGCTCCATGATCCCGGCGCACACCCGCTTAAGCTCTCTCTCGTCGTTGCCCTGGCGGTACTGGCGGTTGCCCATGTCGCCGCAGGCCCCCTGCATGGTGATAAAGGTGGTGTTGTACTTCTCGTCCAGCAGTTTACCAATATTTCCCAATAAATCAGAGCTGATCTTCATGTTGTGGATTCCCAGCACCGTGGGATGGCAGGTCATGTTGAAAATCCCCGCCACCACGTGGTTTGCGTTCCTAAACAGAATCAGGTTCACGTCCTTGTCGCTGGGCTTGTCCTTATAGTTCCGGTTCCCGTACATCCCGTCGATGGTCCCCCGGACCATGCAGGGCGTCACCTCCAAAAATCCCCGCTCAAAGCACTCGTCCACCGCGGCGAACACCTGGCTCACCATGTAGGACCGGTAGTCCGCCTTGCGCCGGTTCCGGTCCTCCCCCTCGTCCTCGAAGCTCACGTCCGGGCCCGAGTGGGTGTGGATGGTGGAGAGAATAATATGTTCCATAGGAACACTGTACTTGGCGCCGATCACCCTGCGTACGTAGCCGCTGATCTCCTCCTCCAGGCGGCATAAATCAAGCGTCACCCAGACGAAGGTCTCCCCGTCGATTCGCAGGCACAGGGCCCTGCAGTAGAGCTCATCCAGCACGCCGATGGATTTTCCCGTGCGCATGGCGTAGCCGCGCATGTACATGGGAAACCGGGGCGTGATATTGTACTTGGCCGCGCTTACCTCTACCATCTGAATCACCCGCCTTTACGCCAGGATTCCGAAGGCGGAGCAGGCCATGGAGAACAGGATCACAAGCAGGATGATGGTGGTGATCTTCATGCCCTTGCGGCCGATCAGCTTGTAGAGCGCCCAAACGGTCAGCACGGAGATCATGGAGGGAAGAATCTTGTCCAGCAAATCCGCCAGAGCCATGTTGACCTCGCCCATCTGGAAGGTGAGCGTCGTCTTGGCCGTCACCACAGTGGCCGCCAAGGCGCCCACAACGGTCAGTCCCAGGACGGAGGCCGCGTCGGTGATCTGCGCAATCCGGCTGCCGAACTTGGTGATCAACTTGGTGCCCTCACGGTAGCCCACCCACATCAGCTGGGTGCGGACGGCGATGAAGAACACGTTGGTTAAAAGCCACAGGATGGTGCCTACCGGATTGCCCTCCAGGGCCATGTACCCGGCGATGGAGCCCAGGATGGTGGGGAGCAGCGTCCAGATTAAGGTGTCGCCGATTCCGGCCAGGGGACCCATCAGGCTGACCTTGATGTTCTGCACTGCGTCCGCGGCGGAGATTCCCTCCTTGTCCTCCAGGGCCAGGGTCGCGCCGAGCACCAGGTTGGCCACCCAGGGGTGGGTGTTGAAGTAGCGGAAGTGGTTGTTTAAGGCCTCCACGTACTCCTCGTCGTCCGGGTAAATCTTTCGCAGCAGCGGTCCGATGCCGAACACCACGGCCGGAGCCAGCTGCGTGTCGTAGTTAAATGTGGTAACAGCCATCAGGGACCATCTGCAGGCGCCCTTCACACAATCCTTCTTTGTTAAAACCGGTTCTCTATTCATCTTCCAATCCTCCCGCAAATCCAACTGTCGCTCTCTGCTCATTGTCCGTGTAGAACTTGTACGCCAGGGCCGTTCCCAGAAGGGCCACGCCCAAAACCGGAACCTTTAAGTACGCGCTGACCACAAATCCGATCAGGATGTAGTTGAAGTACTTCTTGGCCGGCATGTAGTGTAACAGCATGGCGATGCCGAGGCCGGGCAGCAGCTTTCCGGCCACGGAGAGTCCGCCGGTCACCCACGCGGGCAGCACGTCCAGAATCGCCTGCACCAGGGGCGCCCCTGCGGTCAGAGCCACCGCGGTGGGGAAGGACATGAACACGGCCACCATCACGGGGCACAGAAGCATGATCCGATACATTTTCTTAAACTCCCGCTCGTTGGCGTAGCGCTGCGCCTTCTGCGCGATAAAGGAGTTGCAGATCTTAAACAGCACGTCCATCTGCACGCCCAGCATGCCCACGGGAAGGCCGATGGTCAGGCCCACCTCAGGCCCCTGGCCGGTGGTCTTTGCGAAGGCGCAGGCGATGATGGTGGCCACGCCGTAGTCCGGCACGGAGGAGCCTCCGATGGCCGCAACGCCCAGGGACATCAGGGTGAAGGTACCGCCGATGTAAAGTCCGCTGTTTACATCCCCCAGGATCAGACCGCAGATCAGTCCGACGATGGCCGGTCTGGCGTGGGTCAGTGAAAGTCCGCGGCGGTCCAGGTTGATGCCCGCGGCCACCAGTATCAGTGCAATTATCTGCCATACTGCTAATGTCATGTCTCATTCCCTCCTATTGTAAAAACTCGTCAAGATTCACCACGGAGTCCGCGGGCACGTACTGGGCGTAGATTTTGGTCCCGTTGCCCTTTAACACCTTATACGCCTCGATCTCCCGGTCCGTGGCGTAAGCCCGCTGGTACAGCTTGACGCTGTGCTGGGACTCGTCCGGGTGGGTGGTTCCCCCCACCACCAGCTCCGGTATCTTCACCCCCGCCTCGGACAGACTCTCCAGGGTCACCGGGCTCTTCACGATCACAAACACGTTGTGGTCGTCGTATTTTCCCGCCTTAAAGTTGGTCAGCGCCTTCTCCAGGGTGATGATGGAGATGGCCATGCCCGTGGGGCGCGCCAATTTCATGCTGGCCTTGGTCAGCTCGTTGTTGGCCACCCCGTCGTCGATAATCATGATGCGCTGCGCGCCGGAGCGCCCGGCCCACTGGGTCGCCACGATGCCGTGCAGCAGCCGGTTGTCAATTCTTGCCAGTGTAATTCCCATTGTGTTTCTTCCTCCTTGCAGGTTTTATTCGTCCTCGCGGTCCGCGCCCATGGACGGCCGACCGATCATTTTATTTTTTGAGTACAGATGGATGTAGTCGTATATGTAGGCGATCTCGCTGACCGGCAGTTCCACCTTGTAGTGGTTGGAGATGTCCTGAAAGCACTCTCTCGCCCAGCCGATAAAGTCCCCGTGCTTTCGCTGGAACTCGTCTAAGTCCTGGTAGTTCTCGATGGAGGTCTTGGTCACCAGGCGCTCCACCAGACAGCACAGGTGGACGTACAGGCCGATGATGATCCGCCCCTCCAGCTTCTGGCCCGTGATCCGGGAAAGGCGCGTGACGGAGCGCTCCACCTCGTCCAGCAGCTTGGCCGGGTTTAAGATGGTGATGGACTCCACCACGTTCTGGAGCGTGAAGTTTTTCAGCATGTTCTGGCTGAACACCTCCAGCTGGCCCTTGTCCAGGTAGGCAGAGAAAATTCGTTTTAACTGCTCCGCCGCGTTCATGGAGATGATGTCCTCCAGCGCGATGAAGGGGATCCCCTCGATCTCGGGGTTAAACAGCCCGATGATGCATTTCACCCGGTACTTCGCGAAGATCTCGTCCCGGCTTCCATTTTTCACCAGCCGGTAGTAGTCGTAGGCGATGAACTGGACGGGGATGCACGCGTCGGAGCTCTGGAGAATCAGCTCCTTGATCTTCTCCGCCGTGCCGATGCCGTTCTCGCCGCTGAAGATGATGGCATCCTCCTTGCGGACGTTGTTGATGATCCGGTAGGTGCAGATATTGTTCTCGCTGGCCCGCTTTAAGATCTCCTCCATATCCATGTTTCCGCAGATCCCCAGGCCGATGTCCACGGCCAGGGCGGTGGAGATGTTGTTGATGATTCCGATGTTCACGTTGGCCAGATTTTTCATCTCCCGGTGGATCTGCTCGAGGGAGCCCATGTCCACCATCAGCACGATGTCCCGGCAGGTGATGTAGCGCTCGATGTGCTTCTCCAGCACCCCGGCCACATCCCGGCTGTGGATGTCTAACGGCATGTCGATGGCCTCGAAGACCTTCTTCCCGATAATCTGGTTGGCCGCGTCCGCGATGCTGGTGGCCGTGGAGTAGCCGTGGCTTAAGATAATCCCCGCGGTGGAGGCCACCGCGATGTGCTCGTTCTGGCTCTTGACGTTTAACAGTAGAAACAGCTGATTGAGGCTGTTGACCTCCACGTCCAGGTTCTGCTTCACAAGCCCTGCGATCTGGGCCGCGATGGCCGCCTCCTTCGGCAGGTTCTGCCGCATGGCAAAGGATAAGGCCCCGATCTCGCCCTCGTTGACGCTGACCCACTTGGAAACGATGTGGTCCGCCCGCAGCTGGATGTACAGGCAGCGCGCCAGCAGGTAGCTGTATTTCTTGGAGAGGCTAATGCCGTACGTCTCCCCCACGGTCTCGAAAATCTGGTTGATCATCTGCTCGTAGTTGGCAATCTTGTTGTTGACCAGCTTCTGACCGTAAATCAAAAAATCGTAGTAGTCCTTTAAGTGCAGCTGGCAGTCGTTAAGCATGGACTCAAAGCCCTGCTTTCCGTCCTTGAAATCCTGGTATTCGTCCAGAATCATCTGAAAATACTGGATCGCCTGCTCGAAGGAATTGTCCTTGCTGTAGCTGTTCATGTGAATCAGGCGGTCGTCCTCCCCCTCCGTGTCGAACCGCAGGCTGGAGAGCATGTAGTCCGGCAGATGGTAGGTGCGGATGGCGATCCCGGCAGCGTCCCGCTCCAGGTACGCGCCTGCGCAGCAGCTGGTGATGCAGGAGAGCAGCTCGTCGATGTTGTTCTCGTAGGGGTAATCCAGCATGCAGTGGAAGGCCTTCTTGCTGATGCTCACATCCACGCCCATGCGCTGCCCCTCCCTCCGTAAGAAGGTGACGAGCATCTCCTCCTTCTCGTCGATGGTCCTCTCGTTTAGGGACGGCACGGGGATCACGATGGGGATCCGCCTGGCAAACGCCTTGAACATGGCCTCCCCCGGCGGCTTTGAGGTGGCAAACACCAGCCTCGCCCCCGACTCGCAGAGCTCCTCGCCGCCCACGGCCCGGTACTGGCCGCTGACTAAGTAGGAAAAGATCAGCTCCTGACCCGCAGGAGGCAAGCGGTCGATCTCGTCAAAAAAGATCATGCCGCCGTCCGCCCTGGACAGCCAGCCTGCCTGTTCCCCCTCGCCCAACAGATTTTTCGCGAATTTCTCTGTGTTGCGGGCGTACTCCGTGCAGTCCACCGCGATGTAATGCCAGTCCGCTCCAATGACCCTCTCGTTCTTCCCGTACTCAAACATCAGTCTGGAAAGATAGGATTTTCCCGTGCCGTTGGCGCCGTACAGCAGGATGGGAAGGCCGTTTGGCGGATACTGAATCGCCGCTTTGCACTGCTCGATACAGGGGCTTAAGCTCAGGTAATGCCCCACCGCCTTCTGAAAGTCCCGCTTGGACTCCCCGTTCCGGCTCTTGATCAGAAATTCGTCCAAACCGGAGAAGATGCAGGTGTCAAAGGTCACCTGCGCGCTGCGCTCCACATTCCGCTTGTGAAAGAAGTAAACCGGCCTGGAATTAACCTTGATGGCGCGCTTCTACTTCACCAGCTCGTTGAGATACTGGCTGGCCAGGTTTCTGGATATATTTAAGCTCTCGCCGATATCGTTGGCCGTAAACTGCTTTAATTCCTTTGTCGAGAAATTCCGGCTGATTTTTTCCAGATATCCGTATACCTCTTCCTTTGTGCTGAGCATAGATCTCTCTCCTGTTCTGTGGGGTTTACCTGATACGTTATTCATTATATATAAAATTTTGATTTTGGGAATGGTTTTTTGTGCATTTCGCCACTCCCTCAGGGATTTCAGCAGTATTCCCGCCGTTTTTTAAGACAAGCTTTTGAATTCGACACTAAAATTGACACTTCTGCGCGCCCGGACATGCTATAATGTACCTATGCAATCACACGCGAGAAGGAGAACCGACAATTATGAAACAAAACGAGATTCGTCTGGTGGCCCTGGACATGGACGGAACCCTGCTGCACGACGACAAAACCATATCCCCGCGCACCGTCGGGGTGCTTGAGAAGCTGGCTGGCATGGGCATCCGCGTTGTCCCGGCCACCGGGCGTGGACTGGACGGCCTAAAGGACACGGTGTTAAAGGTGAAACCCATCCACCGCGCAATCTGCTCCAACGGCGCCACCATACAGGACGCGGCCACCGGGGAGGTGCTGTACTCACAGCCGATCCCAAAGGAGGAGGCCCTTTTGACCCTGGAGCACTACCGGGAGCACCGCCTCTTCTTCTACCTGCACACGGACCACGGCCCCATCCGCCCGGAGGGCTGGCGGGAGACCGGCCTGGCTGCGCGCTTCCCCCACCTGCGCTTTGAAACCCGCACGGTCCCGGACCTTGCCGCATGGCTGCGCGCCTCGGACGCCACGGTCTTAAAAATGGGCGCCTTCGCCTACGACGGCGACACCTTCCGGTCGGTGTTGTCCGAGGGAAGCCCCTCCCCCGCCGTGAAGCTCATGCGCACCGGCGATTGCAATATTGAGTTCAACTCCGCCCTCGCCTCCAAGGGAAACGCCTTAAAGGCCCTGTGCGCCATGTTAGACATCCCCGTGTCCCACACGCTGGCCATCGGGGACAACCAGAATGACCTGGAGATGCTCTCCTTCGCCGGTGTCTCCGCCGCCATGGGGAACGCGGAGGACGACGTGAAGGCGGCGGCAGGCTTTGTGACCGGGACCAACAACGAGGACGGGGCCGCAGCGTTTCTGGAGGAGTATTTCGGGTTGTGAGGCGGCAGCGGGGCGGCCTGCAGGCTGTGCCATGATACATTGTACGTTACAATTGTACGTTACAATTACACGAAACAGACGGGGCGTCCGCCCTGCGCAGAGTCAAAGCGCAGGGC
>USJW01000103.1 GCA_900555045.1 uncultured Clostridium sp. | reverse complement strand
ATCCCCGGTAAAAAAAATATAAATAAAATCGAAATACCCTATCAAACGTTGACTATAGTATAATGGATATAATTGAGAAATACAAGCCGAAAAACGGGAGGTAAATTTGCTATGAAGCGATGGAAGGAAATGAACATTCGGTTCCATCTGGGAATCGCCGCCGCCTTCGCCCTGGCGGCGGCCCTGGCCCTGGCGCTGGTCTACAGCTTTAACCAGTATAAGAGCCAGATCATCAAGGAGCAGGAGGAACAGCTCCTTACAATTGCCAAGGCCGTCTCCAACAGTATCTCCGTGTACACCGATTTCTACTTTGCGGATCTGTTGGACGTGAATACATACGACGAGTACCAGACAGCCGGACGGCTGTACTTGGAGACGGGGGAGGAGGGGCCGGTCCGGAAGTTCCTGACCGAGCATATGCGCATCCAGAACGAGGATGTGTCCAACTTCTTAGTCAGCAGCGACCCGGAGAACGACGGGGAGCACGAGGTGCTGATCCAGGGCGGTGAGGATCGGACCTACACCAGCGTCAACCACTTTGACGGCAAGGAGAAGGACTCGCGGATCGACATCCTGCGGGACGAGGAGAACCAGTACTACCTGGGACTGTCCATGCCGACACTGGACGGAAGCCTGCGCCTCTACTTTGTGATCAACATCGAGCGCATGTACCAGAAGGTGGCTTCCTACATCAAAGTGGGGCAGAACGGCTACGTGATGATCAAGGACTCCACCGGCCGCATCCTCATGCACCCGGTGAAGCGGCAGATCGGCAAGGATGTGATCTCCGGCCGGGAGGCCATGTACCCGGATTTTGATCTGACCGAGCTGGAACAGCTGATCGAGCACCAGAAGGAAGGCCGGGAGGCGGCGGAGATCTACCACTCCTACTGGTGGACCGACGAGGTGCCAAAGAGGGTGAAAAAGATCGCGGCCTACACGCCGGTCTGGTTCCAGGACGATTTCATCATCGTCAGCGCGGTCATCGACTACGACGAGATCGCGGCGCCCATCAGCAAGGCCATGATCAGCGTATCCCTGCTGACAATCGCGTTAATGACCACCTTCGTGGTGGTTCTCTATAAACTTCGAATTTCCTCCATCGCCCGGACACGGGCGGAGCAGGAAAATGAGTATCTGCGGGAGCTCAACAGCAAGCTGGAGGAGCTGCGCCGCAGGCAGGAGCAGATGTCCCACGACCAGCGGCTGCAGCTGATGGGGACGCTCACAGGCGGAATCGCCCACGAGTTCAACAACCTTCTGACCCCGATCATGGGCTACTCGGGCATGATCATGGCGGACAGCGATCCAAGCGAGGACGTCTACGACAGCGCCCAGGAGATCTACAGCGCGGCGGAGAAGGCCAAGGACATCATCCGTCAGATCGCGGCGCTCTCCAGAAAGCAGCAGGGGAGCAATGTGAAGCCGTTAAACTTAAAGGCCGCGGCGGGGCGGCTGCTCAAGATCATCGACACCGTGATTCCGCCCAATGTCCGCCTGGAAACCGCCTTTGCGTGGGGGGATGACTGTTTCGTCCTCTGCAGCGAGACGGAGCTCAACCAGATCGTCTTAAACCTGTGCACCAACGCCTTTTACGCCATGCGCAGCAGGGACGGGGTCTTAAGCCTGGGCGGCGAGATCATCACCGGTGAGGAGGCGGGACTGTTGTTCCACGCTCCGCGCTACGAGGCGGCCTACGCCAGCTTCTGGGTGCAGGACAACGGGGAGGGAATCCCCGAGGAGCAGCAGACCCACATATTCGACCCCTTCTTTACCACGAAGCAGGTGGGGGAGGGCACCGGGCTGGGACTTTCCACCGTCGTCGGTATCCTGGAATCGCTGGGCGGCGGCATCCATGTGGAGAGCCGGCCGGGGCAGGGGAGCAAATTTACCTTCTGCTTCCCCGTCTGCGAGGAGAGCAAGGAAAAGGCCAGGCGGCAAAAGCCCTCGGGACTTCGCTCCGGGGACGGCGCCAGACGGATTCTTCTGGTGGAGGACGACAAGAAAATTCTCAAACTTTTCGATAAAGCGCTGACGGCCGCCGGATTTGACGTGACGGCAATCGGCAATCCCCTGGAGGCGGAGGAGATTCTTCGCGGGGGCGGCATCGACGTGATCGTCACCGACTACGCCATGCCGAAGATGAATGGAGCGCAGATTGCCTCCCTGGCCAGAAAGCTGGGGCTGCGCTGCAAGGTGATTCTGATCACCGGTCTGGTGGAGGACCAGGTTTTGGAGTACTATCAGAAAAACCTGATTCACGCGCTGTTATTAAAGCCGCTAGAGTGCCAGACGCTGATCGACACCGTCAACCGGGAACTGGGCTGACGGACGGATCCACAGATGGAATTTAGCTCATTGGAAGAGGGAAGCCGGCCCCGCTCCATCTGAGTTAAAGATAAATGACTATTTTCCACGAGGAGGAGAAAATTATGCCTTTAGCATTGCTTGGATTTGCCATGATCGTTGTTTTCATGGGGCTGATTATGGCAAAGAAACTGAGTCCCTTTACGTCCTTAATTATCATTCCCATCGTGTTCGGCCTGCTGGCCGGCTACGGCTGGGACACCCTCAAATACGCCATGGACGGTATCAAGAGCGTGGCGTCCACCTTCGCAATGATGACCTTCGCCATCCTGTACTTCGGAGTCATGCTCACCGCGGGTATGTTCGATCCCATGGTTGACAAGGTCGTCTCCTGGTGCAAGGGTGACCCGTTAAAGGTACTGGTAGGCACCGCTGTGCTGGCCGCCTTCGTCTCCTTAGACGGTGACGGAACCACCACGGTTATGATCTGCTGCACCGCCATGATCCCGATCTACAACCGCTTAAAGATCAAGAAGATCTACCTGGCAAACCTGATCATTCTGCAGAACTGTATCATGAACCTGATTCCCTGGGGCGGCCCCACGGCCCGCGTGATGTCCGTGATGAACCTGGATGCGGGCGTGATCTTAGCTCCCCTGGTTCCCGGCATGATCGTATCCGCACTGTACGTGATCGGCGTGTCCTACTACCTGGGACTCAAAGAGCGCAAGCGCTTAGGCATCACCAAGGATGTGAGCTACACCGTCAATAAGGTGGAGGTTTCCGCCGAGGAGAGCGCGTGGAAGCGCCCGAAACTGATCCTCTTCAACCTGATCCTGACCGCAGCGATCATCGTATCCCTGGTGATGGGCCTGGCCTCCTCCGCAATCCTGTTCGGCGTGGGCACCGCCATCGCTCTGCTTGTGAACTATCCCAACCAGAAGGTACAGCGCAACGTGATCAGCTCCATCGCTCCCGACATGATCAACGTGGTCATGATGGTTTTAGGCGCAGGCGTTCTGATGGGCGTGTTAAACGGCCCGGAGGATGCCGGAATGTCCGCAGCGATCGCACAGTTTTTGGTATCCGTTATCCCGGAGTCCATGGGCCGCTTCTTCGCGGTGGTTATCGCGGTTGTCAGCGCCCCCGGCACCTACTTACTCAACAACGACGCCTTCTACTATGGCGTGCTGCCGCCACTGGCCGCCACGGCGCAGGCCTACGGTTTCACCAACCTGCAGATCGGCTTTGCCGCTCTGATGGGCCAGGCGTTCCACTTCTTAAGCCCGCTCGTTCCCTTCATCTATCTGCTGATGGATAAGACCGAGATCACTTTAGCTGAGTATCAGGGCTACATCTTTAAATGGTGCATCGGAATCTTCGTGATTTTCATGGCCATGGGCCTTCTTCTGGGCTACCTGCCGATCCTGTAAGGGCGGCTGTTTCGGGGGACGAAAGGGCACTTTCGCCCCCCGATTTTAGAAAGCAAAAAATATAGGATAAACCTATATTGCATATAAGGAATATAGTATTTGCCTAATAGCTTAAAAAGGAATAAAATATGTATAGCAAATGTAAGGCTGATACAAAGTTTTGGAGGGGAACCCCCAGTAATGATCACAAGGAGGAGAATGGAAATGGAAATCAAGAAAGCGGCTATGGCCGGCACCTTGGAATCCAGCGATGCGCAGGTTACAGTGGAGCCCGGCGCACAGGGGATTGAGCTCTCGATCGAGAGCAGCGTGATTCACCAGTTTGGAAGGCAGATTAAGGCGACGGTACTTGAGACACTGGAGCGCCTGGACGTGAAGGATGCCAAGGTGACCGTGGTGGACAAGGGCGCCCTGGACTGCACGTTAAAAGCGCGTGTGGAGTGCGCGGTTTACCGTTCCAACGATGTGAGTGAAAATCTTCCCTGGGGAGGTGCGATTAAATGATTCATCCGAATAAAAAAAGACTGAGAAGATCCATGATGTTCTTAAACGCCCAGAAGCCGGGCCTGATCAAGGACCCGTACATCTACGGGGCTGACTCGATTATGCTGGATTTGGAGGATGCGGTTGCCGAGAATCAGAAGGACAGCGCCCGCTACTCCCTGTACCATGCGCTTCAGGAGATCGACTACCGCGGCACCGAGCGCGTTGTCCGCATAAATGGCCTTGACACCCCCCACTGGAAGGAAGACATCCGCGTCTGCGTGGCCGGCGGAGCCGACACCATCCGTATCGCAAAGACGGAGTGCGCGCAGGACGTAAAGACGGTGGAGGAGCATGTTCTGGCTGCAGAGCGTGAGTTTGGAAGACCCGAGGGAAGCACCCTGTTAATGGCGGCTCTGGAGTCCTGTAAGGGCGTCCTCAACGCACTGGAGGTTTGCCAGTCCTCCGAGCGCTTAATCGGAATCGCACTGTCCGGCGGCGACTACACCAAGGACTTACAGACCGTGATCACCGGAACCGGCGTGGAGCTTATGGGTGCGAGACAGCACATGATCATGGCGGCCAGAGCGGCCGGCGTACAGTGCTGGGATACCGTGTTCACCAACTTAGACGACATGGAGGGCTTCGAGAAGGAGACCCGCATGATCAAGATGATGGGCTTTGACGGAAAGAGCCTTGTAAATCCCCGTCAGATTGCCATTGTACATAAGATTTTCACTCCCACCCAGAAGGAGATTATCTTCGCTGAGAAGGTAGTTCGGGAAATCGACGAGAAGAAGGCGCTGGGAATCGGCGTGTTTACCGTAGACGGCAAGATGATCGACATCGCGTTCTATGACGGAGCAAAGAGAACCATCGATCTGGCCAAAGCATCTGGTGTATATGAGGGGGATCTGTAATTATGATAAACGCAGTAGGAAGAGATATTCCGGAGGAAGTATTAAAGGCAACCGGCAAAGATATTTTCAGAGGCACCTTCGCGAAGGAAGGCTATGAGTATAAGAAAGCGGCTCCCACAGTCCGCGCCTACATGGACCCGAACAGAAGCAAGCTGGTGGACTCCATCCACGATGTTCTGGTAAAATGCGGGATCAAGGACGGCATGACCCTTTCCTTCCACCATCATTTCCGCGAGGGCGACTATGTGGTGAACATGGTCATGGAGGAAGTGCACAAGATGGGAATCAAGGACATCACCATCTGCGCCAGCTCCATGGGTAAGGCCCATGACCCCATCGTTCCCATGATCGAGGACGGCACCGTGACCGGCATCCAGTCCTCCGGCGTGCGCGGCAAGATCGGCGAGGCGATCTCCGCAGGCAAGCTTAAGAACCTGGCGATCATGCGCTCCCACGGCGGCCGTGTGAGAGCCATCGAGAGCGGCGAGGTTCACATTGACATCGCATTCATCGGCGCGCCCACCTGCGACGAGTACGGCAACATGCGCGCCAACGGCGGCAAGAGCGACTGTGGCGTGCTGTCCTACGCAATGGCGGACGCACAGTACGCGGACAAGGTAGTGGCCATCACCGACTGCCTGGTTCCCTCCCCGAACCTGCCCGCCAGCATCTCCCAGGTGAACGTGGACTACGTGGTGGTTGTGGACGAGATCGGAAATCCGGCCAAGATCGCAACCGGCGCTGCAAAGCCCACCACCGACGTGCGCAAGATCCTGATGGCGGATTACTGCACGGAATTCGTGATCAACACTCCGTACTTTAAGGACGGATTCACATACCAGACCGGCGTGGGCGGCGCGTCCATCGCCTCCACCATCTCCCTCGGCAAGATCATGAAGGAGCGCGGCATCAAGATGAAATTCGGCGTGGGCGGCATCGCAGGACCCATGTGCAAGCTGCTGGAGGAGGGGCTGATCGAGACTCTGGTGGATACCCAGGATTTCGACACCATCGCCATCGAGTCCATCAAGAACAACCCGCGTCACTTTGAGATCTCCGCGTCCGAGTACGCAAACCCCTTCAACAAGGGCGCGTACGTGAACCAGCTGGATTTCGTGATCTTAGCGGCTCTGGAGGTGGATGTACACTTTAACTGTAACGTGGTTGTGGGCTCCGACGGCGTTGTGACCGGCGCGCAGGGAGGACATCCCGATACGGCTGCGGGCGCAAAGTGCACCATCGTGATCGCACCCCTTCTGCAGGGCAGAATCCCGGCCATCTGCAGCGAGGTGACCACCGTCACCACCCCCGGCGAGACCGTGGACGTGGTCATCACCGACTACGGCATCGCCATCAACCCGGCCAGACCGGATCTGATCGAGGCCATGAAGGGCGTGAAGCTTCCCTTCTGCACCATCGAGGAGCTGCGCGACAAGGCCTACGCCATCGTCGGCGAGCCGGATCCGGTACAGTTTGACGACCAGGTGGTCGGCATCATCGAGGCCCGCGACGGCAGCGTCATCGACGTTGTGCGCAAGGTTAAAAACTACGAGTTCAAGTAAAGGTTCATTTGGAACCCCATGATTCGATAAATCCCTAGACGAGAGGGCGGTGTGCGCGAGCACGCCGCCCTTTCGGCGTGGATGGAGGGCGGCGTGTGCGGGGCGGCTGGGAAAATTCGCTTGACGGGGCGGGCGGAAAGCCGGATAATAGAGACTGGCGGGGACGTCCAACACATGGCAAGGCCCGCGGTTCAAATTAAGGAGGAGATAGGCAATGCCGCCGATACAATTACTGATTAAACCGGCCTCAGGTTCCTGCAACCTGCGGTGTAAATACTGTTTTTACTACGATGAGATGCAAAACCGGGAGACCGTGAACTATGGGATCATGTCCACCGAGACGCTGAAGGCCGTGGTGAAGCGGACGCTGGAATTTGCGGACGGGGAGTGCGGGTTCGCGTTCCAGGGCGGGGAGCCCACCCTGGCGGGCTTAGATTTCTTTAAGGAGCTAATTCGCCTGGAGAAGGCGCACAACCACAAGGGCGTCCACATCTCCAACTCCATCCAGACCAACGGCTACCGCCTCGACGAGGAGTGGGCGGCTTTCCTTGCTGAAAACCACTTCCTGGTGGGACTCTCCCTGGACGGGATCAAGCACACCCACGACGCGCTGCGAAAGGCGGCGGACGGGAGCGCCTCCTTCGAGGCGGTGATGAAGACGGTGGATCTCTTTAACCGCTATCACGTGGAGTACAATATCCTGACCGTGGTGAACCGGCTGACCGCGGCGAAGGCGGAGAAGATTTACGCCTTCTACGCCAAGAACCACTTCCACTACCTGCAGTTTATCGCCTGCCTGGACCCGCTTGGGGAACCAGCAGGGGGAAGAGATTACTCGCTGACCCCGGAGGCCTACGGCGATTTTTTGATCAAGCTGTTCGATCTGTGGTATCTGGATCTGCAGAAGGGGGAGCAGCCCTATATCCGCCAGTTCGAGAACTACATCGCGCTGCTCATGGGCTACGAGCCGGAGTCCTGCGAGCAGAAGGGACACTGCAGCATCCAGTTCGTGGTGGAGGCCGACGGGTCCGTCTACCCCTGCGACTTCTATGTGCTGGACCGCTACCGGATGGGCAATTTTAGGGAGAACACGGTGGAGGAGCTGGCCGAGAACGGCAGGGCCACCGGCTTTGTGAAGGACTCCCTGGAGCCGGACCCGGAGTGCAGGACCTGCCCCTACGGGATGCTCTGCCGCGGCGGCTGCCGCCGGAACCGGGAGACCGGCGCGGACGGCTCGCTGGGAAAGAACTGCTTCTGCGGCGCCTACAAGAGGTTTTTTGAGGCCGCCCTGCCGCGCCTGCGCCAGATTGCGGCCCGGCTGTCCATGGAACAGAGGCGCTGATTCACATTTTTGTAATCATTTTGTAATATTTATCGAAAAAGTGGGAAAAATCCTCCATGATGAGAGATGCACACGCAAATCCAATCAGGAGGATTTTTTTATATGAGAAAACGAATTAAACTTGCAGCGGCCGCCCTGTTTGCAGCCGCGATTATGACAATGCCCGCCCCCGCCATGGCTGCAGAGATTACCCCGCTGCGCGCGGATGAGACCGCCCAGGTGAGCGGCCCGGCGGCGATCTATATCGGGGCGGGCGGCCCGGGCACGGAGGAGCATATGACCCAGGCCCCGGAGGGCATCGTGCAGGTCTGCGGGGGACCGGGGGAGGCCGCCTTAGCCTCCTTGGGGGCTATTGGCTGGACCGACGAGGACCTGTATGTCCTGGCCCACGTGATCTGCGGCGAGGCCCAGTGCTACTCGGACGAGGAGCAGCGCTACATCGGCTCCGTGGTGTTAAACCGCAGGAACAGCGGCCGCTATCCCGGCACCGTGAAGGGCGTGGTCTTCCAGCCGGGGCAGTACTCCTGCACCCGGGACGGCAACTACTACCGGACCCCCACCGAGTCCAACTGGGCCAACGCCAGGTGGCTCTTAGAGCACGGCAGCGTGCTTCCGCCCAACGTGGTGTTCCAGTCGGGAGGGAGACAGGGGAGAGGGGTTTATTTGAGGACGCAGTACCACTATTACTGCTACTAAAGCCGTTCCCAGGCTGATGGAATATAGTCTTTTACAATAGCGGGTATAAGAAAAATGATATAGGCCCTCCCTGTAAAAAATAAGTGAAATAAAACCGGTTCGGATGTATAATGAATACGAGCCGGTTTTTTCGGCTTAATTTTTCAGCAACAGGGGGAAGGCGGATTGCAGATGACACAGGATTCAGAGGCGGTGTGCGACCGTCCGGGGAAGCGGGAGAACAAGCTGCCCACCATATTTGCCGTGATGTTCAAGATCGGCTGTATGACCTTCGGCGGGGGCTGGGGCATTATCGCCCAGATGCAGGAGGAGTTTGTGGACCGCCGCCATTGGCTCTCCGAGGAACAATTGATCGACTTTATCTCGCTGGGAAAATCCTTTCCCGGCATCATGATTATCAACATCTCGGTGCTGTTCGGATACACTATGAGCGGGTTCTGGGGCGCGGTGCTGGCGGCCTTCGGGCTGTCTCTGCCGGCGCTCCTGTGTATCGCGATCGTCACCTATTTCTATTCCTCGCTAAAGAGCAATGTGCTGGTGGCCCGCGCCCTAGACGGCGTGCGCTGCGCGGTGATCCCCATCATTCTCGGGGCCGCGGCGAGGCTCAAGGACAAATCCCTGACGGACAAGTCCAGCTACGTGCTGGCGGCGCTGGCGCTTCTCGTCTGCACCTTCACGGGTGTGAATAAAATTCTGGTGGTTCTGGGCGGAGCGGCCTTCGGGCTGATCACCCTGGCTGTTCAGAGAGGGGGGAAGAAGTCATGATCTACCTTCAGCTGTTTCTCTCCTTCATGAAGATTGGATTTTTCAGCTTCGGCGGCACCACCATGATTCCAGTGATCAATGACGAGGTGCTGCACTACGGCTGGATGACCGTGGATGAGGTGATGGACATTGTGGCTATCGCGGAGATGACCCCGGGCTCCCTGGGGATCAACTGCGCCACCTTTGTGGGTCTGCGCACGGCCGGCGTGGCCGGTTCCCTGTGCGCAAGCGTGGGCGTGATGATGCCGTCTTTGACCCTGTGCATGATCGCGGCGCGGTTTATCTTAAAGCTGAGGGATAACCCGGCGCTCGAGTCCGCTCTCGGCGGAATCCGGCCGGTCTGCCTGGGGATGGTGTTCTCCGTGGGGCTGACTATGGGGTACTCCATTTTGCTTATCAACAATGTGCCCCAGTGGAACCTGGTGCTTATCACCGTGGCCACGGCCGCCGCCATGTTCAAATTCCGGCTCAGCGTGCCAAAGACGATCCTACTGGCCGCTGTCCTGGGGCTGATCTTTGGATAGCAGATTGTCCTTCAGGAAGGGATTTTCCACCTCCAGAAGGATGTTGATGAAATCCTTCATATACTTCGTCAGGTACAGATCCTTGCGGTGGCAGATGTAGCAGTGGCGCAGGCTGTCCGTCCCCAGAAGCGGGTAGACGGCTGCGCTCGCCCGCATCTCCTCCGTGTTCTCAATATAATTTAATGGGCAGATGGTCACCGCGTCACAGGCGATGGCCACTTTTTTTTCGATCTCGATGCTGATGGTCTCCAGCAGGATTTTTGGGGAGATGCTGTTGGTGATGAACAGGCTGTCCTGGATGGCCCGGACGCTGTGGCCCTGCTTGTTGGACACGAATTTTTCGTTCTTGGCCTCCAGGATGGAGATGGGGGTCCCGCTGGGAATCCGCTTTGCCAGGTCCGTGTTCTTGCTGGCCAGGAGCACCAGCTCCTCCTTCTCCACGATGATGTATTTTAGCTCGTCGTGCTTGGGGACCGTGGTCATGCAGGCCATGTCCACGCTGCCGTCTAACACCAGCTTCTCCGTGGCCTGGGAGCCGTGCTCGGAGATCTCCACGTCCACGTGGGGGTAGAGCTCATAGAACTTTGGCAGCGCGTAGGGCAGGACCTGCATGCCCCGCTGCACCGGGATTCCAAGGCGGATCTTGCCGTGCTCCTCGTCGTTGATCTCCTCGATCTCCCGGGCCAGGTTGGCGTTGATGGTGAGAATCTTCTGGGCGGCCTCTATGTATTTTTCCCCCGCGTAGGTCAGCGTCAGCGGATCGGTGGAGCGGTTGAAGATGGGCGTGCCCAGGTTGGTCTCCACCAGCTTGATCATCTGGCTGAGGGACGGCTGGGAGACGTAGAGCTTCTTGGCGGCGTTTGTGATGCTGCCCTCCTGAAAAACCGTGATCATGTACTGCGCGTGCTTTGGATTCATGAAATACCTTCTTTCATCGTTGGTTGGCGTGCCGGAGTCGTCCGGCGCGGGGATGCGGTGGTCAATTTGTTAAAATTATACCATTCGTGGCATAAAAATTCAACCGGGGCGCCGCGGGCCGGGTCAGGCAGGCCGCAGCGGCCGGGCAAATCGCGGGCCGGGCGTCTCACCCCGCCGCGCCCTCATGCGGCGCGAACTGCTCCCTTACCAGTGAGATAAACATTTGGTCCGCCCGGGAGAGGAATCCGCTCTTTAATGTCGTGATGCACATGCACCATTTGGCCTCGTACTTGGGCGGGACGGAGAAGAAGGCGGGGGTGAAGCGGGGCTGGGAGATATGGGCGTACTCGGTGGGGACGAGGGTCACCCCAACGCCCTGGGCGGCAAGGAGCAGGGCCGTCTCGTAGTTTCGCAGGACCAGGGCGATGTGGGGCTGCTGGATGCGAGCTTTTTTAAGCACCCAGTCCGCTACCTGCCGTATGCGCTGCTGCTTGTGGAGCATGATAAAGGGCTCGTCCTTCAGGCGCCGCACGTCCAGCACCGGGTAGGGGAAGTCCGGGCTTTTTTCGGCCAGGCCCACGAGGGGGTGATCCGGGCTCATGGCGATTAAAAAGGGGTCCTCCTCCAGAAGCTCGTAGTTGATGAGCGGCTGGTTCTCGTCCTTGCTGGGGGCGTGGGTGATGGCGAAGTCCAGCTCGCCGCTGAGAATTTTTTGGTCCAGGGTGCTGGAGTTCTCCTCGGAGACGTAGACCTCCACGTTTGGGTACACGGAGTGGAAGGCGGGCAGGATTCGGGGAAGCACCAGGGTGCCCAGGTGGTTGGTGATCCCCAAGTGGATGCGCCCGGTCTTCAGGTTGTTGATGTCGCTGACCTCGGTCTCAAAGTCGTCGTACATCTTTAGGATCTGGGCCGCCATCTGGTAGTACTTTTCACCGGCATAGGTCAAGGTGAGGCCGCCGGCGGTGCGGTTAAAAAGGCGGGTTCCCAGGGCGTCCTCGATGCGCTGTAAGGACTGGCTCAGCGAGGGCTGGGCAACGAAGAGCTTCTGGGCCGCTTTGGATATATTTTTTTCTTCCGCAATGGTTTTTACATACAGCAGTTCTTTGCTGGTCATCACAGATTCCTCCTTGGTTTTAGGGTCCGGCGGGCCGGGCGGTTTACTGAATGCAACGGGCCGTGGGCTGACGGTTCATCGCTATAGGATAATACAATAACGGGTATAATGTATATAGTATTTGCCTATAAGCTGATTCTAGTATATATTAGAATCAACAGAAAGAAAAGCAAAGAATTATAAAATCTTGCAAAACAAATACATCAGGAGGTAAATTTTTATGGTATCACTGTATGACGGGGGCGTCTACCTGGTAAATGGAAAAGAGATCGTTCCGGAGGCGGAAGCGGCCAAGGTGAAGGCCCTGACCGGCAGAGAGGCGGACAAGGAGAGCGACAGAAAGGGAACCATGGCCTACTCCATCATGGATGCCCACAACACATCCGGGAACATGGAGCATCTGAAGATTAAATTCGACGCCATGACCTCCCACGACATCACCTTCGTGGGCATCGTGCAGACCGCAAAGGCGTCCGGAATGGAGAAGTTCCCCCTTCCCTACGTTCTGACCAACTGTCACAACTCCCTGTGCGCAGTGGGCGGCACAATCAACGAGGATGACCACATGTTCGGCCTGTCCGCTGCCAAGAAGTACGGCGGCATCTACGTTCCGCCCCACATCGCTGTGATCCATCAGTATATGCGTGAGATGATGGCCGGCTGCGGAAAGATGATCTTAGGCTCCGACAGCCATACCCGCTACGGCGCTCTGGGAACCATGGCCATCGGCGAGGGCGGCGGCGAGCTGGTGAAGCAGCTGCTCTGCGATACATACGATGTGGCCCGCCCCGGCGTGGTCGCCATCTACTTAGACGGCAAGCCCGCTCCCTACGTGGGACCCCAGGATATCGCCCTGGCGATCATCGGCGCTGTGTTCAAGAACGGCTATGTGAAGAATAAGGTGATGGAGTTCGTCGGCCCGGGCATCTCCAGCATGACAACCGACTACCGCAACGGCGTGGACGTGATGACCACCGAGACCACCTGCTTATCCTCCATCTGGAGAACCGACGAGGACACCCGGAAATACCTGGCTGCCCACGGCAGAGCGGACGCCTACAAGGAGTTAAATCCGGCGGATGTGGCTTACTACGACGGCTGTGTGTATGTGGATTTGAGCACCGTGAAGCCCATGATCGCGCTGCCGTTCCACCCCAGCAACACCTACGAGATCGACGAGTTAAACGCAAACTTAAAGGATATCCTCCACGGCGTCGAGGAGGAGGCGAAGAAGGTTGCCGGCGGACGCGCTGCCTTCACGCTGATGGATAAGATCACCGAGGACGGAAAGCTGATGGTTCAGCAGGGAATCATCGCGGGCTGCGCAGGCGGCAACTACACCAATGTGATCGAGGCCGCCAACGCCTTAAAGGGCAAGGACTGCGGCTGCGACGAGTTCTCCCTGGCCGTGTACCCCTCCTCCCAGCCGGTGTTCGCAGACCTGGTGAAGAAGGGCGCCATCTCCGACCTGATGGCAGCCGGCGCGATCATCCGCACCGCCTTCTGCGGCCCCTGCTTCGGCGCGGGCGATACACCCTGCAACAACGGACTCTCCATCCGCCACACCACCCGCAACTTCCCGAACCGCGAGGGTTCCAAGCCGGGCAACGGGCAGATGTCCGCAGTAGCTCTTATGGACGCCCGCTCCATCGCGGCGACCGCTGCGAACGGCGGCGTGCTGACCTCCGCTGCAAGTCTGGACTGCTGGGGCAATGTTCCGGAGTATGAGTTTGACGATACGGTATACAAGAACCGCGTATACTTTGGCTACGGCAAGGCTGACACGGACAAGGATCTGGTTTACGGCCCCAACATCAAGGACTGGCCCGAGATGAGCCCGCTGACCGACAACATCCTGCTCAAGGTATGCTCCAAGATCATGGATCCTGTGACCACCACCGACGAGCTGATCCCGTCCGGAGAGACCTCCTCCTTCCGCTCCAACCCCCTGGGCCTGGCAGAGTTCACGCTCTCCAGACGCGATCCGGAATACGTGGGCAGAACCAAGGTGGTTGACCGCATAGAGAAGGCCAGAGTGGGAGAGGGCTGCGAGGCTGAGCTGGCCCTGGCTCCGGAGCTTAAGGACGTGTTTGACAAGATCCGCGCCATCGCCGGAAGCGAGGACGTGAAGGTTCAGGAGACTGAGATCGGAAGCATGGTCTACGCGGTGAAGCCCGGCGACGGCTCCGCCAGAGAGCAGGCGGCCAGCTGCCAGAGAGTGATCGGTGGCCTGGCAAACATCTGCAAGGAGTATGCGACCAAGCGCTACCGCTCCAACGTGATGAACTGGGGGATGATCCCCTTCCAGATGGAAGCGGAGCCCGAGTTTGAGGTGGGCGATTACATCTACGTTCCGGGGATCCGCAAGGCCCTGGAGGGTGATTTAAAGGATATCAAGGCGTACGTGATCGGTGACACGGTGAAGGAGTTAAATCTTTACATCGCCGACATGACAGCCGAGGAGCGGGAGATTGTGAAGGCGGGCTGCCTGATCAACTACAACCGCAACCGCAAATAAGCTAATTTCTCATTTTCGTTAAATGCAGACAGGGCTCTGCCGGATCACCAGGTCCGGCAGAGTTCTTTCAACCCTTGTCCACAGTTGAAAAGTTGTAAAAACTACAACAAAAAGACTGGACAAATGGCGGATGATCCGTTATATTAATAGACAGCGATTTGCAATGGGGCAGAGCTGAAGCGTGATTCAGCCTGCCTGTTTTCGTATAGAGCGATCGAAAAATCAGAAGAACATATGGGAGGAAGATTCATGAAGAAGACAATCACGGTATTTAAGGGAGATGGAATTGGGCCGGAGATCACGGACGCGGTGATCCGGGTGCTGGACGCTGCGGGGGCCCAGCTGGAATATGAGATTTTTAACGTGGGGGCGGCGGAGTACGAGGCCCACGGGGCGTTAATTCCCCAGGCGGCCTTCGACTCGGTGGAGCGCAACAAGGTGTTCCTCAAGTCCCCCATCACCACGCCTTTAGGCAAGGGCTTCCGCTCCTTAAACGTGGCCCTGCGCAAAAAGTATGACCTGTACGCCAACATCCGGCCGGCCAAGAGCAACCACGCCATCAAGACGCCCTTTGAGGACGTGGACATTGTGATTTTCCGGGAGAACACGGAGGACCTCTACGTGGGCGTGGAGGAAATGATCGACGAGAACACGGTTCACGCCACCAAGATCATCACCCGCAGAGCCAGCGAGCGGATCATCCGCGACGCCTTCGAGTACGCCAGGGCCCACGGCAGAAAGAAGGTCACCTGCGTCCACAAGGCCAACATCCTGAAGCTCTCCGACGGCCTGTTCCGGGACATCTTCTACGACATCAGCGCCGGTTACCCGGACATCCAGGCGGAGGACAAGATTGTGGACAACGCCTGCATGCAGATGGTGATGCGTCCCCGGCAGTTCGACGTGATGGTGATGCCCAACCTCTACGGGGATATGCTCTCGGACCTGGCCAGCGGTCTCATCGGCGGCCTGGGTCTTCTCCCCTCCAGCAACTTGGGCGAGGAGTACGCCATGTTCGAGGCAGTGCACGGCAGCGCTCCGGACATCGCGGGCAAGGGAATTGCAAATCCCACGGCCCTTCTGTGGTCCGCCTGCATGATGTTGGAGTACTTAGGACAGATGGAGTGCGCGGCGAAGATCAGAAAGAGCGTGGATACGGTGCTGGAGGAAGGAAAGTTCGACACTCCGGACATCGGCGGAACCGCCACCACCAGGGAGTATGTGGATGAGATTATCCGCAGGCTCGACGACTGAGAAATGAAAAAGGGATCCCCGAACCGGAGAGCCTTTCTCTTTGCGCGGTGCCAGCCAGGCCGTCTACTGTCCCGTTAAAGCGTCCGGCCCAGCAAGCCCCACCACCGCGTCCACGGGTATGGAGCAGGCCACGGCGTGCTCGCCGGTCTCCTTTAGCACGGTGTCGCAGATGGCGGACAAAACCGGCAGCTTGTGGCAGGCGGGCACCAGGATCAGCAGGATCTCCGCCTCCCGGGCCACGGTCATGCCGAACAGCTTCTTAGCGTTGGCCACGCCAGCCTCCCTGGCTTTGATCAGCGTGCCGCCCCGGCAGCCGGCGCGCTTGGCGGCGTCCATGACCACGGCGTTTAAATCGGCGGCGATGACGGAAGCGATCAGCTCATATTGGATGGGTTCAGACATGGGTAATTCCTCCTTTGACGGTTGAGTTTGGGACGGGGACGCCAGCAGCCGGGATACGGCCAGGCTGATCCCGGTAAACGGGGCGGTGAAGGCGATGCCCTGGCCGGGGCGCGAGAAGCCCAGGCTGGCCCCCAGGGCCTCAAGAAGCTCGCCGGCCAGGTTCTCGCCGGTCAGGCCGATGACTAGGTCCTTTTCCGGTTCGTCGAGCCCCAGGCAGTCCACAAACGCAGAGCTGGCGGTGCCTCGCCCTCGCAGGATTAAGAGCGGGCTGTGGCCCAGGCTGCGGAACACGGAAGCGGCGGCCTCGCCCCGGCCCCGGTCCACGATAGCGGTGATCCATTTGACGTTGTGGGTATTCATGGCGATTCCTCCTCCTTCAGTTCGATAAATTCCAGGTCCCCTCCGGGAACGAGTGCGGGGACCGCATTTTTTGACTTTTTGGCGTTGATTTGAAACAGCAGCCCCAGGAGCTGGATGATGATGAGGGGCGTCATGGCCACCATGGCCACGATGCCGAAGGCGTCCGTCAGCATGTTCCCGCCCACGGCCTCGCAGGCGCCCATGGCGAAGGGCAGCAGGAAGGTGGCCGTCATGGGGCCCGAGGCCACGCCGCCGGAGTCAAAGGCGATGGAGGTGAAAATGGGCGGCACCACAAAGGAGAGCCCCAGGGCCAGCGCGTAGCCGGGCGCCAGCAGGCATAAGAGCGGCAGGCCGGTGAGCACCCGGAGGATCGAGAGTCCCAGGGACACGGCCATGCCAAGTGACAGGGCAATCATCATGGTCCCGGCCGAGATGCTGCCTCCGGTCATCTCCTCCACCTGGTGGTTTAGCACCTGCACCGCGGGCTCAGCCCTGACGATATAGAAGCCGATGACCATGGCGATCGGGACCATCACCCAGCGGTAGGGCAGGGAGGCCAGCTCCTGGCCTAAGTAGTTGCCGGCCGGCATGAAGCCCACGTTGACGCCCGTGAGAAACAGGGTCAGCCCGACGTAGGAGTAGAAGAGCCCCACCAGGATTTTCACCACCTGCCGCCTGCGAAGCTTCAGAAAAAAAAGCTGGAACACCGCGAAGAACAGCAGGATGGGAAAGAGGGCGAGGAACACCTCCAGGGCGTACTCCGGAAACTGGCGCTGGAAGGCCAGCCACAGGTCCTGGGAGTTGTTGATCACCGGGATGGTGAACGGGGTGTAGCTGCCCGAGGAGGACTGAAAGACCATGCCAAGCAGCATGACGGCCAGCACGGGCCCCACGGAGCAGAGCGCCACCAGGCCGAAGCTGTCGCTCTCCCCGGCGTCCGTGCGCCCCACGGAGGAGAGGCCCACGCCCAGGGCCATGATAAAGGGGACGGTGATGGGCCCGGTGGTCACGCCGCCGGAGTCGAAGGCCACGGCCAGAAAGTCCTTCGGCACGAAGACGGTCAGGCAGAACAGGAGGCCGTAGAAGGCCATCAGGATCTTTGACAGGCTCCAGCCGAACAGGCTGCGGAGAAAGGCCAGGGCCAGAAAGACGCCCACGCCCGCCGCCACCGCGGCCATCAGGATTAGGTCCGGCACCGCGGGGGTCTGGTGGGCCAGCACCTTTAAGTCCGGCTCCGCCATGGTGATCACGGCGCCGATCAGAAAGCAGGCCAGGGCGATTCTCGGCAGATGCCCCGAGGCGGTGAGCCGGGCGCCCACCCGCTCGCCGATGGGCATCATGGCCATGTCCGCCCCCAGGGTGAAGAAGCCCATGCCCACGATCAGAAAGGCGGCGCCGGACAGAAACAGCATGAGCGGGCCCAAGGGCATGGGGGTGACGGTGATGCATAGGAGCAGCACGATGCAGGTCACCGGCAGCACGCAGGATAAGGACTCCGCGATTTTTTCTTTTAGTTTTTTGTTCAAATAGTTCCCTCCTTGCACAGTTTTTACAGTCCGCGTCCGAACGATGGGCCGTTTCTTGCCGTCGGAGGGACTGTTGGTGATTCAAATCTGGAAAATTGGTCGATCAGATCTCGGTGCGTCTTACAAGATATAAGAAGCGGTGGAGCTTGAGACGGCTCCGGTTAGTGTTATATAACGTAAATAGCTTAACACAAGGGGCGGCCCTGTGGCAATAGTGCGGGGCGCTAGAATGCTGTTAAGGCGGAAAAACGCAGCGGGCGCGGGAATGTTTCTTTAAATTCTGCAAATCGCGCACAAATCAAACCCAGTAATCACAATTATTAGATATTGATAATTCCACCGTTCTAATATATAATTATTTTAGAATATTTATAAGTATTCACATAAAACAAAGAGACAAATTTATGGTAGTGTCAAATGATTTATGAAAAAGGCATACCTCTTACCATCCTTTTGGACCATTAT
>USJW01000102.1 GCA_900555045.1 uncultured Clostridium sp. | reverse complement strand
ATACTGGACAAACTCTTGGAGTTATGCTATTATAGACGAGCTGCCGGTGATGAGCAGCAGACAAGAATGGCCTGATGGTCAAGCGGCTAAGACGACGCCCTCTCACGGCGTAAACCCGGGTTCGATTCCCGGTCAGGTCATAACAGAAAGCAATCGGTGTTTACCGGTTGTTTTTTTGTTGCGCAATTGGCGCCCTTGGCCGCCGGGACAGCTCTGCAGGGCGGCCAAGGGGCAACTCTGCGGGGCGGCACTTTCGCGGCTGCCACCCGGATCCGCTTCTCTTTCATGTATGAAACTGTCAGGTTCTCCCAATACTATCCCTGTAAAAACAATTCTATGGAAAAGAAGGGAAATGTATGATGAACAAAAACTCGAGATACTGGGCAATCGGCGCCATCGTGGTCCTCGCACTGATCTTAATCTGGATCATGTTCTCCGCCGGGAGCTCCAGCGGAAACAGCCAGGGAAACGCCGGGAACGGGGCGGGAAGTAGCTCTGAGAGCGGCTCCGGAAGCGCCCAGGAGGGCGGCATGGGCGCGTCCGGGAGCGCAGATCCCTCCGGGGCAGCGGCAGAGTCCTCCGGCACATCGGGCGCCGCGGACCACGGCAGCCACAGCGCGGGCGCGAACGGCAGCCAGGGCCTTTCCGACTACCTGAAGGACCAGGAGAAGCAGATGAGCCGCATGGACACCGACATGAAGGAGATCCCGGAGTCCGGCAGCGCAGCCGTGGACTTTCTCACCGGGATGATCCCCCACCACCAGGCGGCCATCGAGATGGCCCAGAGCTACTTAAAGTACGGCGGCGAGAACCGCGAGCTCAAGCAGCTGGCCGAGGAGATCATCGAGGCCCAGACCCAGGAGATCGATCAGATGCGCCAGCTGGCGGACCGGCTGAAGGATGAGAAGGACGGCAATGCAGAGCAGGCCAGGGCCTACCGCGTAGAGTACGAGAAGATGTTTGAGGGCGGCTCCCACGGGCAGCACGTGACACAGTCCTCCCCCGCCACGGTGGACGAGGCCTTCGCCGAGGGCATGATCATGCACCATCAGATGGCTGTGGACATGTCCCGCTCCGTGCTGGACTACACGGACCAGAAGGAGGTCAAGCAGCTGGCCGAGGCCATCATCGAACAGCAGGAGCAGGAAATCTCCCAGATGGAGAAGATTCTGGAGGACCTCCCTAAAAATCAATAAAGAAAAAATCCCCCGGCGCGACGTTTTACGTTCTCTCGCGTCCGGGGGATTACTCCTTGGCGTTCTCTGTTTTGTTACGGTTCCGGCTTTCTGCCGATGAATTGACAATAGACATACACATTCTGAATCTTCTTTGCCTCCACTCCTTCGACTTCGATAATCGGCTGTGTCTCCGACGGCGTTACATAGAGCTTGAACGCGATGGCGTCCTGGTTGGGACGGATATTGCGGATGCTCTGGTAACGGTAGTGCTTGCAGGCGATTCCCAGGTGCTCGAAGATGATGGATTCGATGGCGGGGTTGGTGAAGCCGCAGATCACTTCGTCGTCCTCGTACATCTCCAAAATCGCGCGGGCCTCCTCGAAGCTTAGGTTCGTGCACTTAAACTCGCCCTGGTTGATCGCGGTCATCATACTGCTGTTGTCCAAAAGCAGCAATGGCAGATCCTTGTTTTTTGCCATATGATCATCCTCCTTCTTATATAAAGCATACTAAAAATGCATATACAAGTCAATGTCATTTGTGCAAGTTTAACAATTAACAAGCCCGTTAATCTCTGGACGAGGGATCCCCCGCCCGGAGACAACGGGCTTTTCATCAATCATTCTGTTTTAGTACAGATTCTTCACCTTGAAGTCCTTCTCCAGCTCTCTGCGCTGGTCCTTCTTGGCCAGATCCGCCCGCTTGTCGTAGAGCTTTTTGCCCCGCGCCAGGCCGATCTCCACCTTCACCAGGCTGCCCTTAAAATAGACCTGCAGCGGCACTAGGGTGTAGCCCTTCTGGGTGATCTTTCCGTTTAGCTTCATGATCTCGCTTCGGTGCATCAGAAGCTTGCGCACCCGCAGCGGGTCCTTGTTGAAGATGTTTCCCTTCTCGTAGGGGCTGATGTGCATGCCGTAGATAAACACCTCGCCCTTGTCGATCTTCACGAAGGCCTCCTTGACGCTGCACTTGCCCATGCGGATGGATTTCACCTCCGTGCCGAACAGCTCGATTCCCGTCTCGTACTTGTCGT
This sequence comes from uncultured Clostridium sp., assembly GCA_900555045.1. GTDB lineage: Bacteria > Bacillota > Clostridia > Lachnospirales > Lachnospiraceae > Enterocloster. Next base: position 16,411 of record USJW01000102.1, on the reverse strand, counting down.
CGATAAAATAGTCATGGTAGGCCTTCTTGTTGTTGGCCACCAGCTTGATACTTTCCTTCCCCATTGTCAGGTTCCTCCTATCGGTCCGAGCGCTCCCGCTTCCCGCTGTCCGTGTCCAGGACGAAATCCACCGTTCTGGTCAGCTTATCCGCCCCTGCCACCAGGATCCGGATGGGCTGCCCCAGCTTGTAGGTCCGTTTCGTCATCTCGCCGGTCAGCTGATAGCTCCGCTCGTCGAAAATATAATAGTCGTCCCGCAGCTCCCCGATGCGCACCAGGCCCTCCACGGTGTTGGGAAGCTCCACGTAGAGTCCCCAGTTTGTGACGCCGGAGATCACGCCGTCGAAGCTCTGACCAACAAATTTTGCCATATACTCGCATTTCTTCAGCTTATCGGTCTCCCGCTCCGCCTCGTCTGCCCGCCGCTCCAGCGCTGAGGTCTGCACCGCCACACCGGGCAGAATCTGCCCGTAGTGATCTTCCCGTTTCCCGCCAAGGCCGCCCTTTAGGCTCTCCTTGATGATCCGGTGGATCTGGAGGTCCGGGTAGCGCCGGATGGGCGAGGTAAAGTGGGTGTAATAGTTGGTCGCCAGGCCGAAATGGCCCATGCACTCGGTGGTGTACTTGGCCTGCTTCATGGAGCGCAGGGTCAGCCTTGCCAGAAGCGCCTCCTCCGGGCTCCCCTCGATGCGGTCCAAGAGCTTCTGCAGCTCCTTGGGATGAATCTCCCCCTGCTGCAGCCGCACGTGGTAGCCGAAATTGTTGATGAAAGTGGCCAGCTGCTTCATCTTCTCCGGGTCCGGCTTGTCGTGGCTGCGGTACAAAAACGGCAGCCCCTGCCAGTAGTAGTCCTCCGCCACCGTCTCGTTGGCTAGGAGCATGAAGTCCTCGATGATCTTGGTGGCCGTGTTGCGCTCGTAGGGCTTAATGTCTAACGGCCTTCCCTGCGGGTCCAGCACAATCTTGCTCTCCGGGAATTCGAAATCGATGGCCCCGCGGGTCCGCCGCTTTTCCCTGAGAATTCCAGACAGGTCGCGCATGTCGTCGAACATGGACACAAACTCCCGGTACTCCTCCATCACTACCTCGTCCCGGTCCGAGACGATGGCGTTCACCGCCGTGTAGGTCATCCGGCGGTCCACCGCAATCAGGGTCTCTGCGATGCGGTGGTCCGTCACATTGCCCTTCTGGTCCACCTCCATGATGCAGCTGAGCGCCAGGCGGTCCGTGCCCGCGTTTAAGGAGCAGATCCCGTTGCTCAGCTTGTGGGGCAGCATGGGGATCACACGGTCCACCAGGTAGACGCTGGTGCCCCGTTTAAGCGCCTCCTCGTCGAGCTCCGTGCCCTCGGGCACATAGTGGCTCACGTCCGCGATGTGGACGCCCAGAATCCAGGTCCCGTCCGCCCGGCGGCAGATGGTCACCGCGTCGTCTAAGTCCTTGGCGTCCTCCCCGTCGATGGTCACCGTGGGCAGGGAGCGCAGGTCCAACCGCCCGGCCAGGTCTCCGCCCCACTCCTCGTGGCCCGCCAGATCGTCCAGGCGATACTGCGCCCCGTAGGCCCGGGCTTTCGGCTCCTCCGGCACGTACACCGAGTCCGGCGCCAGGGCCACCTGCTCCATCACCGAGTCCGGGAACTCCTCCGGCAGACCGTAGGCCCGGACGATGGACAGGATATCCGTCCCCGGATCGTTCACATGGCCCAAGATCTCCACGATCTCGCCCTCAGGCTTCTTGCCGTTTCCTCCGAAGTCCGTCACATGTGCCACCACCTTGTGGCCGGTCACAGCCCCCATGTCCTTCCCCTCCGGGATGAACACGTCCGCCGCGATCTTCTGGTTGTCCGGGATCACAAAGCCGAACCGCTTGTTCTTCTGGTAGTAGCCGATCACTTCCCGGTTGGCGTGCTCCAGAACCTTAATCACCGCGCCCTCGGCCCGGCGGCCGTCCCGGCCCTCGCCCTCCACCACGATCTGCACCCGGTCGCCGTTTAGGGCCTGTCCGGTCTTATCCTCCGGGATAAACACGTCCTGGTCCCGGCCCTCCACGGTCACAAAGCCGAAGCCCTTGGGGTGTCCGGTGAACATTCCGTTCACGGAGAAGGATTCCAGCTTCCCGTATTTTCCTTTTTTTGACAATCCAATCTTTCCCTCTGAGACCAGATGGTCCAACACCTGGTTCAACTCGTCCCGCTGGGCTTTGGGGACGTTTAACAGCATGGCGATCTCCTTCGCCTTCATGGGCACGTAGGCCTTGTCGTTGATCAAATCGAGCAGGACCTTCTCCCGCTGTTTAAACAGCTCTTCTTCCATATATACCTCTTTCCTGACCTCCCGGCCCGCGAGGCGGCCGCAAAACCGTCCGCCGCGCCTTCCTCCGCAGAAAAACAAAACACCCTTATGTCTATGCACAAAAGGGTGTCTTATCGCTTTCACTTCTGTTCTGATTTACATTCCCTGGGACTTTAAGATCAGGTTCATCAGGATCGTGATCACCATGAACACGATGGCTCCGTACTTGGTAAACTTCTCCAGAGCGCCTTCCATGGAACGGCCCTTGTTCTTGCCCCAATAGCTGTCGGCAATACCGCCTAACGCGCCAAGTCCCTGGGACTTGCCTTCCTGCATCAGAATTACTGCAGATATCGCAACACCGAGAATGACATATATCACTGATAAAATTATCTCCGCAACAGCCACTTTGATACACCTCTTTCATATTCTATGGTCATAAACATAAATAATATACCATACTTTGTCCTGGATTACAACCCGTTTTTCCGTTTATTTCATGGGATTGCAGGCGTTTCCATCACTCTGCCCACGAGCAGATGAGGGATAAATTGCCCTCAAAGCGGCAGGGGCCGTAGCCCGCGGGGACGATCAGGTGCTGTCCCTTGCGGATGGCGGTTCCGTTTAAGCTCCCCTCGCCCTCCAGCACGCTCACATTGACAAAGCCGTCCGGGAAGGTCTCCTCCCACGCGTCCGCCACGTCAAGCTTCTCCACCGTGTATCTGGGGCAGGTCACCAGATGGGTCTTTTTCACGTGCCCGTTGTCCACCAGGATCTGCGGCGCTTCCCCGGCGTCCGGCAGAAACGGCGCTTCGATCACGTCGATGCTCTGCTTCACGTGCAGCGGGCGGGGCTTGCCGTCGGACAGACGGTCGTAGTCGTAGACCCGGTATGTGATATCGCTGCTCTGCTGCGTCTCCAGAATCAGGGTTCCGCCCTTGATCGCATGGACACAGCCGGGATTGATCTGGAAGAAATCCCCTTTCTTGATGGGAATCTGGCGGATCAGCTCTCCCCAGCGCTTCTCCTCGATCATGCGGACCAGGTCGTCGTGGTCCTTGGCGTTGTGGCCGATGACAATGGTCGCGTCCTCGTCGCAGTCCAAGATATACCAGCACTCCATCTTGCCCAGGGAGCCGTTCTCGTGGGCCGCGGCGTAGGTGTCGTCCGGGTGCACCTGGATACTCAAGTCAGCCTTGGCGTCGATGATCTTGACCAGCAGCGGGAACACGTCGCCTGTGGCCTTCTCCCCGAACAGCTCCCGGTGGTTGTCCCAGAGCCAGCTTAGGGTCTTTCCCTTGTAGGTCCCGGAGGCGATCGTGCCGTCCCCGCTCTTGTGGGCGCTGATGGCCCAGCACTCTCCCGTGTGATCGCTTGGAATCTCGTAGCCGTACACCTCGTGCAGGCGGCTTCCGCCCCAGATTGCTTCCTTAAACACCGGTTCCATAAACAGCAGTTCGCTCATGTACATTACTCCTTATCTGTTTTCCCCTTGATTTGCGGGCAGCCCCGCGTCTCTTTTATCATACTATGTATTTTACTTTTGTCAAGGTTTCGCGGGGCAAAAAGCTCCCGGGAGGCCGGGAGCTTTTGTAAAAAAATTTTACAGATTCTGTTCGATCCGAAGCAGCTGGTTGTACTTGGCCACCCGGTCGCTGCGGCAGGGTGCGCCGGTCTTAATCTGCCCCGCGTTGACGGCCACCGCGATGTCCGCGATGATGGAATCCTCCGTCTCGCCGGAGCGGTGGGAGATGATGGTGCCGAAGCCCGCGCGCTTTGCCATCTCGATGGCCTCAAAGCTCTCGGTCAGGGTGCCGATCTGGTTCACCTTCACCAGGATGGCGTTTCCGGCCTCCAGCTCGATGCCCTTTTTCAGCCGCTTGGTGTTGGTCACAAACAGATCGTCGCCCACCAGCTGCACCTGGCTGCCCAGGACTCTGGTCAGCTTCTGCCAGCCGTCCCAGTCCTCCTCGTGGAGTCCGTCCTCGATGGAGCAGATGGGGAAGCGGTGGATCAGCTCCTCATAGTAGTCCACCAGCTCCTCGGAGCTGCGGCTCACCTGGTGGCCCACCATCTTGCTCTCGCCCGGGAACTGGTACAGGTGGGTTTTCTCGTCGTAGAGCTCGCTGGAGGCGGCGTCTATGGCGATCCGCACCTCGTCGCCCGGCTTAAACCCGGCCATCTCCACCGACTTCACCATGTAGGCCAGCACCTCCGCCGCGTCCTTAAAGTCCGGCGCAAAGCCGCCCTCGTCGCCCACGCCGGTGCTGTAGCCGTTGTCCCGCAGCAGCTTCTTTAGGGTGTGGTAGATCTCCGAACACATTCTGAGTCCCTCGGAGAAGCAGCTGGCCCCAACGGGCATGATCATGAACTCCTGTAAATCCACCGTGTTGTCCGCGTGCTTTCCGCCGTTTAAGATGTTCATCATGGGCACCGGCAGCTTGCAGGCGTTAATTCCGCCCAGGTAGCGGTAAAGCGGCATGTTGAGGGCGTTTGCGGCCGCCCGGGCCACGGCCATGGACACGCCGAGGATGGCGTTGGCCCCCAGGTTTGCCTTGTTCTCCGTGCCGTCCGCCTCACGCAGCAGGCGGTCGATGTGGCGCTGATTTAAGGCGCTCTCAAAGATCACCGCCTCGGCCAGCGCCGTGTTCACATTCTCCACCGCCTGCCTCACGCCCTGGCCCATGTAGCGGGGGCCTCCGTCCCTCAGCTCCACCGCCTCGAACTTGCCGGTGGACGCCCCGGAGGGCACCGCGGCCCGCCCGGTGGCGCCGCCCGACAGCCTTACCTCCACCTCCACGGTGGGATTTCCGCGGGAATCCAGAATTTCCCGCCCCTCAACGCCTTCAATTTCCAGCTCGTATGACATAAAAAATGACCTCCTCATATCAATTCATTGCACTGATATAAGGATAGCCATTTTTTAGTAAATTATTCCCGGGGCGGGCGGCGCAGCAGGCGCCTCAGCTCACCTTCGCCCCGTCCGCTCCCACCTTCGCCCCGTCCGGCGTCACCCGGTCGGTCCACATGGCGCCGCTCTGGGGATCGCAGTAGTATTTCTTTCCCTCCCAGTCGATCCAGCCGGTTCTCATGTAGCCGTCCTGGCCGAAGAAATACCAGAACTGGCCGACCTTCTTCCAGCAGTTTGCCGGGTAGGTATTGTCCGCGTTCTCAAACCACCAGCCCTTTTCGTCCTGGCGCCAGCCTCCCACGAACCGCTCCACGTCCGCCGCGTCCACATCCATCTGGGCGGATTCCTCCCAGTCCCCGCCGTTGTCCCGCCGGTCGATCACCCGCACCTTGAAGGAGTAGGCTCCGGTCCGGTCCAGCTTGTCCGAAAAGTCGAAGCTGGTCTCGTGGGTGGTGTAGGTAGCCCCGATTCCGTCCCCGCCGCGGCACAGCCGCACCTTGTACTTGACGGCCTCCGGGTTCTCATCCCAGTGGGCGATGGCGTTGTCCTCGTCCCAGCGAAGGCTGCCAAGGCTCAAATCCCCGTCCTCCAGCTTCCCGAGGGTCACGGTCAGAATCATGGTCTCCTTGTCGTTCTCCCTGTGGGATCCGGAGTACTTGGCCCCGGCACCGCTCAGCACAAACGCGCTCTTCCCGCTCTTGTCAAAGTAGCAGTCCCGGTCCGCGCTCAGCTCCACGCGCACCTTGGGCTTGTCGCCGCCGGCCCAGTACCCGCTGTCGTTCAGGACGTCCACCCCGGACACGCTGCAGCTGCCTGAATCCACCGTCACCTCCACATCGCAGCCCTCACCGGCCTCGATGTCTGAGTCAAAGGTCAGGGAAATCTCGCCCACCGGCTCCCGCTCCTCCTCCTTGGCCCAGGCGGGAAATGCCAGTAAAAGAGCCAGCAGCCCCGCCGCTGCCGCTGCCGGAATCATTCTGTTTCTCATCGTCCTCATCCCTCCTGTTTCATGTCATCTGCCTCTATCATATCACACTTTTTCATCGGAGGGAACTGCGCCTTTTGAAGCCACCTTTCAAACTCGTCCGCCGGGAGCGGCTGCGAGAAATAGTACCCCTGGCCCAGGTCACAGCCCATGGCCGTCACCATATCCAGGTTCTCCTGCGTCTCTATGCCCTCACAGAGAGCCACAAAGCCCATCTTCTGGATCATCTGCACCAGCTGCCCCAAAAACTCATGCCCCCGCGCCGTCTTTCCGCAGTTCTGCACAAAGGCGCAGTCCAGCTTGATCACGTCCGCGGGAATCTCGGTCATCATGTTCATGATGGAGAAGCCGGAGCCGAAATCGTCGATGGACGTGGTGAACCCCTTCCCGCGCAGGCTGTGCACCACCTGGATGGCCCGCTTGGAATCGCTCATGAAGGAGGTCTCCGTCAGCTCAAACTCCAGAAGCCCGGTCCGGATCCCCTGCTCCTCCACCATGCGCACGATCCGCGCGGCGATGTCCTCGCTGTGCACGTCCACGCCCGAGAGGTTTACGGACACAGGAAGCTGCGGCAGCCCCGCCGCCGCGCGCCTCCCCAGCCACTTACAGACCTCCTCCAGCACGTATAGGTCCACCTGAGTGATAAAGCCGTTCTTCTCAAATAACGGGATAAACTCGCCGGGCGGCACCACCTGGCCGTCCTTCCAAATCCAGCGGATCAGCGCCTCCGCGCCCGCCACGCTCCCGTCCGCAAGGCGGATCTTTGGCTGAAAATAGACCTGGAACTCGCCGTGCTCCAGGGCGTACTCCATCCGGTTGATCATCTCGTTCTCCCGCAGCTTCTTTGAGAACGGCGCCTTCTTGTAGACCACCACCGTGGATTTTAAGATGTAGTCCACCGAATTTCTCGCCAGGTTCGCCCGGTCCACCGCCAGGCCGATCTCCCGGCAGTCCGGCTCGATAAAGTACACGCCGGAGCGAATCATCAGGTTCACCCCGTCGTAGATCTGGTTTAGGAGGTGGGCAAAATCGTCGTTACTCCGCTCGATGTCCTCCAGAAACTGCTCCTGGTCCTCGTACACCCCCAGCGTCACAAACACGTCCCCGTTGACCCTGGCGTTGATCACGCCCGCGCCGCTGGTCTGCACCATCATGTCCGCCATCATCCGCAGCACATTGTCCCCCTGGGTGTACCCGATGGCGTTGTTGATGTACTTAAAGCCCTTGATGTCGCTGGCCACCAAAACCCGCTTCCGGCCGCCCTGCTCCAGGGCCTTCTGCGCCTCCCGCTTGAACTTGTCGTAGGTGAAAAGCCCGGTAAGTAAATCCACATTCCGGTAGTATTCTGCCCTGCGCTTGGCGTTGTCCAGCTCCAAAACCGCCTTGGCCTCCGAGGCGATCAGGCTCACAATCTCGGGCAGCTCGCCGGCCGCGGGCTCCCACCGGCGCGCCCGCAGGCAGTCCACCAGTTCTAACTGCCCCGCATACCGCCCCTCGATGTAAACCCCGGCGAACAGAGCCGAGCGGGCCCTGCTGGCCTCAAGAAGCCGTTTTAAGCGCTCCGGGTACTCCTCGTGGCAGTCCCGGCTCAAAACCGCAATCCCACGCTTGTCGTACAGCCCATGGCACAGGAAAAACTCCTCCTTCCGGAAGCTGTCGGACAGCTCGATGGGCGCGGCCATCCGGCTGTCCACCCACTGGTAGATCTTGTCCTTTCCGCCGTACCTGGCGTCGTTCATAAAGAGGGACGCGCGGCTGAGCCCATAGCGCCTCCCCAAAAATCCCAGCAGCGTCTGGACCGACTCGGCGAAGGAGGGACCGTTCTCAAAGATCTCTAGCGCCGCCGCGGTGACCGTCCTGTCCCCCGGGCTGAAGCAGCACTGCAAAAGCCTCCCGCCGACCTCCCCTCGGGTGCTGTAGATCGCCACAGAATCGTCCTGGGCCGCCGGAGCCGGGACTTGGCCGTCCGGCTCCTCCGGCGGCTGTGTGCTGCAGCTCTCCCACCCGTTGACCGGCCCCTCCGAGTCCATGGCGGTGTAGGCCGCGGCCCGCTTGTACTTGGTGATGTCCTGCAAAAACATCAGCACCGCCGGCCTTCCCTTCCAGACAATGGGGATTCCGCTGGCGCTGGACCACACGTTTAAGTAACCGTTGTAAATCTCCCTCCCCGCCATCCGCCCGGTCCTCACCGCCTCCTTAGCCGGGCAGGCGCGGCACTGGCGGTCAAAGCCCATGAACTCCCGGTAGCAGTACGTTCCGATCCGGCCGGACGGCACCGTCTCCCTGGTCTTCTGATTTAAATAGTACAGCTGGCAGGTCGCCGCGTCGATCACATAGACCCACCCGGGCAGCTCGTCGAGCACCTCCTCGAGGCCTGTAAGCTGACTCTCCATCTGCTTTTCAGCCCGATTTTTCAGGAGAAATACACCCAAAAGCCGGGAGATGAAGGACAGGGTCTGAATCTGCTCCTCCGTCCAGCTGCGGTTTTTCCGGCACTCGTCAAAGCCCACAAAGCCGGTGATGCAGCCATTGTTGCGGATGGCGCACTGGATCATGGACCGGATTTTCTGCTTCCGCAAAAAGCTCCGGTGCGGCTCCGCCAGCTGCTCTGTGTCCGGGCAGAAGAACACCCCGTCCCGGTCAAACTCCCCCACATTGCCCGGCGCGCCCTTCTCGCAGCAGAGATCCTTGAGGTTTTCGATCTCCGGCTCCACCCCACGGTTGCACCACTCATAGGTATTGTCCGTGCGCGACCCGTCCGGTTGATTCTCAAAAATGTAAACCCGGCTCACATCAAACTGAGTGCCCACGATCTCCAGGATCCGGTTCACCGCCTCATCCAGGTCATCGGCCTCGTAGAGTGCCCGGAACACATACCGGACAATCTGCTGATTCACCCCGCCCATCCCGGCGTCTGTCTCGTCATTGAGCATCGCAAAGATTCCCCCTGTCCCCATATTCCGACCTCCAAGGCCCCGCTTTCGCTGCGGCGGCCTCCCTTCTATAATTATGTAGTAAAAGTATACCACAATTCAGGGTATCCGGGAATAGGAAAAGAGGCGGCAGCCGGAATTTTCTACATAATTCCGGCTGCCGCCTGATATTGCTCTGTGATGTGCGATTGCTCGTCCTATTATTTTCCAGAAATCAGGTGATGGGCGCAGGGTTGAAGATGCACAGGTCGTTGTGCAGCTTGTAGCGCTCTGCGAAGCTCTGCTTCCTGCCGCTGGCCACGTCGATGATCTCGCAAAACAGCTGGGTGCCGATCTCCTCGATGGTGGCCTCCCCGGTGGCGATGGGGCCCGCGTTCACGTCGATTAAATCCATCCACTGGGCCTTCATCTCGTTGCGGGAGCAGACCTTGACCACCGGCGCGATGGCCAGGCCGTAGGGCGTGCCTCTGCCGGTCATGAACACCTGAAGCCCGATTCCCGAGGCCAGCTGGCAGGGGCCGCAGACGATGTCGCTGGCCGGAGTGGCCGCGTAGATTAAGCCCTTCTTGGTGGGCTTCTCCGCCGGGGAGAGCACCTCCACGATGGGGGATGTGCCGGACTTGGCGATGGAGCCCATGGCCTTCTCCACAATGTTGGCGAGGCCGCCCTTTTTGTTGCCGGGCGTGGGGTTGGCGCTTCGGTCCACCTCGCCCTCCTTTAGGTAGTTGTCGTACCAGCGCATCTCCGCGGCCAGCTTCCTTCCGACCTCCTCGTTCACGCAGCGCTCCGCCAGCAGATAGACGCCGTCCCGGACCTCCGTCACCTCGGAGAACAGCACCGTGGCTCCGCCCTTCACCAGCATGTCCGCTGCGTAGCCCGCGGCAGGGTTGGCCGTGACGCCGGAGAAGGCGTCGCTGCCGCCGCACTGCATACCGATTAAGAGGTCAGACAGGGGCAGCTCCTTCCGTCTGCGCTGATTTAAGATTGCAAGCTTTTTGTCCGCCATCTCCATCAGGGACTCCACCATGTCGTCGAAGCCCTTCTTTTCCTGGAGGATGATCACGTTCTCCGGTGTGATGTCCGCCTCGTCGCAGAGCATCTCCACCGTGAACTTCTCACAGCCCAGGCCCACCACCATCAGCTGGCCGCCGAAGTTGGGGTGCTTGGAGAGATTTCGCAGGGCGCGGATGGGCACCTTGGCCTCCGGCGCGTTGATGGCCACGCCGCAGCCGTAGGCATGGTTGATGGGCACAATGTCGTCCACGTTGGGATATTTTGGAAGCAGCTCCCGCCTCATGCGCTCCACCGCCACATTTAACACCCCTGTGACGCACTGCACGGTGGTGCTGATTCCCAGGATGTTTCGGGTCCCCGCGGGGCCGCCGCCCGGGTTCTCATAGCCCTCCCAGGTGGCGACGGGCGGCTCGGGAAGGTCCGTCACCAGGTTGGTGGAAAACCGCATGGAGTCCAGATCCGGCGGCGTCGGCAGCTCCAGCATGTGCTCATTGATCCAGTCGCCCTGGGCAATGGGGGCCAGGGCGTAGCCGAGCACCACCCCGTAGCGGATCACCGCCCCGCCCTGGGGGATGTCGCAGAGCGCGATCTTGTGGGCCTGAGGGATGTCCTGGCGGGCGACGATTCCCTCCATCACCTGGGTCCCGGCCTTGATCTCCTTCACCGCGATTGCCACATTGTCCTGCTCTTTAATTTTTACATACAACGGCGTACTCATGGTTGTTCCTCCCGGTATCTTCATTATGGCTTTATTATACGGCGGAAAGTTTTATTTGTAAAATTAATCGTTTTTAGATTTCTATAAGTTTTATTTAGAATCAGATAAGGCCAAAAGAGGGCTCGCCGCACAGCGCACGGTTTTCCACGCACAAAGCCAGAGCGCCGCCCGGGCCCATCTGCTGCCCGGGCGGCGCTCCGCCGTCACATATCCTTATAAATTACGCTCTCAGCTCAATTCCCAGATTGCCGAGGCCGTTTAAGATCTTGTTCATCACCTGGGTGACTTCCTTCTCCTCCAGGGTGTGGTCCTTGGCGCGGAAGGTGATGGAGTACGCCACGGACTTGTGGCCGGCCAGCACCTGGGCGCCCTCGTAGATGTCGAACAGGTGGTAGCTCTCAAGCACCTTGCCGCCCCGCTGCTCAATCACATCCTCGATCTGTCCAACCAGCACGTCCTTCGGCACCACCATGCTGATGTCGCGGGTCACAGCCGGGAACTTGGCGATTCCCGTGTACTTGCGGTCGAAGGTGGTGAAGGGGATCACGTTCGGCATGTCGATCACCGCCACGTACGCCCGGTCGCCAATCTTGTAGTTGTCCGCCACATCCGGATGAATCTCGCCCAGGTAGCCCACGGTCACGCCGTCGTACACGATGTCGGCCTTTCTGCCCGGGTGCAGGAACGGATGGTCGCCGTTCGGATCATAGTGGGGCTTCTTGTTCATGCCAACCCGGTCGAAGAACTCCTCGACCACGCCCTTCATGGTGAAGAAATCGCCGTCGCCGTACATGCCCAGGGTGAACTGCATGCGCTCGTCCGGGAGCTCAGTCAGCGGCAGAGCCTTCGGAAGGTACACGTTGGCCATCTCGTACAGGCGCACGTCCTTGTTGCGGCGGTTGTAGTTGGTCGCCAAGGAGTTCAGCATTCCGTTTAAGGGCAGGGTGCGCATCACGCTGAAGTCCTCGCCCAGGGGGTTCATGATCTCCACAGTCTGACGGTACTTGCTGTCCGCCGGGATCAGCAGCTTGTCAAACACCTTCGGGCTCTCGAAGGAGTAGGTCATGCCCTGTGAGAAGCCGCAGAACTCAGCGGTCTCCCGTGCCACCGCCTCGATGCGCTGCTCGTAGGGCAGCTTGCCGGTGGTCGCCTCGCCGGAGGGCAGGGTGGTCGGGATCTTGTCGTAGCCGTAGAACCGCGCCACCTCCTCGGCCAGGTCCGCCATGCGGTGCAGATCCTGACGCCAGGTGGGTGCGATCACTTCCCTCGTCTCCCGGTCATAGCCCAGGTCGATCTTCTCAAAGTAGGAGAGCATGGTCTCCTCGTCGATGTCGGTGCCCAGAAGGCGGTTGATCTTCTCCGGCTCGAAGGGGATGCGCTCCTCCACCCGCTTCTCCGGGTAGATATCGATGATTCCGCCCACAACCTCGCCGGCGCCCAGCTCCTCGATCAGCTGGCAGGCGCGGTTTACGGCCTCCTCGGCGGTGTTGGGGTCAAGGCCCTTCTCGTACTTGCCGGAGGCGTCGGTGCGCAGGCCCACCTTCTTGGCGGACAGGCGGATGTTGGTGCCGTCGAAGCATGCGGACTCGAACACCATGGTGGTCACGCTGTCGGTGATCTTAGAGTTCTCACCGCCCATGATTCCGGCGATGCCGACCTCCTTCTCGCCGTCGTTGATCATGAGCACGGTGTGGTCCAGCTTCCGCTCCTGGCCGTCTAAGGTCTGGAACACGTCGCCGTCCTTCGCGCACTTCACCACGATCTCATGGCCTGCCAGCTGATCGTAGTCGAAGGCATGCATGGGCTGGCCGTACTCCTCCATCACGTAGTTGGTGATGTCCACGATGTTGTTGATGGGACGGATTCCGCTGGCAGCCAGGCGGCGCTGCATCCACTCCGGTGAGGGGGCCAGCTTGATGTTCTTGACCATTCTGGCGCAGTAGCGCGGGCACAGCTTGGAGTCCTCAACCCGCACGTTTAAGTAGGAGCGGATGTCCTCGCTGTTGCCGGTGGGGGTGACAACCGGCGGGTTAAAGGTCTTGCCGAAGGTGGCCGCGGCCTCCCTTGCGATGCCGATCACGCTGTAGCAGTCCACGCGGTTGGAGGTGATCTCGTACTCGAACACCACGTCGCGCAGGCCCAGCAGCTCCACGGCGTCTGCGCCCAGCTTCGCATCCTCCGGCAGAATGTAGATTCCGCTCTCCGGTGCGGACGGGTACATGTCGCGGCTGGAGCCCAGCTCCTCGATGGAGCACATCATGCCGTTGGACTCCACGCCCCTGAGCTTGCCCGCCTTGATCTTAATTCCCTCCTCGGGAAGGGGACCGCCGTCGTGGCCGCCCGCTACCCGGCCGCCGTCTAGGACTACCGGCACCTTGTCGCCGGTCTTCACGTTGGGAGCTCCGGTGACGATCTGGATGGGGGCCTCCCCGCCGATGTCCACCTGGCAGATGATCAGCTTGTCCGCGTCGGGGTGCTTTTCGATGGAGATGATCTGTCCTACGACAATCTTCTCCAGGTTCTTATCGAGACACTCAAAGCCCTCCACCTTGGTTCCGGTGAGCGTCATGGCGTCCGTGTATTCCTGAGCGGTGACATCCAGGTCAGGAACGTATGCTTTTATCCAGGATAATGCTGTGTTCATGAATGAATTCTCCTTTTCTTGGTTTGGTTGTGAGTGCGGGACCAACGTTTCTCCCGCCGTTACGGGTTAAAACTGCTTTAAGAATCTCACATCGTTCTCATAGAGCAGACGCATGTCGTCAATCTCATACTTCAACAGCGCGATGCGCTCTAATCCTACGCCGAATGCAAATCCAGAGTATTCATTGGGATCGATGTCGCACATTTCCAGCACATGGGGGTGCACCATGCCGCAGCCCAAAATCTCAATCCAGCCGGAGCCCTTGCAGAACCGGCAGCCCTTGCCGCCGCACTTGAAGCAGGTCACGTCCACCTCGGCGCTGGGCTCCGTGAAGGGGAAGTGATGGGGGCGGAATTTCACCTTGGTCTCCGGCCCGAACAGCTCCCTTGCGAACTCGGCCAGGGTGCCCTTTAAGTCGGCGAAGGTGATGTTCTTGTCGATCACCAGGCCCTCGATCTGGTGGAAGGACGGAGAATGGGTCGCGTCCACCTCGTCGGAGCGGAACACTCGGCCCGGAGCGATCATGCGGATGGGAAGCTTGCCCTTCTCCATGGTGCGCACCTGCACGGGGGAGGTCTGGCTTCTCAGCAGGATGGTGTCGTTAATATAGAAGGTATCCTGCTCGTCTCTGGCCGGATGTCCCTTGGGAATATTCAGTTTCTCGAAATTGTAGCGGTCGTACTCCACCTCGGGGCCTTCCACCACCTCGTAGCCCATTCCGACGAAGATGCGCTCCACCTCCTCCAGGGCGATGGTGTTGGGATGACTGTGGCCGACGCGGTTCTTCTGGGCCGGAAGGGTCACATCGATGACCTCGCGCTTCAGCTGCTCCTCCCTGGCCTTCTTCGCCAGAGCGGCCTTCGCCTCCTCCAGGCGTCCCTCCAGCTGCTCTCTCACCTCGTTCACCATCTGACCAACCTTGGGGCGATCCTCCGGGGCAACGTTCTTCATGCTCTTAAGCAGGTTCGTCAGCTCACCCTTCTTGCCCAGGTACGCCACCCGGATCTCGTTCAGCTTTTCCAGCGCCTCGGAAGCTTCAATCTGTTTTAATGCTTCTTCTCTGATTTTCTCTAACTGCTCTCTCATGGCTTCTCCTTTTCTACTTGAGTTTTGGGGATCGTCGGATTAAAAAAAGTCCCGCCCCTCTGCCGTATCACAACAGAAGGGACGGGACATTAACATTCTCGCGGTACCACCCTGATTCCTGCGCCCCGGGGGACACAGACACTCTTATGCACATAACGCGTGCAGGCGTCGCAGGCTACCCGCCGTATCGGCTTCACCCGCGCAGCTCCGGTGGGAATTTCGAGGATCTATCTGAACCTGAGGAAGCTTGCAGCCGGTGACTCCCTCTCTCTGGCGGAAAATAAACCTCTACTGAACACCTTCATCGCCTTTGCGATTTGAAAATCTAAGGTACATTTTAGCCATAACCGTGGGAAATGTCAAGTGTTTCCGGAAAATAGTTGCTTCTGGAAGGGGTCTTGAGACAAGTGAGGCTATATCATTACTCGGCCATCAAACCATTTCAGGCATAAAACTAGTCAGTACTCAGCCTACGCTATTCCTCTTTTTAAAAAAATTCCCAGGAAGTTGTGCCGCCTTGGGAGCACTTTGCCTTCAATGGACACAACGACTATTCTCTAATGATGTCAATAACACTTTCACAATCGTTTATTTAGATAGACATCCCGCTTTTTTATAGATATAATTAATATGCTGTTGACTCTTTCCAGCAGGAAGGAGGTGCTCACATGGACTACATAATAGCTTTCCTTATCTCAGTCCTGGCAGGTATTGTTAGCCACATTGTCTGCAAATGGTTAGACCGGGATAAATAGCAACAGCTAGCCTGGGTTATCCCACCCCAAAAGGAAAAAGAACCCCAGAAAGTAGCCGCTTTCTGGGGTTCATCTTTGTCACATGGACAAAATAGCTTTCCTAGCTACTATTATATTATAGCTATCACAAGAAAATGTCAATACGCTTTCCTTTACAGTTAATATCGTTGCAATCGCAAACGATTTCTAAAACATATGGCTCTGGTATCTCTGTTAAACCTAAAACTTTTAGTTAAATCTTGATCGTGTTTTTCTGCCCATAAACGCCAATTAATCTCATCCTTAATCCGCTCCGCTAACATCTCAAAAACGTTCTTCGGCTCTTTCATTTATATTTTCCTTGTGCTACACTGTACATATAATTTCAAGGGATTTATAACGACTGACTTTTCTTCGTGATAACTCAAAACACAAACAGGAACAGATATGGTTTTCTGTACGGATAATTTAGTTCCGCAAGATAATCTCTTACGGTTAATTGATAATGCTAGGGAAACCAATAAAAAGGGGGATGTATATGGGAATACGTTTTAGAAAGAGTGTTAATTTAGGCTGTGGTTTTCGTGTTAATGTAAGCAAAAGTGGGATCAGTTACAGCTGGGGACTCCCAGGATACCGTATCACAAAAACCGCAAAAGGAAAAACTCGAAAAACTTACTCCGTTCCAGGCACAGGGTTGAGTTATGTTGACGAATCACCCAAAAGAACTAATAAAACAGTTCGCAAAAACAGTCCACAATCCTCACCTTCTTATGTCAGTGAGCCGACTCCAACCCAAAATATTGATATTACAAATATAGCCGAATTGCAGCCTGCAAATTTTTCAGATTTGATAAAATCCTTAAAAAACTGCTTGATATTGAATAAAATCTTTAATTTTATGTGTATTGGGCTTCTGGGAATATTAACCATGGATGTAGTTTTTGTAATCATTGGCCTTTTGGGATTAGTAGGTAAGGTTTTTACGCAAAAAAAGGTTGCACCCTATATACAATATGATATGGATGATTTCTCTCAACAACAATACAAAAATGTTCTTACCTCTTTAAAAAACTTAGGTACATGTAAAAAAAT
>USJW01000101.1 GCA_900555045.1 uncultured Clostridium sp. | reverse complement strand
TTTTTGTATATATTTTAATTTCAAATTTCGTATAGTTATTTTTTCTTTTATTTTCGTTATTTTATTCCATATTATCACTTTTTCGTCTAGTATCAAGTCTATACAACGTTCTGTATTGTGTTCTATTTTTCACCGTGCTATAATGGCCCCATTACGTCGAAACCAGGAGGGAATGGAACATGACAGCAGGACAAATTGGGATTTTGGCCGCCATTGTAGTGTATCTGGCAGCCATGGTCTACGTTGGATTTTACTTCAGCAAGAAAGGCGGCGCCGGATCAGCGGATGAGTTTTACCTGGGAGGGCGAAAGCTCGGCCCGCTGGTAACCGCCATGAGCGCGGAGGCCTCGGACATGAGCAGCTGGCTCTTAATGGGACTGCCCGGGGTCGCTTACCTGACGGGAATCGCGGATGCGGGCTGGACCGCTCTGGGGCTCGCCGTGGGCACCTACTTCAACTGGCTCATCGTGGCCAAGCGGCTGCGCCGCTACTCTGTGGCCTGCAACGCCATCACCATACCGGACTTTTTCTCCCGCCGCTATGACGACAAGAAAAATATCCTGATGTGCATCGCAGCCATCGTGATCTTAATCTTCTTCGTCCCCTACACCGCCTCCGGCTTCAAGGCCGTGGGAACCCTGTTCAGCAGCCTGTTCGGCGTGGACTACCACATGGCCATGATCGTGGGCGCCGTGGTGATCATCGGCTACACCGTGATGGGCGGCTTCATGGCCGTGTCCACCACCGATTTGATCCAGAGCATCGTGATGAGTATCGCTCTCGTGATCATCGTGTTCTTCGGGATCCGCACCGCGGGCGGCTGGGACGCCGTGATGGCAAACGCCCACTCCCTGGAGGGGTACTTGAGCATGACCCATCTGCACGATACGGCCACCGGCGGCTCCACCTCCTACGGCTTTTTGACCATCGTGTCCACCATGGCCTGGGGCCTGGGCTACTTCGGGATGCCCCACATCCTGCTGCGCTTCATGGCCATCCGAGACGAGGAGAAGTTAAAGGTATCCCGGCGCATCGCCTCCGTCTGGGTGGTGATCTCCATGTTCGTGGCCATCACCATCGGACTCATCGGCTACAGCGTGTCCGCTGCCGGACATATCCCGTTTTTCTCCAGCAGCTCCGAGTCTGAGACCGTGATCATCCGCCTGGCGGACCTTCTGGGGCGCCAGGGACTCCTGGCCTCCGTGATCGCAGGGGTTGTCCTGGCCGGAATTCTGGCCTGCACCATGTCCACCGCGGACTCGCAGCTTCTGACCGCCGCCTCCGGCGTGTCCCAGAACCTGCTCCAGGACTTCCTCAAGATCCGCATGAGCGAGCGCGCCTCCATGATGGCCGCACGCCTCACCGTGGTCGGCGTCGCGCTGGTGGCCATCGTTCTGGCATGGAACCCGGACAGCTCCGTGTTCACCATCGTATCCTTCGCATGGGCGGGCTTCGGCGCCTCCTTCGGCCCGGTGATGCTCTTCGCCCTGTTCTGGAAGCGCAGCAACTTAAAGGGCGCGCTGGCCGGCATGGTGTCCGGCGGCCTGATGGTGTTCATCTGGAAGTACGGCGTACGCCCGCTGGGCGGCGCCTGGAACATCTACGAGCTGCTCCCGGCCTTCATCGTGGCGAGCGCTGCCATCGTGCTCGTGTCCCTGGCCACGGAGGAGCCCTCCGAGGCGATCTGCAGGCAGTTTGACTCCGTGGGAGATCCCGCCGGAATACCGGCGATCCCCGCACCGGCCGCCGCTAGCAGCGCGCAGGCCTCCGCCAAGTCCGTGGCAACGTCCGCGGCTTCCGCTCCGTCCGCACAGTGACCAACATGTAAGTGGGCCGGCGCATACGCTTAAAACCGCGTATGCGCCGGCCCCTTTTTCTTTCTCATTGGTTCCAACGCCAATCCCACAATTCGGGCATTTACCTACTCATCGTCTTTGCTGCACATCTGAAGTCTGTGCTGGTACTTTTCCCGTGTGGCCAGTCCGCCCCGGATATGGCGTTCGGACTTGTTCACATCCAGAACCACCCTGGCCTTGGAAGCCAGAGTCGGATTGATGTGCTCCAACCGGTCGGTAACGTCCTTATGTACCGTGGACTTGGAGATCCCGAACTTCTTTGCTGTCTGCCTCACCGTTGCGTTGTGGTCTATGATGTAATTGGCGATGGCTACGGCCCGTTCTTCAATGTACTCCTTCAAACGAATCCCCCTGAGGATGTTTTTTACATCTTATGCGGGGGACTTGGGAATTAGCACATCCTGTTCGGGTTTCAGGGAGAATTTATGTCATAGCCGCTCATGTCGATCTGGCCGGCCCGGCTATTCATGTCCCAGCAGCGCCCCGGCCACCATTCCCGCCACGATCAACAGGATTCCAAACACGCCCAGGAGGCTTGGAAGCGGGTCGCGGAGGAAGAAAATTCCGCCAAACAGAGTGAACAGCACTTCCCCGCACTGGGTGGCCTCGATCAGGGCCAGCTGCACATGGTTGTGCTTCACCAGGTCCGTGGCCTTGAAGAACAGGATTGTGGCGACCACGCCGGAGAACAGGGCCACTAACAGCGACTGGGTGACCTGGCCCGCGGACGGGAGGCCGGACCGGACGCAGCTGTAGATGGAGGCGGCAATCCAGAACGGCATGCTGCACAGGGTCATGCCAAACACCCGCTCCAGGGTGGAGAGATGATTTCCGCACAGCTGCATCATCTTCCGGTTTCCCAGGGGATAGCTGAAGGCCGCGATCAAGAGCGGCGCCAGGGCTGAGACCATCTGCCGCCCCTCCATCTCCCCGGGATGGTACATGAGCAGAAAGATGCCCACCAGAATCAGGGAGGACAGCAGCAGGTTCTTCACCGGCACCGGCTTCCCGAACAGCGGGGTCAGCAGTATGCCCGCCACGATGGTGAGCTGCCAGCAGGAGGCGGTAAACCAGGATTCCCCGTACACAGATGCCAGGCACAGCGGTGCGTAGAACAGGCCGAAGCCCACGGTGCTCCACAGAATCCAGGCCCCGGGGGCCCTCCCAATCTCGGCCACGGTCCGTTTCCAGCCTCCGGCGGGAAGTAACGCCAACACAAGCATGGGAAGCATGAATATGTACCTGAGACATGCTCCCCACAGCCAATAGCCCCCTGACAGGTTCATGCTCCGGTTCAGAATAAATGTGAACGCAAAGAAAAAGGAGGCGGTAATTCCGTATAATAATGCTTTTTTCATGTCAATCCTCTCTGTCTGTTTCGTGCTCCATCGCGCACCCTCTTGGTATGGATTTGTGGCGAATGTGGATATTATAGCACTGGCCCGTGAGAGCTGTCTATGACTCTGCCGTCGAATCGGATTAAAAATTCTCTGGACATCACCGTTCTCACGTCCATGGCATAATTGGGGGCAGGATACAGAACGGATGCCCCGAAGGGTCAATCATTACCCTCCAACGATCGTCAAACTGGCTTTCCGCCAAGGTCGCGCCACACGCCAAAGCGTGCTTTACTCCCTCCTCCACATCCTGAACATGAAAATCTAAATGCGCCATCTGTTGCTGCTCCTCCGGTGTGGCAGGCCAAACAGGCGGGACATATTCATCCACCTGTTGAATGGTAACCCACGTCGGCAGCCCCTTTTGTTCCAGATTTACCAGGACCGTATATTCTTCGCCCCAAAACCGCGTCCAGCCAAGCAATTTCTCGTAAAATGCAGACAGCTCGTCCGCATGATCGGAATCCAGCACAACATTCCACCCTACAAGATTTAACGCCATAATAAAATACCTCCACTTCTGATTGATCAACTCTGATGCGTTGCGTTCCCCTTAGCCGGTAAAGGCAGCATAAATCCGATTGCCCAAACGCCGGACATTATAAATCGCTGTATGTCACACCCTCCGCGAATTCAAGTTCGATCTCAAAGTCGTAAACCGCATGCTCCCCCATAAAAATAATTTTACCGTCGCCTTCTGAAATATGGATTGTGGTATTGTAGGAATCGGAGGAATTATCCGTTATCTTCTCCTTTTCTCCATCCGGCGACACATATACCAGCTCGGTGTCACTGCCGCTGATTTTCGTCAGAGTTCCTTTCAGGCCGATCGTTTTATTTTCTTTTGCATGGACCCTTACAGCAACCGCATTGCCGTCATTTTCCTGGTCCACGCGCCCCTTCACGATGTAGGCGCTGTCCGTCTCCTCGTCTGTGTAGCTTTCAAAATAGCTGGTACTCACATTAAAAATTTTAGAGTTTGTATCTTTTTGCGAAAATTCATTCTGTGGATTTGATGAACAGCCGGTTAGCAGCAGGGCCGCGCCCAAAATTGCTATTATCTTTTTCATATGAGATCTCTCCCCCTCGATTCCAGTTTGTTCCATTATATCAAATAAGGGCATAAAAAAGAAGATAGTACCGTTTCAGGAAAAATATCTTAACACGTTTCCCATTTTTATGATATGATACTTCTATCTAAGCATCATTCTATGGTGTTCTTACGATTTTCACAGCGCGGAATCGCGCAGGCCGGCAGGTCGCCGGAAATTTCCACTCTGTTTCTTGAATCACACCAGGAAATTATGGTACAATGAAGGAGGATTATTGATGCACGCAACACAACCTAAGAAGCCTAAAATGCTGAAGGAACTGACACTTTTAGACCGTTTTCTCTTTGATGAGGTTTTAGAGGACAGAGAGACCTACGAGGCTGTCCTGGAAATCATCCTGGGGCGGAGTATCCGCTTAAAGGAGGCGCCGCAGTCTGAAAAGGAGCTGCGCACCCTCCCGTCCCTTCGCGGCATCCGCATGGACGTCTGGGGCCAGGACGAGGAGGACACCGTCTATAATTCCGAGATGCAGAAGCGGAACACCAAAAATCTGCCCAGGAGAAGCCGCTATTACCAGGCGGTGCTGGATTCCGGCTTGCTCGTCCCGGGCACGGTTGATTTCAATCAGCTGAGCGACGCCTGCCTGATCACCATCGCCCCCTTCGATTTGTTTGGTTTAGGGCGCTGTATTTACACCTTCCGGATGCGCTGTGACGAGGCGCCGGATTTAAGCCTGGAGGACGGGGCGGTCCGCATATTTTTAAACACGAGGGGCACAGAGACAGAAGGTGTTTCCCAGGAGCTTCTGGATTTTTTAGGCTATATTGAATGCACAGATGAACGAATCGCGGACCGGTCCCAAAGCCCGAGGCTGAAACGCCTCCACCAGCGGGTGGCCGCGGTTAAGAGCAACGAAGCAAGTGAGGTGAAATATATGCAGTTGTGGGAAGAATTGGCTTATGAACGGCTGGAAGGTAGGGAAGAAGGGCTTTCTGAGGGCTTACAGGCTGGGAAGGCTGAGGGACTGCAGGCCGGTAGAGCTGAGGGCTTGCAGGCCGGTAAGGCTGAGGGACTGAAGACTGGCATTGAAGCATTTATCGCAGACAATATAGAAGAAGGGATTCCCAGAGACCGCATCCTTGAAAAACTCCAGCGCCGGTTCAATTTGGATTATGAGGCGGCTGTTCAGATGCTTGATAAATAATACAGATGAGCGGACAAGTGCGGTGAAATGGCTTATGAGCGGGAAGAAGGGCTCTCTGAGGGCCTGCAAACCGGCATCAAAGCGTTTATCGCAGATAATTTAGAAGAGGGAATTCCCAGGGACCGCATCCTTGAAAAACTCCAGCGCCGGTTTAATTTGGATTATGAGGCGGCGGTTCAGATGCTTGACAAATAGGATAGGTGAGTTGAAAGGACGCGTTACAATCTCTTTTCAACTCACCTGTGGTCTATTGTAGTCTATGATAGAATTGGCGATGGCTGCAGCCCGCTCTTCAGTTGAGAGGAGCGGGCCGTTTTGCTATTTTCCGAGGAAATCGGACAGGCGTGCCGCGATCTCAACCGCCTCCGCATAGCTTACCTTCTTTTTTGGATTCAGATGCGTGTCGTCATCACTGCAGTTTAACTTAAAGTACTGGGCGCGCGCAACGTCCATGTAGTAGCGGTCCTCCAGCTGGTCCAAATCGTCGTAGAGAGGGGTACCGCCCATGCAGTTCTTGTAGTTCACGCCGCAGCTCTTCATAATAATGGAGCCCATCTCCTCGCGGGTGATCGTCCCGTCCGGGTCAAAAAAGCCCGCCTTGACGTCCTCCACATAGCCCTCATCCGTGTCCGCCTCTGTGTCGGAAGCATTTTCTTTGAGCGTCATAAACTGTTTTTCCAGCACCGCGCAGATCAGCTTGTAGTCCGGATCATCCGCGGCGACATCCTTCATGTCATACTCTGCCCCGGTCGTTGTGAGCCCGTAGATTCCGGCCAACAGCTTTGCCATCTCGCGCCTTGTCACCGGCTGGGTCACGTCGGACGCAGTCTCCGGGATAATCTGCTTGGAGTAAGCTCTGGTCAGGTTCTCGGAGGAATATCCGTCCGCCGCTTCCATCTCCTTCGCCAGAACCTGATACGGGATGCTCTCGCCTGAGCGGCCGTTTTTGTCGGAGGCGATCAGCTTAATAAACTGGCCCTCCATGGCAGCCGGGATGTCCGCAGCAGCGCCCTCGGCAAACTTCGCGTAGGTTCCGTCCGCCTGATCACAGCTCTGCCACTCGTAGGAGATGTCCGAAGCGCTGCCGCCGATGTACTGTGTGTCCGCAGTCACATTTTTCCCAACCACCGGCTCGCCCAGAATGCGGGTTTCCGTGGGACGCGGATACTCGTTTCCGTTGATTTTCACGTTCTCCAGCACCGGATCCTTCCAGTTCATGGTCCGCAGGGCTGTCTCACAGTTGTTGATCTCCACATTCTTCATGACAATGCCCTCGATGGGAGATTCCGGGAAAGCTTCCATGAAAAAGCCGTACAGTCCGCCGTCGCTCTTCAGGTTCTCGATGGTAAAGTTCTTAAACTTCGGCATGTACGGGCCGTTTGCCCCCTCCTCGTAGAGCATCGTCGCGTGAAGGGTGGCAATCTCCACCGTCTCGATGGTCGTATTGCGCAGATAAATATTCTCAATGGTGCCGCCGCGCCGGGCATTGGTCTTAAAGCGGAGCGCGTAGTTTAAATTGGGGCTGGACAGAATGTTGTTATCCGCAAATACATTGCGGACGCCGCCGTTCATCTCGCTTCCCACGGTGATTCCGCCATGGCCGTTGGCGAACGTGTTGTTCCGGATAATGATATTCTCGCAGGGGGTGTTGATCCTTCTGCCGTCCTCATCGCGCCCGGATTTGATGGCGATGCAGTCATCGCCCGTGTTGAAGTAGTTGTCCTCAATCAGAACATAATTGCAGCTCTCCGGGTCACAGCCGTCGTTGTTGTGGCCGATGGTATCCACATGAATTCCGCGGACCGTGATATTTTTGCTGAGAACCGGATTGACCTCCCACATGGGAGAATTCTTGAAGGTCACGCCTTCCACCAGAATGTTCTCGCATTCGAT
This sequence comes from uncultured Clostridium sp., assembly GCA_900555045.1. Taxonomy (GTDB): domain Bacteria; phylum Bacillota; class Clostridia; order Lachnospirales; family Lachnospiraceae; genus Enterocloster. Next base: position 11,298 of record USJW01000101.1, on the reverse strand, counting down.
GGGCTGGAAGAAATTGGGTCTTAAATACTCGCCGTCGCCGAACACGCGCTCCTCCACCGGCACCTTGTCGTTATTCATATCCACCAGCTTGTTTCTCGAACCACTCTGCTTTCCGGTGTTCACCCAATCCCACCAGGTATCCTCATCGTTCGCCTGGCCGTCCAAAATGCCCTTTCCGGTAACCGCAATGTTCTTCTGGCCTCTCGCGTACAAAAGAGCGCTGTAGTTGTAGCACTCCGATGCCTCCCAGTGGCAGAACTGAAGCGGATAATTGGTCTCATTGATGTCCTTCGTGAAGCGCAGGATGCTGTCCTCGCTCTCCAGGTTCAGATTGACATTGCTGGCCAGCGTCAGAGCGCCGGTGTCAAACACGCCCGAGGGGACTACGACCGTTCCGCCTCCCTTTGCGCTGACCTCATCGATGGCCTTCTGAATTCCGTCCGTGTCCAGCTTCTCATCGTCCGGAACCGCCCCGTAATCCGTCACGCTGACTGTAAAATCAGGAAATTGGGGATCGCTTATATGTGTCAGGATCTCCTCCGCCATCTCCCAGCTAAGGCCCCCGTCCCCGGTCGGGGCTTCGGTCTCAGGCACCGTCTCCTCCTTCGCAGCGGTGGTCTCGGCTGCCTTCATCTCCGTCTCCGAAGGCGCAGGGGCCGTCTGCTCACTCTGTCCGCCAGAACACCCTGCGCCGGTTACACAGACCGATAAAAGAAGCGCTGCTGTCCATAACTTTTTTCTCATTCTCATCGTCCTCTCTTTCTGAAATATCAATCCAAATCCTACCATACCTCCTCAAAAATGTCTTATTTCGGAGCGCCGTGTTTGACTTTTTTTATCTTTATGGCTACAATAGAAGCTAATTTTTGCAATTCTCCAGCTGCAGGAAATGGGGAATTTTTCCAACACAAGGAGGTGGATTATGGCGACACAGAGCAGGCCTGCAGACATGGCCGGACTCATCTTTTACGGCGGAATTCCCGGCGTATACATGGAGGAAAGCATGCGGGAGGACGACTTTTCCATGCCCTTTCAGCACTTTCACAACAGCATTGAATTGTACTTTCTTCTGGAGGGGGAGCGCCTTTATATCATCGACCAGACGCCTTACCACGTGACATCCCAGTCAGCTGTTCTCATCCGCCAAAACCAGGCGCACCGGACCTGCACCTTCCACAGCTCCTCATCCTACCACCGGGTTTTATTTCAACTGGATCCGGAGATCTTAAATGGATACTTAAAACCGTTGGGCTGGCAGGATCCCCAGACCTACAGCAGCCGCTGTGAGGGCACATCCCGGTTTAACAGCTCACAGTGGAGCTTTATTCTGGAGCTGTTCAGGCAGCTAAAGCTCGCTCTTAACCCAAGCGGCCCGGCAAATCCCAGCGCCGTCATGCTCCACATACTGGAACTGCTGAATCTGATCGGCGAAAATTGCTGTTGTGAGAACGATCCGGTCGGCAAAAATTCCGGGAAAGGGACGAAAAGGCGGGAGCTGGTCCATCAGATCGCGCGGTATGTGAGCAACCACTGCTGCGAGGACCTCCAGCTGACCGGACTGGCCGCCGAATTCTATCTCAGCAAATCGTACCTGACACGAATTTTTAAGGCTGAAACCGGTTTTACGATCACCGAGTATCAAAATCTGTGCCGAATCAAAAAGGCCCAGCTGCTTCTGATGGAAACTGAGCTCAGCATCACCGAGATTGCCGGGCAGACCGGCTTCGGGAATATCACATACTTTGACAAGGTATTCCTCGACTACACCTCCATCAGCCCTCTTCACTACCGAAAGACCGCGGCAACGCTGTCTCAAACCGCGGGAAGTGCCCAGGTACCAGAACAACCCGCCACGCCATAAAAATGGAGCTGTTGTCGTCAACAGCTCCACAGAATTGATTATTAACGATTAACTGTCCTAAATCTCCTCTTCAATCTTATTCAGATAACGCCAAAGTGTCGTCCGGCTGATGCCCAGCTGGCGCGCGGCGGCTGTCCGGTTGCCGTTATTGTCCGCAACCACCTGCTCCACCACTTCGCTGATGATCTCCTCCAGCGTGCGGCCGGGCTCCACCGAGGCGGCCGGAGCTGCGGTGCGCAGCTTGGAGCGTTCCTTGGTCAGAAGCTCCGCCACCATGCTGCCCCGGATATAGGTGGAGGTTGTCAGGGTTGCGAGCATCTGCAGGATGTGCTTGAACTGTGTATAGTTGTTCGGCCAGTCGTACTGGCGCAGCAGCTCGATGGCGCGCGGCTCAAAGCCGGAGATCTGTTTTCCCAGCTCCAGGTTTAAGCTGCCCAGATAAAGGCTGGCCAGAGAGGGAATCTCATCGGAGCGGCTCCTCAGGGACGGCAGATTGAGCAGCAGGCAGCCGAGCTTCACCCCAAAATTCCGCACCACTTCGGACACCGGCTCCCCGTCGCGGCAGACGCAGGAGAACAAAAGCCGCACTCGGCGGGCAAGGCCGGTCTCCTTGATAGCGGCCAACAGCTCCGTTGCCCGCGCCTCCGGTATAAATTCCATATTTTGGAAATAAATTGTGTTGCCGATTGCGTTGAGCGGCGAATTGTAATGGCCGAGCAGGAAATCCCAGCTCTTGTCGTTCATCAGCTCACAGTTGACCAGCACAAACGGCTTGTTCGCCAGTGAACTGTGCAGGTATAGAAACCGGGCGATCTGCTCCTTTCCGGTCCCCGGTTCCCCCTCGATCATCACCGGCTGGCGCACAGCGGCCAATGTCTGGATTTCTGCATCCAGCGTGCCCATGGCGCCGCTGATGCTATAGAAGCTGTTCATAAACAGGTACTCGCATTCTCCCTTGTTCATACAGCGAAGCCCCGCCCAGTGGGAGTGCAGCGGAATACGCGACTGCACGCAGTAAAACAGGTAATACCGCTTGGCGTCGATCAACAGCGTCTGGGCTGTGACGCTGTAGAGCTGGTCGCGCTCAGCATGGTAAAATTTCAGGGAACCGCCGGACGGCACCTCGCGCAGATGGGTGCGCAGCACATCCAAAAAACCGGCGGGCGGCTCAGCCGGGCTGCTGTAAAATATGGTTCCCTCCGCGTCCAACACGATGATCCGCCCATTTTGATCCTGGGTGATGCAGCGCAGGAACATATTTTCCTGGCGCAGACGGCTAAACCACAGGCTGACGTTGAGCGCCTGGTCGATGGCCTCGTGCAGGCTCTCGACGCCCGACGTGATCAGGAATGCGTCCAGCTCCATCTGGCGTGCAACCGTGTGGGTAACCATGTCGCAGACCACCATGCGATACCCCTCCTGTTTGAGGCGTTCCAGCGTAACCGGGACTTCGTCCGCACTTTGGACGGTCAAAATATCCAGCTTGTAGCCCAGAAGGTCGCATAGCGTGTGCGCCGCTTCCGTGACGCTGGGGAACCCCACGATGGCATATAAACTGGAATAGTTTTCAGCCAGCTTCATGGTGCGGAGCACATCGTACACGGAAATATGGATCTCCACCACCGGCAGCTCAGTCACCTGCCGGATCAGCGCGGCCGTGCCTCCGCGGGAAATAATGCAGTCGTAAGTGTTCGGCAGCATCCGCTGGACAATGGCGACACCCTCGTCCAGGTCGCCGGTATAGACATCCATCTGAATATTCGGGTACGCCTGCGCTGCATTTTTCATCGCAGTGTTCATGCCCTCGTAGGGGGCAATCCCCAGAATACGGGTGCGCGTTTCAACCATAGTCAATCCCTCCTTTACATCTACAGCTCGTTTCCTTTAATTATATCAGAAGAGCACATAAAATGCACTCCCTATTCGTTCTTTTTTGAAACATTTTTCGCATTAAATTTCTATTAATTTGAAAATGTTTAAAAATGTAACTGTTTTATTTCTTTTTTTCGCAGCGCGGTGCTGCAAAATATTGCATAATGGTACTACAGAACGAAACACAACTGCACCGGCCATAAAGCGCCGGACAGACAGCAAGAGCTGAAAGGAGGTGAGACGCATGATTCTTCTTTTAATTATCGCAGATGATTTCACCGGAGCGCTGGACACCGGCGTACAATTCGCGGCCTGCGGGATCCGGACGCGCGTGACCGTGGCGCCGGACGTGGACTTTGCCGCCTATGAGGTGGAAGTGCTGGTGGTCGACACCGAGACCCGGCATTTGCCGGCTGAAAAGGCCTACGATATAGTCGCCGGGCTGACCGCTCGGGCGCAGCGGGCAGGGGTCCGCTACATCTATAAAAAGACCGATTCCGCGCTGCGCGGCAATATCGGTGCAGAGTTGGCCGCCCTTTTGAACGCCAGCGGCTGCAAACGCCTTCCGTTTCTGCCGGCCTTTCCGCAGACAGGCCGCCTGACCCGCGGCGGTGTCCACTATGTAGACGGTGTTCCGGTGACGGAAAGCCCCTTCGGCGCGGACCCCTTTGAGCCGGTCCGGCACTCGGTCATCACCGAGCTGATCGCCGAACAGTGCACGATTCCGGCAAAAAGCTTCCCGGCGCTGGATGAAAATGCCGCACTGCCCCAGGATGAGGGAATCCTGGTGTTCGATGCGACGGACTCAGACGACCTCTACCGCACGGGCCGCAGGCTTTTAGATCAGGACGGGCTGCACATCGCAGCGGGCTGCGCCGGCTTCGGCGCCGTTCTGCCTGAACTGCTTCACATCAACACAGAGACGGTCCGGGCGCTTCCGCAGCTTGACCCGCGGCTGCTCGTGGTCTGCGGCAGCGTCAATCCGATCACACTGGCTCAGCTCGACCGGGCTGAGCGCGCCGGCTTCACCCGCCTGCGCCTGACCCCCCGCCAGAAACTTGAGCCCAGCTACTGGCAGAGCGGGGAGGGAAAAGACCAGCTGGCCTGCATCGGGCAGATGCTGGCCGCCAACCCTCATTTCATCATCGAGACGAACGACTTAGGCGGCAACCAACCGACCGCAGACTACGCGGCGGCGCTTGGAATTGACCGCGAGACCTTGCGGGTGCGCATTGCCAGCAGCCTCGGCTACTTGGTCGGAGAGCTGTTCACAAATCCGGCACTTGGCACACTGCTCTTAACCGGCGGCGACACGCTTCTGCAGTGCATGAACTGCGTGGGTGTGAAGGAGCTGGAGCCGATCTGTGAACTGGAAAAGGGCGTGGTTCTGGCCAGCTTTTCCTACTGTGGCCACACACGCCATGTCATCACCAAATCCGGCGGTTTCGGACAGGAAAACCTGTTTGCCGATCTGGCTGCGCGCATCGCCTGCCGTTGAACACCGCCCCCCTGCAACTGCAATCAATCAATCGGAGGAAAAAGCATGACATACGCAAAACTTCCCGGCCTGACCTGGGACGGAACTATTTATGAGAACGAAGAGATGGGCACCTTGGAAGCACTGCTTCCCACCGGCGGATATCCCACCGCACATGCCCCCGCTATGGTAGAACTGCCCGACGGCGACCTCCTGTGCTGCTGGTTCGCCGGCACCTACGAGGGCAGCGCGGACATTCACATTATCTGCTCGGTCCTGCCGAAGGACGGCCAGGCCTGGCTGCCGCCGGTAGATATTTCCGGGGATCCGACCCGCAGCGAGCAGAACCCCTCCCTGTTCTACGGACCCGACCACGCCGTCTGGGCGATGTACACCGCCCAGCTGGACCGCCAGGAGGGCAAGGACAACATGCAGTTTACCTCGGTGGTGCGCTGCCAGAAGAGTACCGACGGCGGAAAGACCTGGGGCCCCTATGAGACCGTATTCCCGGAGGAGGGCACCTTCTGCCGCCAGCCCATCCAGATTCTCTCAAACGGCCGCTGGATCTTCTCCAACTGGATTTGCAGCGATTCCGCGGACGGACTCTCCGGCGACCCCACAGCATTTCGGATCTCGGACGACGAGGGAAAAACGTGGCGCAAGGTCATGATGCCCGCCAGCAACGGCCACGTCCACGCCAACGTCGTTGAGCTGGAGCCGGGCCATCTGGCCGCCTTTATGCGCAACCGCGAGGCCTACCGCATCCACCGCAGCGAATCCTTCGACTGGGGCGAGACCTGGAGCGAGCCGAAGCCCACTCCCCTGCCCAACAACAATTCCAGCATAAGCGCCGTAAAGCTTGCCAGCGGCCGGGTCGCCATCGCCTACAACCCCACCTGCACGCCCGATCCCAAGCCCGGCAAAGCTGCATGGCCCGGCCTGCGCTGCCCCGTGGCGGTGGCTCTGTCCGAGGACGGCGGCCTGACCTTCCCGATCATCCGTTTGATGGAGCGGGGCGAGGGCTACATAGGCGACGAGAACAAGACCAACAACAAGCAGTACGAATACCCCTATCTCATGCAGAGCCGCGACGGCATGCTTCACCTGGCCTACGCCGCCCGCACCCGCCAGGGCGTCAAGTACGTCCGCTTCAGCGAACAGGATGTGCTGGGTGCCAAGCGCGAGCGGGTTGGACTGTACAACCCCACCGCAGCCCAGAGCCACTGATCCTCTGCCGGGATTTTCACACCACATATCAAGGAGGCCAATATTATGCTTACCAGCTATAACCTGAAAATGCCGCACGCTGTCTACAGCGGCGAGCATGCAATGGACAACATCACCGCCATCTTAAAATCCAACAACGTCAAGCGCGTTGCGATGTTCACCGATAAAGGGATCGAGAGCGCAGGGCTCTTCACCCTGCCCGAGGAGGCCGTCAAGGCGTCCGGCGCCGATTACTACGTGCTGGACGACCTGCCCGCAGAGCCCAGCTACATGGCCGTGCAGAAGCTGGTCGATGAGTTTAAGGAGAGCGGTGCGGATATGATCGTGGCCTGCGGCGGCGGAAGCGTCATGGACGCGGCCAAGCTGGCCAGCGTGCTCGTGACCGACGAGTACGGCGTCAAGGAACTGTTAGACGAGCCGGGACGGGCTAAAAAATGCGTCCCGATCCTCTTAATCCCCACCACCGCCGGCACGGGCGCCGAGGTTACCCCCAACGCCATCGTGGCCGTGCCCGAAAAAGAGCTGAAGGTCGGGATTGTCAATGAGAACATGATCGCCGACTACGTGATCTTAGACGCGCGCATGATCAAGGATGTGCCGCGCAAAATCGCGGCGGCCACCGGGGTGGACGCCCTGGCCCACTGCATCGAGTGCTATACCAGCAACAAGGCGAACCCGTTCAGCGATCTCTACGCCCTGGAGGGCCTGGACCTGATCTTAAACAACATTGAAAAAGCCTGCGATGACCCGGAGGCCATGCAGGAGAAGAACCGGATGCAGATCGCCGCTTACTACGGCGGCCTGGCTATCACCGCCAGCGGCACCACCGCGGTGCACGCCCTCAGCTATCCCCTGGGAGGCAAATACCACATCGCCCACGGCGTCTCCAACGCGATCCTTCTGGCCCCCGTGATGCGCTTCAACGAGCCTGCCTGCCGGGAACGCCTTGCCGCCGCTTACGACCGCTGCTGCCATGACGAGGTCAAAACCTGCAAGACCGAGGCCGAGAAGTCCGCATGGGTCATCGCCCGGCTGGAGCAGATTGTGAAGCACTTGGATATTCCCACGAGTCTCAAGGAGTTCGGCGTCCCGGAGGAGGACCTGGACGGACTGGTGGAAGCCGGCATGCAGGTACAGCGCCTGCTGGTCAACAACCCGCGCACGGTCACCCCGGAGGATGCACGCGCCCTTTACACACAGATTCTATAACTACATTTTATCTATATAAGGAGGATTCTCATGAAAGCCATTGAACTGAAAGGTATTATCCCGCCGATTCTTACCCCCATGAACGAGGACGAGAGCATCAATGTCGCCGAGCTGCGCCGCCAGGTTGACCGCATGATCGAGAACGGCGTCCATGCCCTGTTCCCCTTCGGGACCAACGGCGAGGGCTACATCTTAAGCGCAAAGGAAAAACAGCTCGTGCTGGAAACCGTCATCGAGCAGTGTAACGGCCGCGTTCCCGTGTACGCAGGCACCGGCTGCATCTCCACCAAGGAGACCATTGAGCAGAGTAAAATGGCCGAGGCCGCAGGCGCGGACGTGCTGTCCATCATCACCCCCAGCTTCGCCGCCGCCAGCCAGGATGAGCTGTACGCCCACTACAAAGCGGTAGCCGAGGCGGTAGATATGCCCATCGTGCTGTACAACATCCCGGCCCGCACCGGCAATGCCCTGGCCCCCGCCACCGTAGCCCGCCTGGCAGAGATCGACAACATCGTCGGCGCCAAGGATTCCAGCGGCAACTTCACCAACATCCTCGGCTACATCGACGCAGGCAACAAGAAGCCCAACGGGAAGTTCTACACCCTTTCCGGCAACGACCAGCTGATCATCTGGACCCTGCTGGCCGGCGGAACCGGCGGTATCGCAGGCTGCGCCAACGTTTACCCCCACACCATGGCCTCCATCTACGACCTCTTCATGGAGGGCAAGATCGAGGAAGCCAAGGCGGCCAACGCCAGCATCCAGAGCTTCCGCGCCTGCTTCAAGTACGGCAACCCCAACACCATCGTCAAGACCGCAACCCGCCTGCTGGGCTACGAGGTCGGCCCCTGCCGCGCTCCGTTCAACCAGGTTCCGGAGGAAGGCATCAAGGCACTCAAGAAGGTTCTGGCTGAGAATGAAGCCAAGGGCATGCACTAGGGAGGTAACATTATGAACGAGAAGCCGATCGTCGGCATTACCATGGGTGATCCCGCCGGCAACGGACCTGAGATCACCGTCAAGGCACTGGCTCACGCCGACATCTATGACAGGTGCCGCCCCATCGTGGTGGGTGACGCCAAAATGCTCGAGCAGGCGGCCCGCTTTGTCGGCCGCCCTGATATCAGGATCCACCGCTGCGAAAAGGTCGGCGATGCGCTGTTTACGCCCGGCACCGTCGACGTGCTGCACTTAGAGCTGATCCCCGATGTGAACACGTTCCCCATCGGCCAGGTCAGCATCGAGGGCGGCAACGCTGCGTTCCAGTGTGTCAAAAAGGTCATTGAGCTGGCACTGGCCGGGGAGGTGGACGCCACCTGCACCAACTCTCTGAACAAGGAGGCCATGAACAAGGCCCTGGAATTCTACCACGGTGAGAATTCCGACGGCTACACCCACTTCGACGGCCACACCGAGATCTACGCCAAGTACACGAACACAAAAAAGTATACGATGATGCTGGCGCATCACGATCTGCGCGTCGTGCACGTTTCCACCCACGTCTCCCTGCGCGAGGCCTGCGACCGCGTGAAAAAAGCGCGGGTTCTCGAGGTGATCGAGATCGCCCACAAGGCTTGTCTTGACATGGGCATCGAGAACCCCAAAATCGCCGTCGCCGGATTAAACCCCCACTGCGGCGAAAACGGGCTCTTCGGAACCGAGGAGATTGAAGAGATTAAGCCCGCCATCGAGGCCGCCAAGGCCCAGGGCATAAACGCCTTAGGCCCCATTCCTCCGGACAGCGTATTTTCCGAGGCACTGGGCGGCTGGTACGACATCGTTGTCTGCATGTACCACGACCAGGGGCATATTCCGCTCAAAACCGTGGGCTTCGTCTACGACCGCGAGCTGCAGGCGTGGAAGGCCGTGGAGGGCGTCAACGTCACCCTGGGGCTGCCGATCATCCGCACCAGCGTGGACCACGGCACCGGCTTTGCGCTGGCCGGCAAGGGGACCAGCAACGAGCTGAGCCTTGTAAACGCGATTGATTATGCCGTGCGCATGGCCAAAGGCCGCAGGGCGTGACAGCCGTTCAGGCGGGGCAAAAACTGCCCCGCCTTTTCTTATGCCAAAATGAACCCGCCTTTTGGCTTGAGGCGGTTGATGGTGTTTCATTTTAAAACGAAATAGGCAGTTTCGCTTCTCGCTGTTTCAAAAAACATCATTTTTTATCGAATTTTTCCTGAAATTTTATAAATGTTTCTAAATAGAACATGCGAGACGACTTCTTTTCTTGCCGCTTCTCTCAGCGTCCTATATAATTTAAGTAAATTAAGACCGGACGGATTGTACAAATTAACCAACATCCGCAGATAATACCGGCTGTTAAGAAACGAGGAGGAACACATTATGACAATTCAGATGATTATTGCTCTCGCTATCACTGCTTTCATGATCGTGCTGATCATGATGGACAAGCTGCCCTTCGGCGCGCCACCGCTGCTCGCATGTCTGCTGCTTGTTATTTTCGGTATCGCGGACATCAAGGCGGCATTTGCCGGCTTTTCAAACTCCACGATCATCATGCTGGCTGAGTTCATGGCAATCATCGCAGCGCTCCAAAAGACCAGCTTTATCGCCACCTTCAAGAAAACCATGTTCAACATGGCCAGCAAGGGCGGATTCAAGGCTTACGTGCTGATGATTCTCATTGTTATGCTGGGCTGCAGCCTGTTCGGCACCGGCTCCACCGCATACTACGTGCTGACCATCGGACTTTTGTCCACCCTGCCCTACAGCAAACAGCTTCCCCCCTCCAAAATCATCATGACAGCGGGCTTTGCCGCAAACCATCCCCTGCTGCCGTTCAACACCGCATTACAGTACGGCATCGTGCTGGCGGTTCTCAACAGCGCCGGTGTTTTAGCAAATGTCCCCGTAGCGAAATTTGCAATCGTCAACCTCTTCCTCTCCGTGGGCTTCCTGGCAAACTGCCTGATCCAGTACAAGCTGCTGCCGGATCACCCCATCGCAGCCGCAACCGATGCTGCCAAGGAACAGGGTACCGCCGCCAGCACACTTCCTAAGTGGAAAGAGCAGGTTACATATGTAGCGTTCGTGGTCGCCGTGATCGGCATGATCCTTCAGAGCTTCATCGGCGACGCCGGATACGCCATCCCCGGCCTGTCCGTTGCAGTGATTCTGGTCATCGGCGTGATGGACTTTAAAGAAATCCGCGACGCCATCAGCGCTCCCATCATCCTGATGTCCGCAGGCGTAATCGGCGTAGCCGACGCGCTTGGAAGCACCGGCCTTACCAACCTCGTAGGCGAGACGGTTGCCGGTATGCTTGGAAGCAGCATCAACCCCTTCGTCCTGATTTTCGCTTTCTGTATCCTTACCAGCGTGCTGGCGACCATGACCGGTTCCACCATCGGCACGGTTTACGTGTTCGCTCCCCTGGCGATCGCTACCTGCACAAGCCTTGGAATGGATCCCACCGCAGCCGCATGTGCAATCGTTGTATCCGGCTGGTGCGGACACTTCCTGCCCATCGACGGTATGCCCGCCATGGTAATGGGTGTCGGCAACTACAATATAGCGGAATTCTGGAAATTTACAATTCCACAATACTTTATCCAGATCGGAAGAGCGTCGTGTAGGGAAAGAGTGTAGATCTCGGTGGTCGCCGTATCATTAAAAAAAAAAAAAA
>USJW01000100.1 GCA_900555045.1 uncultured Clostridium sp. | reverse complement strand
TATTATTTACGGATAAGAACTTTACGCCGAAAAAAAAGCGTGTTAGAATAAAATGGCATGGTATGTAAAATTTGCGTATTTGATGTGTAAAAAATAAGCTAAGAGGTAGGATAAGGGAGATTATGGATCTATCATTTTCGTTTTTCTGGCAGCAGGTGGTTTCGAGTCCTGCGGTGATGATCACGGTGATTTTGACACTGTGCGTCATATTTTTGAATGGCTGCACGGATGCGCCCAACGCCATCGCGACCTGCGTGTCCACGCGCTCGCTGGGAGTGGACGCGGCGATTATCATGGCGGCGGTCTGCAACTTTGCGGGTGTGTTCGTGATGACCATGGTGAACTCCACGGTGGCGGCCACCATCACCAACATGGTGAATTTCGGCGGGCACAGTGACCAGGCGCTGGTGGCGCTCAGCGCGGCGCTGTTCTCCATTGTGGTCTGGTCGGCGGTGGCGTGGTACTTTGGAATTCCCACCAGCGAGAGCCATTCGCTGATTGCGGGGCTCTCCGGCGCGGCGATTGCGCTTCAGGGCGGCCTAAGCGGCGTCAACGGCTCGGAGTGGGTCAAGGTTCTTTATGGTCTGGTATTGTCTACGGTAATCGGATTTTTCAGCGGATATTTCGTATGTAAAATTGTGGCATGGCTGTGCCGGAATATGGATCGGAGGCGCACGGACGGGTTTTTCCGCTATGCCCAGGTGGGCGGCGCGGCGGCCATGGCGTTTATGCACGGCGCACAGGACGGACAGAAGTTCATGGGCGTGCTTTTGCTTGTGATCTGCCTGTCCAACGGGCAGGACAATACCAATGGCGTGGCGATGCCGGTGTGGCTGTTGCTTCTCTGCTCCCTGGTGATCAGCATCGGCACCTCGGCGGGCGGCAAGAAGATTATCAAGTCCGTGGGCATGGACATGGTCCGGCTGGAGAAGTACCAGGGATTCTCCGCGGACATCGCGGGCGCCCTGTGTATTCTGGTGTCCACGGTGTTCGGTATCCCGGTGAGCACCACCCACACCAAGACCACGGCCATCATGGGCGTGGGCGCGGTGAAGCGGCTGTCCGCCATCAATTTCAAGGTGGTGCAGGATATGGCGCTGACGTGGCTGCTTAATTTCCCGGGCTGCGGCCTGATCGGTTTCTTTATGGCAAAGTTGTTCATGGTCCTGTTCTGAGAGAGCGGGCGTTAGGAGGAGAGAATACATATGGCAAAGAAGAGCGACAATTATTATTTCGAGAATTTTATCGAGTGTGTGGAGTGCGGCTGCCAGGCCGCGAGGATGCTGGAGGAGAATCTGGCGGATTTCGATGTGCATCAGCTGTCGGATAAGCTCAACGAGCTGCACAAGATCGAGCACGATGCGGACAAGAAAAAGCACGAGATGATGGCGGTGCTGGTGAAGGCGTTCATCACCCCCATCGAGCGGGAGGACATCATCCTCTTAAGCCAGAGCATCGACGAGGTGACGGACAAGATCGAGGACGTGCTGATCCGGATTTACATCAACAATGTCCAGACGATCCGCCCGGAGGCCATCCAGTTCACCAAGGTGATCATCCGCTGCTGCCAGGTGCTCAAGGAGATCATGGAGGAGTTCACCAACTTTAAGAAGTCCAAGACGCTCCACGGCCTGATCATCGAGATCAACGCGCTGGAGGAGGAAGGCGACCGGCTGTTCATCGATTCCATGCGCAAGCTGCACACGGAGGTGACGGATCCGCTTGAGATCATCGCCTGGCGCGAGATTTACAATTTCCTGGAAAAGTGCTGCGACGCGTGCGAACATGTTGCGGATGCGGTGGAAAGTGTTATAATGAAGAATACCTGATGTGGTATTTGCCCTCGGTGCGGGTTGACCGCGTGCTGAGGGCGTTATTTTTGTGTGAGAGGAATAGTAAAATGGAACGACATAAGAGAGAAGCGATCATGACATCCCCCCTCGGGGTCTGCCTCCTGGCTTCGGCCTGCTGCGCGCTGTGGGGAAGCGCATTTCCGTGCATCAAAATCGGTTATCAAATGTTTGAGATCCCGGCGGAGGCGGTGAACACGCAGATCCTGTTTGCGGGGCTGCGGTTTACGCTTGCGGGATTTCTGGTGGTGGCGTTTATGAGCGCGGGGAACCGCAGGCTTTTAAAGCCAAAGAAGGGCAGCTGGGGCATGATCGTGAAGCTGTCCACATGCCAGACGGTGCTTCAGTACCTGTTTTTCTACATCGGCTTAGCCAACGCCTCGGGTGTGAAATCGTCCATCATCGAGGGCGCAAACGTGTTCATCAGCATCCTGGTGGCAAGCCTGGTGTTCCGGCAGGAGAAGTTTACGGGGCAGAAGATCGTCGGCTGCCTGGTGGGCTTTGCGGGCGTGGTGCTGGTGAACTGGACGAAAAACGGGCTGGATATGAATATGAAGTGGAACGGCGAGGGGTTCGTGCTGCTCTCCACCGTGGCCTACGCGTTCTCGGCGGCGCTGATCAAGGAGTACGCGAAGCATGAGAACCCGGTGGTGCTGAGCGGCTACCAGTTCGCCGTGGGCGGCCTGGTGATGGTGGCCTGGGGCCTGATCGGGGGCGGGCGCCTGACGTCGGTGAGCGTGCCGGGACTGTTCATGCTTTTGTATCTGGCGTTCGTCTCGGCGGCGGCCTACACGGTCTGGAGCCTGCTCTTAAAGAACAATCCGGTGTCCCGCGTGGCGGTCTACGGGTTCATGAACCCGGTCTTCGGCGTGATTTTATCCGCATGGCTGCTGGCGGAGCATGACCAGGCGTTCGGGGCCAAGACGGCGGTTGCATTGCTTTTGGTGTGCGTGGGGATCTACGCCGTCAATCGGCCGGGAAAGCTTAAAACTGCGGAGATTTAAGAAAAAAGTAATCAGCCATTCGGTTGCATATTGAGGTATTATGAATTATAATGAGAAAAGCATAACAGCATTTTTTGAGAGGAGAATGTCCTATGAAGAAGCGGGTAGCGATTATGGCGGCGGCGGTGATGCTGAGTGTGTTGATGGCAGTGCCGGCCTACGCCGGTTCATGGAAATTTGTAAACGATAGATGGAAATATCAGCGCGGGGCAGAGAAGTACGCCAGCCAGGAGTGGCTGAATCTGGACGGCAAGCGGTATTACATCGCGGGGGACGGTTACATGGTGACCGGCTGGAACAAGATTGACAACCAGTGGTATTTTATGGATGACGGCGGCGTGCTGCAGTACGGCTGGCTGAAGGACCAGGATAAATGGTACTACCTGTCCCCGGAAAACGGAGCGATGGTGGTGAACACGACCATCGAGGGGCGCCAGATCGGCGCGGACGGCGTCTGGATCCCGGCGGAAGGGCAGGTTGAGCCCACCGGTTCCGCCATCGATATCTCTGCCTCCTATGCGTTCCGGAACGTGGAGGGCTTTAAGGGCAACCACCACTCCGTGATCTCCCAGGGCAAGACGGCCAACCGGGAGAAGTGGAACAATGCCGACCGCCTGGTGGGCAAGGGCAGCTACATGCGCAGCAACCCCAACGGTCAGTATAAGCTGCTGGCGGGCACCATCGCGCCGTCCACCACCTTCTCAAACGACATGCTGGGGAAGGTCACCGTGTACGGGGACAACGACCAGGTGCTGTACACCTCGCCCGACATCCACTACGACGAGCTTCCCGTCTCCTTTGCGGTGGACGTGGAGGGACAGAACCAGGTGCGCGTGGAGTTCTCGCTGGTGAAGGACAACGGCTGGGATGCCCCGGTGATCCTGATCAACAACCTGGCATTTTACAGATAATTACAGATAATGGATAAAACGAAACGGATTGCAGTCCGGCCGACATAGAGGCCGGAAGGCAATCCGTTTTTTGGGTTGGAATGTGGGGGTGGCGCGGCCCGTTTAGGCGACTGCCGGGCGGAATGCAGGGGGTGGCGCGGCACGTTTAAGTGACTGCCGGGCGGAATGCAGGGGGTGGCGCGGCCCGTTTAGGCGACTGCCGGGCGGAATGCAGGGGGTGGCGCGGCACGTTTAAGCGACTGCCGGGCGGAATGATAAGCCAGCGCGGCAATCTTTTGCGCGCGCCGCCGCCCGCCCCCATCTCTGGCTACCTTGCCGCGTTCGGCATCTCCATAAATTCCAAATTTTTCCTATTTATCCATGAGGTGGAGGCATCCATTGCGGCACGGCAGGCCTGGGTCTGGTCCAGGGCGTTCAGCATCACGAAGTCGTGGATGGTGGCTCTGACGCGCAGGGAGGTGACCGGGACGTCGGCTTCCAGGAGCTTGCATGCGTACTGCTCGCCCTCGTCCCGGAGCACATCCGCCTCGCCGGTTATGATCATGGTCTGGGGCAGGCCGGACAGCTGCGCGGCGGAGGCGCGAAGGGGGGAGGCGGTGATCTGGGAGCGCTCCCTCTGAGAGGGGGCGTACTGGTCCCAAAACCAGATCATGCCCGCGCGGTACAGGTAGTAGCACTCGGCGAACTCGCGGTAGGAGCCGGTGTCGAAGCAGGCGTTCGTGACCGGGTAGTACAGAAGCTGCTTGTGGATGCGGGGGCCGTTCCGGTATTTGGCCAGGATGGCAAGCGCGGCCGCCAGATTGCCGCCGGCGCTGTCGCCCGCCACGGTGAGGGAGCCCAGATTCACAGACCAGCCCAGGCGACCAAAGAGGTCCGGCAGGGAGGCCAGGACGTGGTAGCACTGCTCCAGCGCGGCGGGGTATCTGGCCTCGGGCGACCGGCTGTACTCGGGAAAGACCACGATGGAGCCGGTGCGGGCGCAGAGCTCGCGGACCAGCTTTTCATGGGTGTGGTAGCTGCCGAAGACCCAGCCGGCGCCGTGGATGTAGAAGATCACCGGGAGGGGGCCCGCAGCGTGCTCCGGGCGCAGAAGGTGGAGATTAATATTTCCCCAGCGGCCGGTGGAGACCTGCATGGAGGTCTCGGCGGCCGGGTGCATGTATACCGGCGTGCTCTGGGCGGTTTCCAGAAGCTGGCGGCCCTTTGCCGGGGGGAGGTTGAAAATAAGCGGGGGTTTTGCGTTGGCGTCGCAGACTGCTGCCGCCGCTTGTTCGAGGGGGACGAGTCGTTCCATAGGATAGGGTTCCTCGATGTGGGATGGCGTTAGTTTAGTCTATGACGCGGGAGGGAAGATGGTTCAGAGGGCGCTCAAAAATGACACGATTATGAGCAGGAAGAGCAGCACTACAAACAAGGCGGCGATCAGGCGTATGCGCCATTTCGCGCGCTTTTCGGTCCGCGCCGGGTCCTCGATCTCGGGGATTTCTACCGGTTGGAAAATTTTTCCGTGGGCGCGGCAGATATCGTTTAGCGCCGCATGCTCCTCGGGGCCGCTTAGCGCCCATTTGGGGATGAACAGGTACTGCTTCAAGTTCCCGCGCTCGAAGCGGATCAAAAACAGGGTGTCCACGGTCTCGAAGCAGTGAGTGTATGTGTCCCAGGGGCGGGAGAAGGAGTTCTGTCCGTGCGTGGCGGATAAGCCGTCCGGCCCTGCGGTGATGGACCAGAAGCCGGTCTCGTTCAGGGGGAAGCGGCCGGTTTTCATCTGGCGGAGGATGGATTCCTTGCTGATCTCGCTGGTTGACGCCAGGCAGAAGGCGGCCAGTGCCCCGCCGAGACCGAACAGGATGCAGCCCTGCGCAGCCTGGCCGCGCAGGATCATGTTGAGCCCGTAGGCGGACGGAAGCAGGAAGAACAGGAGCGTCCGCGCCAGAATGGAACCGTTCTTAATGAGCGGCTTCTGGTTGCGGCAAATGCGCATGAGCTCGGTGAACAAATGTGCAAAATCCTCGCGACTCAACTGGAAGGAGACGGAAAAATGGGCGGACGAGGGATTGCATGCCTGGGGCGGTGCCTGAAACTGAGGGGCCGCCTGGCCCTGCCGGTTCACGTTGGCGTCCATGTCCATGGCCATGGACGCCTCCACCGGCGTCGCGCATTTTAGGTATTCCTGGAATGCCAGAAGCTCCTCGTGGCTGGAGAAGACCCGCTTGGGCAGCGCCACGTACAGGGAGCTGATATCGGACAATTTCTGCCTCAGAAGGAGCAGCCGGGGCGTCTCCGTGATGGTGCTGAAGGAGGAGCCGTGGTAGCGCGTGGAGGTGGTCACGTCCAACAGATATCCCTGGGACAGGCAGTAGCGCCTCTCCTCTGTAAACCCGTTTCTACGGCAGATCCGCAGATAGTACAGAAACTGCACCAGAAACAAGAGAAAAATGAGCGACACGATGGCGGTCACATAGGTGCCGCCGGACGAGTGCATGCCCGGGAGAAGAAAGCTTCTAAGGATGGAGAAGAGGACGGACAGAAGGGCCATTCCGCCCATAAAATAGATAAACATCCGCGTCAGCCTGGACTGGGTGAGGGAGTTGCCCGCGAGCTTCATGCAGAGCTCCAGAAGCTCAGACCTTGTGAGGCGGAATTGATAGGTTCGGTTTTCCAGATTCATGGTGTTCCTCCTGTTTATAAAGGGTGTTCTTTAAAATATTCCTCCAGAATCTCCTGGATCAGCTGGATATCCCGCTTAAACGGGGTGTCCGGCACGTACACCAGAGCCAGATTGTAGGAGTGTGTGCTGCCCGCAATCCGGAAGAAGCGGTCCGTCTTCTGC
The DNA here is from genome assembly GCA_900555045.1 of uncultured Clostridium sp. Taxonomy (GTDB): domain Bacteria; phylum Bacillota; class Clostridia; order Lachnospirales; family Lachnospiraceae; genus Enterocloster. The sequence goes on along the minus strand of USJW01000100.1, from coordinate 12,331 downwards.
CCCTCATCCGGGGACTTCCCGATGGTGCTGGCGAGGCCCTTCTCCACCATCAGCAGGATGCTCTGCTTGTTCTGGTAGTTTTTAAGAATCCGCGGCGTGAAATTTCCTTCTTTCAGGATGCGGTTGATCGTTGTGCTGATGCGGTGGTCCGGGGGCGGCAGGACCAGGGTCTCATCCTTCAGGGCCTCCAGGGGCAGGCTCGGGTAAATCTTGTCCTCCTCCTTCGTTCCCCGTGTCTCCCAGGGGCTTCCCCTTCGAAGCCATATGCCCAGGGGATCCCGGGCGACGATCCGGTACTCCAGATTCTGTATTTTAAGGGGTAGTCGGATGATGGCTAAGTCGATGGCCCCGTTCACCAGGCTGGACTCATGGGCGTCCGCGGGGGCCTCCGAGAATTCCAGCTCCATGTCTTTTAAGGGGCCGTCCGTGTAACTCATCAGCGCGGACATGATCAGGTTCCCCTGGTGGGGCGGCACGCCGATTCTCAGGTGCCGGCGCCTGGTCTCCGGGCGGACGTTGAGCTGCTTTAAGCAGCCCTCGTACAGGGGAATTATCTGGCGTGCGGTGTCCGCGAAGATCTCCCCGGCGCGGGTGGGCTCTGCCACCTTACCTGAGCGGCGGATCATGAGGGGCGTCCCCAGCTCCTGCTCCAGCTTCTTTATGCTCTGGCTCAGCGCCGGCTGGGAGATATAGAGGCTTCTGGAGGCTGCGGAGATGCTGCCACAGCGGAGCACTTCCAAAAATAACTGCATGTCCTGGATTTTCATCTTGTCCTCCCGTATTTTTACAGCTTGCCTCCATCATAACATAAGCCAATGGGTCTGTAAATGAATTGGGCAAAACCCATAAGCAAATCATGTGGGTAGCATGGGATTTTGGTATTAGACGGCAGGGCGTCCACCCCCTATAATGAGGATAACAGTGCTGTTCAAATTAAAAATACAGGGGGAAATGTTATGTCACAGAGTTTGATCGTCGCGATCATATTGTTGGTCATGATCGTCTCATTTTTTGTGGGTTATATACCCATGGCGGCCACCGCGCTGGCGGTACCGATGCTGCTGCAGATCACAGGAATTTTGAGCTTCAAGGATGCGTGGGCCGGATTTTCCAGCAGCACGGTGATATCACTGGTGGTTCTGTTCATCCTGGGAGGAATTTTGAACCAGACCACGTTTCTGGAGGATTTAAAGCATTTTGTCGTCACAAAGCTGGGCTCAGGCGCAAAGGGAAAGCGCAGGGTTTTGCTGGCCGCCATGCTGATGAGCGTGGTGTTCTCCACCTTCGCCTCGCCGATCAGCGCCATGGCGATCATGCTTCCCATCGTGGTGGCCATCGCAAAGGACACGGGGCTTCCGGTGAAGAATACCATCAAGGCCTGCACCGACGTGGCATGCTCCAGCAACAATGTGCTTCCGGTGGGTACCGCGCTGACCGCGTACATCACCTTCAACGGATATCTGGAGGCCGCGGGCGCGACAGAGCGGTTCCAGTTTGCCGATCCGTTCCTGGCAAAGATCCCGATCTTCATCGTTTTCTTCGCGTACATCTACTTTATCGGCTTTAAACACTACGCGAAGGCCGGCGAGGGCGACGGTGAGGTCGCTGCGGTGAACGGGGCGGCGAAGAAGGAAGAGAAGAAAAAGGCGAATCTGACTCCGTTCCAGAACAAGCTGGGCAAAATCCTGTTCTTCGGCAGTGCCGCGGCCATGATCATCACCAGCACGTTCACGGACATCGACTTATACATTGTGGGCGGAATCGCCATCCTGATTGCGCTGGCCACCAAGGTGATCAACCAGAAGGAGTGCATCCGCGCGATCCGCTGGGAGACCATCTTCATCTACGGCGGCACGGTGTCGCTGAGCACGGCCATGAACGATTCCGGCTTAAATGAAGTGATTGCCAACGGAATTAACGGCGTGCTGGGCGGCGTGACCAACGTCTACATTGTGGCGGGCGTGTTCTTTCTGGCTTCCTTCATCCTGACCCAGTTTGCCAGCAACCGCACGGTGGGCGCCGTGTTCCGTCCCCTGTCGATTGCGGCGGCCGTGGGCCTGGGCATGGACCCGCGCTTCACCCTTCTGGCAATCCACTATGGCTCCTCCCTCTCCACACTGACACCCATGGCTACCTCCGCGCAGCTTCTGGCGTTCAACGAGGGCGGCTTTAAAATGAAGGAATTCGCGTTGGGGGCCATCGGGCCGGCGTTGGTGTATTTTATCACCTTCATGGTCTGGTTCCCCATCTGCTTTAATGTACTGTAATTCAAGGAGGTAAAACTGATCATGGGAAAAAAGAGCAAAGCAATATTTGCCACGCCCTACAGGGAAGAGGAGGCCTCGGAGTGCCTCAGCTTCCGCTACATCTACTGCCAGTGCTACGAGATTCGGCTTCCGGACGGGACGGTCATCGTGACGGACCCGTTTATCAGCGGGGCGGTGGACGATTTCACGGTGGACGAGCTGACGGGCGCCGACTACATCATCTTAAACCACACCCACTTTGACCACGACATGGATGTGCGCAGGGTTTGGGACCGGTTTCACGGCAGAGTGATCTGCCAGAAGGAGGTGGCCATGGAGGTGGCGCGCTTCTTCGACATACCCTACAGCAGCATCTACGCGGTGGGGGAGGGCTGCACCTACTACCTGCCGGAGTTTACCCTCGAGACATTCCACGGCCTGCACGACAACCGCAAGGCCAGGGAGGGGACGGACAAGCGGCCCTCCGAGTCGGAGGACGTCACCCTCCGCAGACATCAGATTGAGGGGCACGCATGTCTGGACCAGATGGGCGCCGTGTTCATGATGAACTGGGTGCTCACCACCAGGCAGAACTTCAAGGTGGCCTTCCACGCCGGGCAGGACTTCGACGAGTGCGCCAGGCACTGGGACGATGTAAAGCCCAACGTCATGATCCGCCACCGGATCCGCACCTGCAGCCCGGAGGAGTACGCGCGGCAGTGCGAGCGCGTGGGCGCGCAGTACATTCTGCCCTGGCACCACAACAACGCGCTGGTCACGGGCGAGGACCTAAACGCTTACATGGAGCAGGTGAACCAGGTGCTGGCACAGCACGGGAGCCCGGCGAAGGCGTTTAATCCGGAGCCGTACCGGTGGTATCGGATGTGGGTGGGGATTGGGTAGAGAAAGAAGAATTAGGTAATAGGGCGAGAGGAGCCGCGTTTTTGCGGCTCCCCTTTTTGCCGTTTTTGCGCCGCTGGACGGGCAAAAACGGGATGCTTGTCCCCAAACCGTCCCCAGATTATCCACATAGTTATCCACATTATCCACCGAAGATACAAGATCTCTGCATGGATAGTTGGGGAGATACTAGATTTAGTGTGGATAAGTTGAGGGAGGAGAGGGGGAGGTGTGGAGGAAGGAGCGATTGGGGAGGTCTGCAGGGCGCTACGAAGATATTATTGTGGTATCGGGAGGCCCCGGAGACACTCAGAGGCACCCGGAGACACTCAGAGGCACCCGGAGACACTCAGAGGCATCCAGAGACACTCAGAGGCACCCGGAGACACCACAGAAAAGGAATGGAATAATTTAGAAGAACGTGGTATAATAAGGAAACGTATTTCTTGTCATCAACCTTCGGCTGGTAACAAAATATAATAAGGAAACGTATTTCCTGCGAAAAAATCCCATCGCCCGTTGCAACGTTGGCGATGGAATTTGCGGATCGGGCTTAAAACGAATGGGAGAGCGGCGGCCTGCTGCGAGGGCCGTGGAGCTGCATTTTGCGGGGGCTGTCTTCCGTGGGCTTCAAAACCGGCGTGAGTATTGGCATAAAAAAATGCCAGACATCTTATCGCTAAGACATCTGACATGTTCATGGAATCGGGGCAACAGGATTTGAACCTGCGACCTCTCGGCCCCCAGCCGAGCGCGCTACCAAGCTACGCCATACCCCGCTCGAACTTCTACATTATATCAAATAATATTCATTTTGAAAAGCCCTAAAATTTAAAAAAATGTAAAGGAATTTGAAGTTTTTATGGAAGATTTTCACAAAAAAAGAAGGATTATCAGCTTTGACTTGGACATGACTCTGCTGGACCACCGGACCTGGGAGATCCCGGCCAGCGCCATGGAAGCCATCCGGCTTCTGCGGAGGGACTCCGTGATCGCGGTCGCCTCGGGCCGGAATATGAACGAGCCCTACAGCGTTCCCTACCGGGATATCGTGCGGCCGGACGCGATCATTCATCTGAACGGGACGAGGGTTGAGGTGGACGACGGAACGATCATCTACGAGCACCTGATGGACAAGGCGCGGCTTTGCGAGCTCCTGATTTACGGGAAGGAGCACAAGCTGGCGCTGGGAATCTCCGTGGGAGGGGAGGATTACTACACTGCCCCGGAGAATGTGGTCCAGTTCGACCAGCTGCGCTGGGGAACCTCGGACCGGAAATTTAAGGATCCCATGCTTTTGATGGAGATGCCGGTGCGGACGCTCACCTATGTGGGCGGCCCGGATGGGATAGCCCAGCTGGAAGCGCGGTTCCCGGAGTTCAAGTTTCCCATGTTCGCGGGCAAGACCGGGGCGGATGTGGTGGAGCAGGAGGCCTCCAAGGCCAAGGGGCTTGCACGGCTGTGTGAGTATTATGGCATCGACATGGCGGACACGGTGGCCTTCGGCGACAGCATGAACGATATTGAGATTATCCAGGCGGCGGGAATCGGCGTGGCCATGGGGAATGCGCTTGAGACGCTCAAGGCGGCGGCGGACTATGTGACGTCGGATATCGGGGAGGACGGAGTGTGGAAGGCCTGCGTGGCCCTGGGACTGATTGAGGAAGGAGCTTAAGATTATGGCAAGACAGTATGATATCGTGGTGATAGGAGCGGGGCCGGGCGGTTACACGGCGGCCATGAAGGCGGCGCAGTTTGGCTTAAAGGCGGTGGTGATCGAGGCGAAGCGGTTCGGCGGGACCTGCGTGAACCGCGGCTGCATCCCCACAAAGGCGCTGCTGCACGCCTCCAACATGTTCCATATGATGCAGAACTGTGACGAGTTCGGCGTGTCCACGGATTTTATCGCCTTTGATTTCGGGAAGATGCAGGCGTACAAGAAGACGGCGGTGAAGCGCTACCGCAGTGGAATTGAGTCCCAGTTTAAGAAGCTGAACGTGGAGGTGGTGTACGGCACCGCGGTGCTAAGAAGGGACAAGACGGTGGAGGTGAACCTGGCGGGCGGCGGCAAGGAGTATTTCCAGGGAAATGCCGTGATCATCGCCACGGGCGCGGTGCCCATCGTGCCGAATATCCCGGGAATCGACTTGCCGGGCGTGTGGAACAGCGACCGGCTCCTGGCCGCGGAGAGCTGGAATTTTGACCGGTTGACCATCATGGGCGGGGGCGTGATCGCGGTGGAGTTTGCCACCATCTTCAACAACCTTTGCTCTCATGTGACCATCATCGAGAAGGGAGCGCACCTGATGGCGCCCATGGACGATGTGGTGGCGGAGCGCCTGGAGGCGGAGCTGAAGCGCAAGGGCATAAACGTGTACTGCAACGCTACAGTGACGGAGATCACCCAGGAGGACGGTACCCTGTGCTGCACGGTGACACCCAACGAGGAGGGCGAGGCATTCAAAATACGCGGCGGCCAGGTCCTGGCGGCCATCGGGCGGCGGCCGGACCTCGGAGGACTTCTGGGAAATGACATCTCGCTGGAGCTGGAGAACGGAAAGCTGAAGGTGAGCAAGGAGTTTGAGACCAGCGAGCCGGGGGTTTACGCCATCGGCGACGTGGCGGCCAGAACGCAGCTGGCCCATGTGGCGGCCGCGCAGGGTACATACGTGGTGGAGCGAATCGCGGGGCGTCCCCACAGCATCAAGCTGGAGGTGGTGCCGGGCGGCATGTATGTGCCGCTGCCGATCGTACCAAACTGTATCTATACGAACCCGGAGATCGCCACGGTGGGAATCACCGAGGAGACGGCCAGGAGCAGCGGCTTAAAGGTGCGCTGCGGGCATTTTTCCATGCGCGACAACGGAAAATCGATCATCACCGGCGAGGAGCACGGGTTTATCCGGCTGGTGTTCGAGGCCTACTCCAACACCATCATCGGGGCGCAGATGATGTGCCCGCGCGCCACGGACATGATCGGTGAGATCGCCACCGCCATCGCAAACGGGCTGACGGCGGAGCAGATGTCCTTTGCCATGCGCGCCCAGCCCACGTACAGCGAGGGGATCGGGGCAGCGATTGAGGATGCGATGAGCAGAGAGGAATGAACGGACTGGAATAGGCTTAACGGGAATGACCGGGCAGGAATGATGGGACAGTCGAGCGGGCAAAATGAGGACAGAATGAGAGGGATGTATTGACAATGAAAGTGATACAGGAGCGATTGGGAGCGCTGCGGGAGGCCATGGCGCAGCGCGGAATGGACGCATATCTGGTGGTGACGGCGGACTTCCATGAGTCGGAGTATGTGGGGGACTATTTTAAGGCGCGGCAGTTTCTGACCGGTTTCACCGGCTCCGCCGGGACGCTTGTGGTCACCATGGAGGAGGCATGCCTCTGGACGGACGGGCGGTATTTTGTGCAGGCGACGGCGCAGCTTGCGGGCAGCGGCGTGCGGCTGATGAAGATGCGCGAGGAGGGCGTGCCCACGGTTCGGGAATACCTGGCGGACCGGCTGCCCGAGGGCGGCTGCCTGGGGTTTGACGGGCGGACCGTGAACGCGGCGGAAGGTCGGGCGCTTGCGGCTGCACTTGAGGCAAAAGGCATCCGGTTTGCGTGCCAGGAGGACTTGGTGGACGGCATCTGGGCGGACCGCCCATGCCTGTCTGAGGAGCCGGTCTGGGTGCTGGCCGAGCAGTACGCGGGAAAGTCTGCGGCGGATAAGCTTCGGGAGCTGCGGGAGAGCATGGAGGAGGCCGGGGCGACGGTCCATGTTCTGACCTCGCTGGATGACATCGCATGGCTCCTCAATATGCGCGGGAATGATGTGCGGTATAATCCGGTGGCGCTGGCGTATGCCATGGTGTGGAGAGACCGGATGCTGCTGTTTGTCAATGAGCGGATATTGGAGGGAAAAGCTTATCCGTATTTGGATAATATGGGAAATGAGACCGTGCGGCAGTATCTGGAGACGTTGGGCGTGACGGTGATGCCGTACGACGCGGTTTACGAGGAAGTGGGGAAGCTGCGGGATGAGCGGGTTATGCTGGAGTATGGGAAGGTGAATTACGCGATCTGCAGCCGGATCCATGAGAGCAATCGGGTGGAGGAATGCATGAATCCCACATCAAGGGCCAAGGCGGTGAAGAATCCGGTGGAGATGGAGAACATGCGGAGGGCCCACATCAAGGACGGCGTCGCCATGACCCGGTTTATCTACTGGCTGAAGCACAATGTGGGCGCCGGGGAGATGGATGAGATCAATGTGGCCGAGCGCCTGGAGCAGCTTCGCATGGAGCAGGAGGGCTGCCTGGGGCCGAGCTTTGAGACGATTTCCGCGTACGGGGCCCATGCGGCCATGTGCCATTATTCCGCCACGGAGGAGACCAACGTGAAGCTGGAGCCAAAGGGGATGTACCTGGTGGACTCCGGCGGGCAGTATTACGAGGGGACCACGGATATCACCCGGACGGTGGTGCTGGGGGAGATCACAAAGGAGGAGCGGGAGCATTTTACGCTGGTGCTGATCAGCATGTTGCGGCTGGGGGCGGTGAAGTTCCTTCACGGGTGCCGCGGGATCAGCCTGGACTATGTGGCCAGGGAGCCGTTCTGGAGCCGGGGGCTGGACTACAACCACGGAACCGGGCATGGGGTGGGCTATCTGCTGAACGTGCATGAGCGGCCCAACAGCATCCGGTATCGGCTTTTGGACGACGCGAGGGATAACGCGGAGCTGGAGGAAGGGATGGTGACCTCGGATGAGCCGGGGCTGTACATCGAGGGGAGCCATGGAATCCGGACGGAGAATCTGGTACTGTGCGTGAAGGATGAGAAGAACGCGTACGGGCAGTTCATGCGGTTCGAGTACCTGACCATGGCGCCGATTGATGTGGATGGGATTGAGCGGAGCTTGATGTCGGAGAGGGACGTGGAGCTGCTCAATGAGTATCATGAGATGGTGTATGAGAAGATTTCTCCATATTTGGAGGGGGAGGAAAAACGGTGGTTGAGGAAGGTGACGAAGGGGATTTGAGGGGATAGATGGGGAACGATGATTGTAGGAATGTAAGGATATAAGGATATAGGGGCAGGGCCTGAGGGAGACCGGGCGGCTGGGAAAAGTTGACAGCCGGCGCGGGGAACCTTGGGCCCTGACTTTATTTATTTTTTGACGGGGAGGGGGTAATACACAGGTCAGGCGCTGGGGAGATCTACCACGGTCCACTGGTGATGGATTGCGGGGAGAATTTTCTCCAGAAGATCCTTTGTCTCAAAGCGCAGGCTGGAGGTGTTGATGCAGGGGTGGCAGCCGAAGGACGGATTCTCAAACACATCCTTGTCGATCAATAGGCGGACGCGGTTTTCCGCGTCGTTCATTAGGCCCAGGACGCTGACGGAGCCGGGGGAGATGTCCAGGAATTCTTCCATGAATTCCGGTTCCGCGAAGGAGAGGCGGGCGCTGCCAATCTGCTTGGAGAGTGCGGCGGTTTTGAACTTCTTTGTGCCCGGGAGGAGAAGCAGGTAGAACGCTGTCTTCTGGGCATTTCTAAGGAAGAGGTTTTTGCAGATTTCGATGCCGAGGAGTTTGTCCACGTCGTGGCATGCCTCAATGGTGGGCATGGCATCGTGGTCGAGGCGTTTGTAGGACACGCCCAAGCGGTCGAGCAGGTCGTAGGTGCGGAGCTCCTTTTCCAGACGCCCCTCCGGATTCTGGGGACGCCCGTCGTAGATGGTCGGATCGATATAGTAAGTGTTCTGTGTGTCGTTCATAGTTGTTACACCTCGGTTCATTTTGAATAATATAACACATTATACTGAAACTATGGTAAAATGTCGATAGAGATTTTGTTAATAAAAATGGATAGGAGAGATGGAAAAATGGCGATGCGTGGAGATAGATTTGGGGAGTTTAAGGGAGAAAAGGGGAATAAGCGCGTGGGACGCGGGGGGAGAAATGAGGTTGGGGTTAGAAATGGGAGGAGAGAGGGAGAGCGCGGCGGAGAGAGAGACGGGGAGAGAACAGGGACCCGAGCTGGGGCGAGAATGGGAGTTGAAGCTGGGATGAGAGCTGGGGCAAAAACGGGAGGCGAAGGGAAGGCAAGAGCTGGGGCCGCGGGCGATGGAAACGGGCGCAGGCAGAGTGATAAAGAGGCTCGGAATGCGAGAAATAGCGGGGGAGTTAAGGGGAATGAGCGCAGGCCGGAGGGAAAGTTTGCCGGGAAGAATGGCGCAGAGCAGAAAATGGAGAGACTGCCCAAGGAAGCAGCGGTGACAAGAAAAGGGAAGAAGAGCCTTTGCCCGGTGTTTAAGCAGTGTGGGGGATGTCAGCTTCTGGATATGGAGTATGAGAAACAGCTGGAATGGAAGCAGAAATACTTGGAGGAACAGCTGAAGGGGCTGTGCCCGGTGAAGGGCGTGATCGGCATGAAGGATCCGTTTCACTACCGGAACAAGGTGCACGCAGTGTTTGACCGGGACCGGCGCGGCAATATAATTTCTGGGATTTATCAGGAAAATACTCACATCGTGGTGCCGGTGGAGCGGTGTCTGATCGAGGATGAGAAGGCGGATGAGATCATCGGGACGATCAGGGGAATGCTCAAGTCCTTTAAGATCCGCACGTACGACGAGGACACAGGATTTGGACTGCTGCGCCATGTGCTGGTGCGGCGCGGGTTTGCGACCGGGGAGATCATGGTGGTGCTGGTGACGGCGTCTCCGGTGTTTCCGTCCAAGAATAATTTTGTGAAGGCGCTGCGGGAGAAGCACCCGGAGATCACGACCATTGTTCAGAACGTGAACGGGCGCGGGACAAGCATGGTCCTGGGGGACAAGGAGCATGTGCTGTATGGGAAGGGGTATATTGAGGATGTGCTCTGCGGTTTGCGGTTCTGCATTTCCTCGAAGTCGTTCTACCAGGTGAATCCGGCGCAGACGGAGATTCTGTACAATAAGGCACTGGAGCTGGCGGGACTGACCGGAAAAGAGACCGTGTTGGACGCGTACTGCGGGATTGGGACCATTGGATTGATCGCGAGTAAGCAGGCGGGTAAGGTGATCGGAGTGGAGCTGAACCCGGATGCCGTGAAGGATGCGGTGAATAATGCGAAGAGAAATGGGATTACGAATGCAAAGTTTTACTGCAATGATGCCGGAAAATTCCTGGTGAATATGGCCGCGAAAGGGGAAAAGGTGGACCTGGTGATCATGGATCCGCCGAGAAGCGGGAGCACGGAGGAATTTTTGCGGTCGGTGGCGGAGATGAAGGTGGAGAAGGTGGTTTATGTGTCTTGTAATGCGGAGACGTTGGCCAGGGACTTGAGGGTGATGAGGAAATTGGGGTATAAGGCAGAGATGGGATGGGGGGTGGATATGTTTGGGGGGACGAAGCATACGGAAAGTATTGTCCTGTTGCAAAAGAGTGTTAAATGATGATTAGGTGAGATTGGATAGTTGTCGTGTGGTGAGGCGTGAAGGCTTTTGGCTTTCGCGCCTTTTCCTTATGGATGAGACGAGGTGGGGTGTTGTGAAAAAGATATATTATATACCTGTGAAAAAAGAGAATACGGAACCGCTGCGTGTGGCGGCATATTGCCGCGTCAGCACTAAGAAAGAGACGCAGTTAGCCAGTTTGGCTCATCAAATTATGGCTTATACAGAACAGATATCAGATCATCCAGGTTGGGTATTTTCAGAGGTGTTCTGGGATTGTGGAAGAAGTGGATTAAGGAAAAAGGGCCGTAACGGATTGAAACATATGTTAGAAAGTGCAACAGAGGGGAAATTCGATTACATAATCACTAAATCAGCAAAACGAGTATCCAGGAATACGGTAGAGCTATTGCAGATTATGAGATATTTGAAAGAAAGGGGGATTCAAATGTATTTTGAAATTGAAAATGTGAATTCGTTTGATCCGGATGCAGAAGCGGCAATAACCTTATCAGGAGCAATGGGACAAGAAGAAAGCAGAAACTTGAGTGAGAATATTCAGTGGGGTATTAAAAGAAAATTTGAAGAAGGATTATTTAGCAGCTACAAACATTTTATGGGGTATCGGTGCGTGGAAGGGGAATTGGTAATTGTTCCTGAACAGGCTAAAGTAGTACGATTAATTTTTGAGTTATATTTGAGGGGATACACATTTTCACAGATTAAAAAATATTTGGAAGATAATGGTATAAAAACGGTTACAGGTAAAGAGGTATGGAGTGCAAATGTAATACAACAAATGCTAAAGAATGAGAAATATAAGGGAGACATGATGCTTCAGAAAACATTTACAGAGGATTATCTAAATGGTATACGAAAGAAAAATGTAGGACAGCGTACCAGATATTATGTAAAAGGAAGTCATCCGGCCATTATTTCTTCGGAAATATTTGATAAAGTGCAGGCAGAAATGCTTAATAGAGCCAGACTGTTCAGAACAGCTGACGGCAATCAGATTAGCAGTGGTAACCGATATAGCAGCAAATACTTGCTTAGTAATTTATTGGTATGTGGGTATTGTGGCGGAGGATTCAGGCGTAGAACGGAGCGTGGGAAGATTGTATGGAGATGCGGGACAAGGATGGAAAAAGGAAAGACGGAGTGTAAAAATTCACCTACCTTGAACGATCAATATGTAAGAGATATGCTGGGAAAAGTTGTGTGTAATGGGGAATATGATGAAAATGTCGTAAAAGACAGAGTGAAGAGAATAGATGTCTATAAGAAGCAGTTAATAATTTGTTATGCTGAAAAAGAGAAATCTCAGATATGTGAGTTTGAATAATAGATAAATGAGATTGTTATGTTACAGAAGGATAAATAAATGGACATGAAGAAATCTTTCAGATGGTAATGGTGATGGGAGTATGGTAAAATATAGTGAAACGGATGTGAAAACTATTTTAAAGAATAATATAATCATTGAATTCTTATTAGAGATCTTTTGGCGGGGGAAGAGAAAGTGGAAAAATCTAATATATTGATGTACACAACAGAGGATGGAGTTACCAAAGTTGAAGTTACGTTTGATAATGATACTGTTTGGTTATCGTTAAATCAAATAGCAGATCTATTTCAAAGAAATAAATCTACGATATCCAGGCATATAAAAAATATTTTTTTAGAAGGTGAGTTAAGCCGAAATTGAGTTGTTGCAAATTTTGCAACAACTGGTTCCGACAGATCGGAAGAGC
>USJW01000099.1 GCA_900555045.1 uncultured Clostridium sp. | reverse complement strand
AAATGAGGCGGAATAGGTGGTAAACAGAGATAGAACAATGCTTTACTAGGTAAAATTACATATAGTTTACTGAAAGGGACGGAGCTGTATGAGGGGTGGTGGTGAGGGCGAAAACCAGGGCAATTTCCCTAGAAAAATCCAATTAATGAGATTTATTGCACAAAAAATATAGATTAAAACTGTGAATACAGTACAAAAATCTGCATTTGTGAAAAAAACAATTGACAATGCATATGAAAACTACTATACTACATTTGTAAGTAAACCAGTTTACTAAAGGCGGAAAGGAGAAGCGGAGAGATGATTGGAATTATTGTGACGGGACACGGGCATTTTCCAAGTGGGCTTTTGAGCGCGATCGAGCTTGTGGCGGGAAAACCGGAGTGCGTGACCGGCGTGGACTTTGAGAGCGGCCAGAGCTCGGAGGATCTTCGGACGGCGCTGGAAGCGGCGGTCGGAGGGCTGGGAAGCGACGAGATCTTGATCCTGGCGGATCTGGTTGGGGGGACGCCCTTCAACACAGCGTGCATGCTGGGGGAGAGGTTTCCCGGAAAAGAGATCCGGGTTCTGGCGGGAGTCAACATGGCCGGGATGGTGGAGGCGGTATTTTCCAGGGCGGCGGCGCCTTTTGAGCAGCTGGCCGGGATGGTGAAGGCGGCCGCGATAGCCGGAGTCACCGGCTTCGAGGACATCGCGCACGAAGAGGAGCCGGAGTTTACGGACGGACTGTGAGCAGGAACGCTGAGAAGGGAAGGATTCTATGATTAAGACAATTCAGGTGGAGCCGGTCAAACGCCGGGAAACATATCTGAACACCAGGCTGCTGACGAGAGCGGAGGTGGAGCGGGCCATGGACCGCGTGGTGGAGCAGGTCCGCTGCAACATGGAGTACATAGGGGAGCGCTTTCCCACCCCCGCGGCGGGGGGCGGGATCTACGGGGTGATCGACAACATCGAGTGGACGGACGGTTTTTGGACCGGGCTTCTGTGGCTGTGCTACGAGTACACCGAGGACCAGGCCTTTAAGAAGCTGGCTGAGCGAAACACTGATTCCTTTTTGAATCGGGTGGAGCGGCGGATCGAGCTGGACCACCACGATCTGGGATTTCTGTACTCTCTCTCCTGCGTGGCGGATTTTAAGCTCACCGGGTCAGAGACGGCGAAGCGGGCCGGGCTTTTGGCGGCCGACAAGCTGATGGAGCGGTTCCAGGAGACGGGCGGATTTGTCCAGGCTTGGGGAGAGCTTGGAGCGCGGGACAATTACCGCCTGATCATCGACTGCCTGTTGAACATTCCGCTGCTGTACTGGGCCTCCCGCGTGACCGGGGACGGGCGGTATGAGCGGGCGGCCAGGCGCCACTATGAGACGGCCTGCAACCATGTGATTCGGGACGACGCCTCCGCCTACCACACCTTTTACTTTGACCCGGAGACGGGCCGGCCGCTGCGGGGCGTGACGCGCCAGGGCTACAGCGACGACTCCGCCTGGGCCAGAGGGCAGGCGTGGGGCATCTACGGGATTCCGCTCAACTACCGCTGCACCCGGGATGAGAGCGCGTTCAACCTGTTTGAGGGGATGACCAATTACTTCTTAAACCGGCTGCCTGAGGACGACGTCTGCTACTGGGATCTGATCTTCACGGACGGCTCCGGGCAGTCGAGAGATTCCTCGGCCGCAGCGGTGGCGGTCTGCGGGATCCATGAGATGGTGAAGTACCTGCCGGAGGTGGAGCCGGACAAGGAGGTTTACCGGCACGCCATGCACCGGATCCTAAGATCGCTCATGGAGGGCTACACCAACCCGGAGGCGGGAGCCGGAAGGCCGGTGCTGCTCCACGGGGTGTACTCCTGGCACTCGGGTAAAGGCGTGGACGAGGGAAATATCTGGGGAGATTATTTTTATATGGAAGCTCTGGTGCGGTTCTGGAAGGACTGGAACCTGTACTGGTAAAATAAGTCAACCATAAGGAGGAAAAAATGGCAGAGCCCAATATTGTAGCATTCAGAATTGACGAGCGCCTGATCCACGGACAGGGACAGATGTGGATTAAGTCGCTGGGAGTCAACACGGTGATCGTGGCCAACGATTCGGCCAGCGAGGATCCCATGCAGCAGACGTTAATGAAGGCGGTGGTTCCAAAGACCATTGCCATGCGGTTCTTCTCCGTGCAGCACACCTGCGACGTGATCATGAAGGCGTCGCCGAAGCAGAACATTTTTATTGTGTGCAAGACGCCGGAGGACGCGCTGCGCCTGGTGGCCGGAGGGGTTCCGGCAAAGGAGATCAATGTGGGTAATATCCACCATGCGCCGGGCAAGGAGGAAGTGAGCAAGTACATTGCCCTGGGGCCTGAGGACAAGGCGGCCTTAAGGGAGCTGAGGGACAAGTACGGTGTGACCTTCAACACCCGGACCACGGCTTCCGGGGACGACGGCTCGGCCAGGGTGGATCTCAACAAGTACTTATAATCAAAGGAGGGGTTTATTGTGACGATCAGTATTTTTCAATGTGTTTTAATCGGTTTGTGGACGGCCTTCTGTCTGGCGGGCATGCTGTACGGGATCTACACCAACCGCTGCCTGGTGATGGCTGCCGGCGTGGGCCTGATCCTGGGCGACCTGCCCACCGGCCTGGCCATGGGAGCGGTGGGTGAGCTGGCCTTCATGGGCTTTGGCGTCTCCCAGGGGGGCTCCGTGCCGCCGAATCCCATGGGCCCCGGCATCGTGGGGACCATCATCGCCATCACCATGAAGGGCTCCGGCATCGACGTGGGCTCCGCGCTGGCGCTGTCCTTCCCGTTCGCGGTAGCCTTCCAGTTTGTGATCACCGCCACCTACACCTTTGCCACCACTCTGACCAGCTACGCCTACAAGGCGTTAGACCAAAAGAATTTTAAGGGCTTCCGCATAGCGGCCAACGCCACGGTGTGCGTCTTCGTTGTGGTGGGCTTTATCATCGGCTTCGGCGGGGCGTTCAGCTCCGAGGGACTGCAGCGCGTGATCTCCTTAATCCCGGCATGGCTCTCCGCAGGGCTGGGCGTGGCCGGAAAAATGCTTCCCGCAATCGGCTTTGCGATGATCTTAAACGTGATGGCAAAGAAGGATTTGATTCCCTTCGTGCTGTTGGGCTACATCGCAATCGCGTACTTAAACCTTCCCACCATGGGCGTGGCTGTCGTGGGAACCGCAATCGCACTGCTCGTGTTCTTCCACGCGGGGAAGGGCGGCAGCGAGTCTGTAGAAGAAGTGGAGGTTGAATTTGAAGATGGCATCTAATCAGCTGGAAAAGAAAGATTATATCAGGACATCCCTGCGGGCCTACTTCCTGCAGAACGGATTTAACTATGGAAACTACCAGGGCCTTGGCTACGCCAACGTGATGTACCCGGCGCTGCGCAAGCTGTACAAGGGCGATGACGACAAGCTCCAGGAGGCGTTAAAGGACAACATCGAGTTCTTCAACACCAACATGCACTTCCTGCCCTTCATCACCAGCCTCCACCTGGTCATGCTGGAGAACCGGACGCCCTCCAAGGAGATCCGGAACATCAAGATGGCTCTCATGGGGCCGTTAGCCGGAATCGGCGATTCCCTGGCGCAGTTCTGCCTGGCGCCGCTGTTCGCCACCATAGGCGCCTCGCTGGCCCAGGAAGGGCTGATCATGGGCCCCATCCTGTTCTTTGTGGCCATGAACGCCATCCTTCTGGCGGTGAAGCTGCTCACCGGAATCTGGGGCTACAAGCTGGGCACCAACATCATCGAGACCTTAAGCGCCAGAATGGAGCAGATCTCCAATGTGGCCAGCATGATCGGTGTGACCGTGATCTCCGGCCTGGCGGTGAACTTCGTGAAGATCACCACGCCGATTCAGTACGTGGCCAATATGCCCGGGGACCAGCAGAAGGTGGTGGCCATCCAGGAGATGATCGACGCCATCGCGCCGAAGCTGCTGCCCGTGCTCTTCACCGGCCTGATCTTTTACCTGATCAAGGTGAAAAAGTGGACCACCTACAAGCTGGTGATCCTGACCATCGTGCTGGGCGTGGTTTTATCGGTGCTCCGTCTGATCGCCTGATGAGGGATATGGAACGGATTTAGCAGAATAGAAATGGACGAGGGAGGTGTGCGCGCACCGTTATGGGTGCGTTTGCCCCTCCTAAGTCTGCATCGTGGAGCCGGGGGACCGGCGTGAGAGGAGTAAAAAGTATATGGGAGAGAAGGAGAGCGTGCGTTTTGCGGTTCTTAAGGCGCGGGCGGCCGCGTGGAGAGCGGAGTTTGACCCGGCGGGGGTCACCCGGTATCTGCGGGAGCACTGCGCGGACGAGGTGAAGCTCTGTCTGAGGCGGGCGGACCAGCTGATGGACCAGGAGTTTGTGTTTCTGGACCCCTGGGACATGGAGCCATGCGGCAAGGGGTATCTGCTCACGCCGATGCGCTGGGACTGCGCGCCGAACGGGGACCCGGAGTGGGTCTACATGCTGAACCGCCATGACTGGATGCACAAGTTGTTCTGGGCCTGGCGGCTGACGGGGGAGATGAGCTATATCGAGAAGCTCAAGTGGTACCTCTTTGAATGGATTTCGGACAATCCCATTGAGCCCGGCGGAGGGGAGACGATCCGCACCATCGACACCGGGATCCGCTGCAAAAACTGGGCGGAGCTGCTCCTTGGGCTCATCGCGGACGGGCTGATCTCGGAGGAGGAGACGGGGCAGATCTTATACAGCATGGCGGAGCAGTTTGGCTACCTGGAAAATGCCTACATTCCCAAGTACACCCTCAGCAACTGGGGGTTATTGCAGACCTCGGCCATGTGCCTGGCGTACCTGTGGTACCGGGATTATCTGCCGAAAAACGGCCTGGAGGAGTGGGCCTGGAGAGAGCTAAAGGAGCAGCTGGAGCTTCAGGTGATGGAGGACGGGTCCCACTGGGAGCAGTCCATCATGTACCACATGGAGGTGTTAAACAGCTGCATGTATCTGTGGACCAGTTGTAATTGGGCCGGGAAGAAGGTTCCTGGCTGGCTGGCGGGAACGGTGGAGCGGATGAGCCGGTACGTGCTCTGGGCGGCCGGGCCGGACCACCGGCAGCTGGCCCAGGCGGACAGCGACGTGACGGATGTGCGGGATGTGCTGACCAAGGCGGCGGTGCTCTGCGGCAGCGGGGCGCTTAAGTCCGGCGGGTTTATCTGGATGGACTTAGACAGCAGTATGCTTCTCGGGCAGCCGGGGATCCGGCGGTACGGCGAGCTAAAGCGGGAACAGCCGGGGACGTTAAGCATGGCCTGCATGGACACCGGAAATATCTATCTGCGCAGCAGCTGGGAGGAGACGGCCTCCTACACCTACCTGCACTGTGGGCCCCTTGGGAGCGCCCACGGGCACGGGGACTTGACGCAGCTGTGCCTGTACTTCCGGGGAATCCCCTTTGTGGTGGACAGCGGGCGCTACAGCTACCGGGAGGACGAGCCACTGCGGACCGCGCTCAAGGAGGCAGAGGCCCACAACGTCTGCCAGATTGACGGACAGTCCCAGGCCGTGGCGGACGGCTCCTGGAGCTACCGGTCCTGCGGGGAGTGCCTGCGAAACAGCTTTTCGGAGCGGGGGCCGGTGCACTTTGCGGAGATGGGGTATCACATGACGTTAAGGGACGGCAAGCTCTGCCTGGTGAAACGCCGCGTGATGGTCCACGACGGGGGAATCTGGCTGGTGGTGAATGATATCTGCTGCGGGGGTGAACACACGGCGGAGGAGTTCTATCATCTGGACAGCCGGGTGAGGGCGCACAGCAGCGGACACGGTGAGACGGAGGACAGCGCATCCTGGATTTTGGAGGCGGACGGCGTCCGCCTGGGGCTTATGGGTTCCAACCTGTTTTGTCTGGAGGGCTGCCGGATTTCCGGCCGATACAACGAGCTTACAGACAGCTGCCGCCTGGTAAAACGCACGGCGTTCTCGGATCGCCTGACGGACTGGACCGTGTTCGCGGGGGAGGGAATTTCCGCCCGGGAGGTCCCGGTGTACCGCGCGGGGAGCCAGGTGCCGGTGGAGCGGGAGATTGTCACATCCATGGAGTTCGACATGGGCGGCGGCGAGAGCTGGGTGTTCCTTGTCTTTAACCGGGAGACGTTTGCGGGGCCGAAGCTCTATTTCTGCAGGGAGGTCCCGGTCTACGCCCGGGCCGCGGCCCTGCACTTTTCGGGAGGAATTCTGAGGGAGCGTTTTCGCCTGTAGCGCCACTTTTTCCGGAATAAGGATTCCGTTAAAAATGTTTCTGTGTTATATTTAATAGAGTTGTAAAAAAGAGGGACCGGGTGCATCGGCAAGTTTGAGGCACCAGTCGAAGAGATGGCGGAGGTTACTATGAAGAAGCTGACGATTAATGAGATTGCGGAGAAGGCGGGGGTCTCCAAGACTACGGTATCGTTTTACTTAAACGGCAAGACGAACAAGATGTCGGAGGAGACGATGCGCAGGATCCAGCAGATCATTGCCGAGACGGGGTACGAGCCCAACGCGGCTGCCAGAGCCATGAAATCGAAGACAACCAGGTCCATCGGCGTCATCCTGGGGGACCTGTCGGACGCCTACTCCTGTCAGGCGCTAAAGGGGCTGGAGGACGCGGCGGGCTCTTTGGGGGTCCAGGTGATGGTGTCCGGCAGCGGGATGAATTTTAACAGTGAGAAGGAGATCGTGGAGCGGATGCTAAAGATGGGGGCGGAGGGGTTTGTGATCCAGTCCACCTACCGGTTCGGCATGCTGGCCGGAAGCCTGGAAAAGAAGCGCCGCCCCATCGTCTATCTGGACGCGAAGCCCTACGACTACCGGGGGCGCTGCGTGAAGAGCAACAACTACGAGTGCGTGTACCAGACGATTTCGGAGTGCATAGAAAAGGGCTACGAGGAGTTCATCATGTTCTCCGATGACGCCTCCAACTCCAGCACGGGGTTTGAGAACATGCAGGGGTACAAGGATGCCCTGCAGGACGCCGTCCGGGAGGGCGGGACGTTCTACATGCCCGAGGGCAGGCGCTCCGGGGACGTGTACGAGGTGCTAAAACAGAATTTAAACACAGAGAAGCGGACGCTCATCTACGTGGCGGACGCGCCGCTGTACCCGGTGGTCTACCAGGCAATTCGCAGATACCCGGACTATATAGAGCTGCTCAGCGGAAAGGTGGGCCTCATCGGGTTCGACTGCGACGGCTGGACCCGGATGGCCACGCCGCCTCTGGCGGCCATCATCACGCCCGCGTACCAGGAGGGGGTGAAGGCGGCGGAGGAGCTGCTGGACATCCTGGACGGGCACAAGTCCGAGGGGGATGTGGTGTTTAAAAATATTGTGAAGTACCGGGAGAGTGTGAGATGAGAGTGAGAATTTCAGATTGCAGTCTGCACTATGAGGAGGCGGGGACCGGGGAAGCCCTCGTGCTGCTGCACGGAAACGGGGAGGACTGCACCTATTTTAAGGGGCAGATCGGCTATTTCTCGGACCGTTTCCGCGTGATCGCCCTGGACACCAGAGGTCATGGGAAATCGGAGCGGGGCTTGGCAAAATTTTCCATCAACCAGTTCGCGGAGGATCTGCGGGAGGTGCTTGACGCGCTGGGGCTTTCGCGGGTTCACCTGCTGGGGTTCTCCGACGGGGGGAATATCGCCATGGCCTTTGCGCTCAGGTATCCGGAGTATGTCAGCTCCCTGATCTTAAACGGCGCCAATCTGCGGCCGTCCGGGGTAAAGCTCTCCGTGCAGGCGCCTGTGGTGCTAGGGTATGCGCTCAGCTGCCTGCTGGCGCCGTTTTCCCGGGAGGCGGTGAAAAAACGGGAGCTTCTGGGCCTGATGGTGACCCAGCCCCATGTGCGGTTGCGGGAACTGGAACGGATTCATGTGCCTGCGATGGTGATTGTGGGCAACCGGGACATGATCCGGGAATCCCACACCCGCAGGATCGCCGCCCAAATCAGCGGAAGCCGCCTGGCAATCCTGCGGGGGAGCCATTTTGTGGCGGCGGAGGACCCGAAGGCGTTTAACCGGGCGGTCGAGAAGTTTTTTGCGGATAAGGTGTGGGCGGGACAGCCCTAAATCCGCTATACTGGATAGTGAGAGAGCCGCGTTGGGAGTTTGGCGCCGCCTGGTTTGTGGGCGCCGGGATGAGAATGGAGCGTTCTATGCAGTTTACTTATTTGCGGATACAGAATTTTAAGTCCATACGGGATATGGAGATAAAGGACATCGAGTCGGCGCTGATTCTGGTGGGGAAGAACAATACCGGAAAAACTTCGGTGCTGGACGCGGTCAGCGCGGTCTGCGGGGGCTACCGGGTGCAGGAGCTGGACTTCAATGAGAAAAAGCAGGCGGTGCGCATCGACGCCAGCTTATCCATCGGTGAGGAGGATTTGCGGCAGTTCCACCACATGGGCGTGGTCAGCAAGTACCGGCGCTACGACGCGTGGAAGAAAGCCTTCAGCCAGAGGCTGCCCTCCTACATAGACGGGGTGCTGTCCTTCACTCTCCATGTGAATTTTGACGGAAAACTGCGGTACGAGGACATCAGCCGCAAGAACAACCCCTATATTCCCATGGTTCTGCCAAGGCTCTACCGGATCAACGCGGAGCGGGAGTTAAACCAGCTGCAAAACGACCTGCTCATGTTCCAGGAGGATGATCAGCTGCGGCAGATCCGCGCGGGCAGCTGCATGTTCGA
Organism: uncultured Clostridium sp.; assembly: GCA_900555045.1. Classification (GTDB taxonomy): domain Bacteria; phylum Bacillota; class Clostridia; order Lachnospirales; family Lachnospiraceae; genus Enterocloster. The sequence goes on along the minus strand of USJW01000099.1, from coordinate 10,278 downwards.
GAGGGGCAAGAAGTGCCGCCACTGCTTCCAGTGCATCGGCCTGATCAACCAGAAGAAGCCGGAGGAGCTGACGGCCTTTGAGACGGCCAGGCTTCTGGAGTACAAGATTTACCAGCTGAATTTGAACGAGTTCGCCCGCAAGGTCAATGAGAATTTCTTCAAGAACGGCGGCTACGAGGAGCTCAAGTACACCCTGACCTGCGATGTGGATCAGCTGTTCAAGCCGGAGGTCACGGCCTTCAACCGCAAGCGGGGCGTGTCCCAGCCGGTGGAGCTGATGGGGAAGGGCATGCGCAGCATCTACATGCTGTCGCTGCTGGAGACCTACATCGGGGAGCCCAACCGCCTTCCCAGCATCATCATGGTGGAGGACCCGGAGATCTTTCTGCACCCGCAGCTGGAGAAAACCTGCAGCGAGCTGCTCTACCGCCTGTCCAAGAAGAACCAGGTGATCTTTAAGACCCACTCGCCTGCGCTGTTGTTCAACTTTAACAGCCGCCAGATCCGCCAGGTGGTCCTGGACGCGGACCGGTTCTCCGTGCTGCGGGAGAAGACGGACATCGGGCGGATCCTGGACGATCTGGGCTATGGGGCCAGCGATCTGATGAACGTGAGCTTTGTGTTTATCGTGGAGGGAAAGCAGGACAAGAGCCGCCTGCCGCTGCTCCTAGAGCAGTATTACTCCGAGGTCTACGACAGCCAGGGCCGTCTGCTTCGGATCTCCATCATCACCACCAACAGCTGCACCAACATCAAGACCTATGCCAACCTAAAGTACATGAACCAGGTCTATCTGCGTGACCAGTTCTTAATGATCCGGGACGGGGACGGCAAGGACCCGGAGGAGCTGGCGGGACAGCTGTGCCGGTACTACGATGAGCGGAATCTGGAGGACGTGGACCGCCTGCCCAAGGTGACCAGGCGCAATGTGCTGATCCTCAAATATTACTCCTTTGAGAACTATTTCCTGAACCCGGCCGTGATGGCGCAGCTGGGGATCGTGGAGAGCGAGGAGACCTTTTACCGGACCCTCTTTGAAAAGTGGGGGGAGTATCTGGGGAGAATCCGCAGCGGACAGGAGCTGCGCCAGATCCTGGGGAGGGATTTCACCTCGCCGGAGGATATGCGGGAGCACATGGAGGAGATCCGCATCCACGTGAGGGGGCACAACCTGTACGACATTTTCTACGGGCCCTACCGGGAGCGGGAGCAGGAGATTCTGCGGGAGTACATCCGCCTCGCGCCGCGGGAGGATTTTAAGGATATTTTGGACGCCATCGACCGGTTCGTGTATTTTGACAGCAGGAAAATCGGTGGGGATCAGTGAGGCGCCGCCGGGAATGAAACGATAGAGAAAGAGGTTTTAGCGGTATGGGATTGCGAGTTGACATCGGGCCCCTGGAGGCCATGAAAATCCTCTACGGGGGAGAAAAAAACGGCGTCTGGAAGGGCGACATCATAAAAAATGAGCGCAAAAGAGGGCTTAAACTGCCGCCGCTCTTAAAGGATTATCTGCAAATGTACGCATACTTTCCCATCAACAAGGGCTATGTGGGCGTCTATCACCCCGACCAGATGGATCGGATTGTCCAGGGGGAGGTCGAGAGCGGCGAGGATATCCTGGTTCTTGGGCCGGTCTGGGAGTGGTTTGCCGGGATTCGGTACGGGGATTTGGGCCAGAGCAACCCGCAGATCTTTTTCGGCTCCCTCTCGGAGGAGGAGGGGGAGGAGGGCGCCGAGTGGGAGTGGGGCGGGACCCGCTACCGCCTGTGGGATTTTCTGTCACTCCTTTTTCTGGAAAATTTGTCCGGCCTGCGGGAGTACTCCATGTACGACGAGGCGGAGCAGATAAAACAGCTTTTGGTGGGATACGGCACGGACGAAAAGACGGTTTTTGGCTGTGATCAGGGCCCTTACTATTCCATCTGCTGGGATGAGGAGGGGCAGCAGTTTTTCGTGGCAGCCACCCAGGAGCACGGCGCGCGCTTTGTCGTGCTCCTGCCGCGGCTGGCGCTTAAAGAGGATGAACAGAGCCCGGGAAGCGCGTACGCTGCGCTGGAGCTGTCCGAGCTGGAGGGGCTGTTCGCCGGGGAATTTTATGCCAACAGCGTGAACTGCGATTACGCCCACGCGCTGGAGCTTCTGTTGGAGATCATCCGACGGATGGAAGAAAATGGAGAAAACGGTATCGCCATGGCGGAGAAATATCAGCTGGCCGGCCGCTGCCTTTGGGCCCTTGAACAGTGGGAGAAGGCGGAGGGCTGGTACAGGAAGGCGGAGGCGCTCATGAAGCAGGCTGTGGAGGAAGACCCCAGGAAGGTGAACTCCTTTTACCAGGGACTGGGCAATTTCTACCACGCCAAGGGGGATGAGAGGAGATACGACGAGGCCTGCGAGGCGGCGAGACAGATCTGTGAGCGCTACATGGGCGGCGACTGCCGGGCGAAGGGAAGCCTTCTGCAGCAGCAGGCCGTAAACCGGGAGGCGGACGGCGATCTGGACGGGGCGATCGAGCTCTACACCGAAGCGCTTGCGGTTTACCAGCAGGCCCCAAAGGAGTGCAAATATGATATCGCCCGCTGCCAGCAGCTTAGGGGGGACGCGCGGCGCAAGAAGAAGGAGAGGGACCGCATGAACAGACAGGGGGATAGCGGGCGATGAAGAAAGCTTCCTTTGCAGTCTGCAAAGCAGCATTCCACCATCTCGACAAGTGTATTTTTATGTGATATGCTAAAGAGAAAAAGGGGAGGGTTTTCTTTATGAAAAAGCCACTTGCAACACTTTTCTTTACCGCCGCATTCGCGGTAACAGCATTCACGGTAACGGCATTCGCTGGTGAATGGAAACAGAACGATGCCGGATACTGGTGGCAGAATGATGATGGGAGTTATCCCGTGAATACCTGGCAGTGGATCGACGGCAATCAGGACGGGGTATTCGAGTGCTACTATTTTGATGAGAATGGTTATCTGCTGACCAATACCACAACCCCTGATTCCTACACAGTAAACGCGGAAGGATGCTGGGTCGTGGACGGAGCTGTACAGACCCAGGCTTCACAGGAATCAACTGCACAGGCGCAGCCTGCACCGGAACAGTCTTCCGGCGGATTTGATTTTTCCAATGCCAATATCGCAATGAAGTATGTAAGTCATGAGATCGGCACGGACATGTATGGCAAGCGATGCGTAATCATCTATTACGACTATACCAATAATGCGCCGGACAAGCAGTCAGCGCTTTGGTCCACTATGACTGTCGTCACTCAGAACGGCATTGAGTGCGGTACTGCTTTTATGAGAGCAAATGTCAACACGTCGATGGATGCCTATTTTTTTCCGGTCGCTCCCGGCGCCACTGCCCGGGTCGCAGAGGCATTCCTGATCTCTGACTTATCGGATATCACCGTGAAAGTCTTTGAATATATGGAGACGGATTCCTCACAGACCGTAACCCTGAAATTGCAGTAACTACAGATGCTGTCATTACAAAAACAGCATACCGCAAGCACATGATAATCACAAAGGGGCTGTCGCTGAATTACGTTTTCAGGACAGCCCCTTTTTATCTTATGTACAAGCGCGCTATGCCTAAACGCCCTCCTCCATGGGAGCGGCTGCCGCATTTTTGCCCTTGCCGAGCACGCAGGTGAACACGAAGGTTCCCAGGCAGATGGCCGCGAAGAGGATGCCAACCGGGTATGCGATGGCGGTGGAGAGCTGGAAGCCTTCCTTGGCGATCAGGATGTAGGTGCAGGACACCGCCGACATGAAGGTTGCGGGCAGGGCGGTGAGCCAGTAGAAACGCTGTCTGCGGAATAAGTACACGCTGGCGGACCACAGGGCGATCATGGCCAGAGTCTGGTTGCTCCAGGAGAAGTAGCGCCACACCACCTGCACGTCCACCTGGGTCAGGACGGTTCCAACGGCCAGCAGCGGGACGGTGAGTAACAGACGGTTCTTGACGGACTTCTGGTCGATCTTAAACCAGTCGGCTAAGGTCAGGCGGGCGCTGCGGTACGCGGTGTCCGCGGAGGAGATGGGGCAGGCGATGACGCCGATCATGGCGATCACTGCGCCCACCGGGCCTAAAAGCTTAAAGCAGATCTCATATACCACGCTGGACTGTCCGTTGCCCAGAGCAGTGAGAAGGCCGTCGGTGCCGTTGTAGAAGGCCACGCCTGCGGCCGCCCAGATGAGGGCGATGATTCCCTCAGCCACCATGGCGCCGTAGAACACCTTGCGACCGTCCCGCTCGTTGGTCAGGCAGCGGGCCATCAGCGGAGACTGGGTTGCGTGAAAGCCGGAGATTGCGCCGCAGGCCACGGACACGAACATGGTGGGCCAGATGGGCGTGTTTGCCGGGTGCAGATTTTTAAGGGTGATCTCCGGGATGGTGTAGCCGCCCAGGAGGATTGCGCCGCCCACGCCGAGGGCCATGACGATCAGGCAGATTCCGAAGATGGGGTAAATCTTTCCGATCACCTTGTCGATGGGCACGAAGGTGGCGATAAAGTAATAGATGAGCACAACCGCCAACCAGAATTTTGCGTCCAGCAGCTGGGGAGTCAGCATCGCCAACAGGTTTGCCGGTCCGGTGGAGAAGCTGACGCCCACCAGAACCAGGAGCACCACGGAGAACATGCGCATCACCTGCTTCATGGCCGGGCCGAGGTAGGTTCCGGTCAGCTCGGAGACGCTGGCACCCCTGTGGCGCATGGACATCATGCCCACCATGTAGTCGTGCACGCCGCCGCCGAGCAAGGTGCCGAAGGTGATCCACAGAAACACGCTGGGACCCCAGCAGGCGCCTGCCAACGCGCCGAAGATGGGGCCGAGGCCCGCGATGTTGAGCAGCTGGATCAAAAAGATGCGGGCGGTCCCCATGGGCACATAGTCGCTGCCGTCCGTCATGGTCAAAGCCGGCGTCTTCCGGTCATCGGGCTCAAACACTCTCTCAGAGATCTTGCTGTAAATTCCAAACCCCACAATCAATATCGCTAAACACACAAAGAAACTAATCATACTGTTTGCCTCCTATGGTAAGTTTTTCAAACGGCCGTTTTTATGGCTTAATTATACGAAAAATCCCATAAAAGGAAATAGTTTTTGTGTGAAATGCATGGAGACGTGAATAAACTGTTAAAAAACGCGCGTCAACGTTTTAGGTCGGGAAACGCGGGCGCAAGGCGGCCTACACGCCCAGGAGCTGGCGCAGGCTTTTCACCTTCTCGCGGCCCACGGGCAGGATGTTTTTCTCAAAGCCCTGCATCTTGAGCGCCAGGCTGTTGTTGGCCCACGGGAACATCTCGCTGATGTAGTTTAAATTCACCAGGTAGCTCTTGTGGATCCGAAAGAAGCTGTGGGGGCCCAGGCGCTTTTCGTACTCCCCCAGCAGCTGATTCTCGGCGTAGTCCCCGCCGGTGGTGTGGATCAGGCAGCCGCGCCCGGCGGTCTCCAGATAGACGATCTGGTCGATGTCCAGAAGCACGATCTTGCGGCTCGCGTTTATGGCCAGCCGCCCGGAGGGCTGGGGCGGAGCAGCGCTCTCTGAGTCCTTTTTGCACTTCTCTAAGACGCGGCGGACACGGTCCGGGTCAAATGGCTTTAAGATGTAGTTGCTCACGCCCAGCTCAAAGGCCCTCACGGCGTACTGGGAGTAGGCGGTGGCGAACACGATCTGGGCCTTCGGCAGCATCTTCTGGGCGGCCGCGGCCAGCGTGGTCCCCTCCATGTCGTTCAAGTTGATGTCGATGAACAGCAGGTCAAAGGTCTCAGCGCTCAGGAGCTCCAGCGCCGAGGCACCGCTGTCCGCCTCGCGGATCTCGCTGTCCGGAAGCGCCTCCAGGATCTGGTGAATCAGCTCTCTGCGGGCCGGGCGTTCGTCGTCGATCACAGCAATTCTCATTGGTAAATCCCCCTCAATTCGATTGTTTGAATCCGTCAGCCTGGGAGGCCTCCGCTTCCCACACCTTTTTTTCGGGAACCGAGAAGTAAACCCGGGATCCCGCGGGCGAGCTCTCCACATGGAGCCCGCTGTCCCCGCCGTAGATACTCTTTAACCGCTTGTGAACGTTCTCCAGGCCTACCCCGCGGCTGCCGTCCCCCGAGAAAAGCTGTGTCAGCACGTCCGGCGGGAAGCCGGGGCCGTGGTCGTTTACCGAAATCTCTACCTGACCGTTCATGCGCCTGGCCTCGATGGAGACGGAGCGCAGCCCGGTTTTGTCCGCGCCGTACCGCACGGCGTTCTCCACCAAGGGCTGCAGGATGAAGGAGGGGACCATGCAGTCCAAATCCTCGTCCAGCTGTATGGTCACGGACAGCTTCTCCTCGAATCGTGCCTTCTCCAGCTCTAAGTAGCTGTTCACGTGGTACAGCTCCGTGTGGAGACTCAGCATGTACCGGTCGTTCTCCAGGGTCTGACGGTAATAGCTGGACAGCGTCAGGATCAGCTCCCTGGCGCGGTCCGGGTTCTCCCGGCAGACGTAGGAGATGGTGTTTAATGCGTTGTAGAGAAAATGCGGGTTTACCTGGGACTGAAGGGCGCGCAGCTCGGCCTTCTGGCGCAGCTTTTTCTGGTACTCCAGGTCTGAGAGCTCTAGCTGGGTGGAAAACAGCTTGGCCAACTCATCCACAAAGCTCAAATTCATCTCCGAGGTGTGCCACTGCTTTTTGACCATCAGAGTCAGGCTGCCGATGGGTTCCTCCCGCTCGATGAGGGGCGCGGCGATGATGGTATGCCCCTTTAAGATGTTGTAGAGCGGGTCGGATCGCTCGGCGCTTTTGAAGGTGGTGGCTTTCTTGTCGTAGATGGATTCTAAGATCGGGCGAAGGAGCCGTTCCGTCTTTAAATCCCCATAGCGCTTGTCGCCGCAGAAGGCCAGCACCTCTTTGGTGTCGGTGATCATCACCGCGGCGCAGGGGATGGACTGGTAGATGATCTGGGCGGCGGCCTCCATGTCCCGGGCGCTGTGGAGCCCTTTTCGCATGTGGGGCAGGCTCTGGTCCGCGATCTGTAGGGCCAGGCGCATCTTTCCGGCAAATATGCTGTCCTCCTCGATGAACACCCGGTTGAAGGCGCCGATGAACAGCACCATGCCCAGGGCGTTCATGGTGATCATGGGGAACGCGATCAGCTCCACCAGCTGGAGAGCCGCGGCGAAGGGGCGGGAGATTGCCAGGATGATCGCCATCTGGCCCACCTCAGCCAGGGCGGTGACGAGAAAAATTCCGGTGCCGTCCAGCCGCCCCTGCTTGAAGCGCCGGGAGAAGGCGGAGCCGATGAAGCCCTCCACCATGGTGGAGACCGCGCAGCTCACCGCGGTGAAGCCGCCGATGTCGAAGAGGTAGCGGTGCATGCCGCCGATTACCGCCGCCCCCATGCCGGCCCAGGGACCGCCCAAAAGGCCCGCGGCCAGCACCCCGATCACGCGGGTGTTGACGATGGCGCCCTGGGCGCGGATTCCCGTGTAGGTGGAGATGACGCTGATGGCCCCGAAGATCAGTGCCAGGGCGATCTGGCCGGAGAGGGGATTGTTTGCGGTGAGCAGCAGACGCCGCACATAGGGAACGTGCGTGAGCAGCGTGGCGATGAGCACCAGAAGTCCGATATTGAGCAGCAGGCTGAAAAACATCGTGTTGGGCATAGGGGTTCCTCCGGTTTGATAGAAGTTTGAACAAACAATGCGTCCTTTTATTATATCAGAAGTGAGAGGAAAATGCATCGGGGAAAATGCACGGTTTATGCGCGGTCCGTGCGAGTCCGTGCGCCCTCGAAAACCGTAAGGGAAATGTCATTAAATATTTAATGATAATCGTTAAAAAACGGTTGACGCCCGGGGAGAACGGGCGCTATAATGAATCTATAAAAGGCCTACTCACAGATCAATGGAAGGATGGAGGAAAAAGATGGAAGAACAGATGAAGCGCCTGAGAAAAATTAAGACCAGCTGCCGAATGATCCGGGGCTTTTTGTGGGTTGTGATGGGGTTCATGATCGTGTTTGCCGTGTTCTTTGTGTGGTACGGCTTTAAGGTGGCGGCGACCCCGGAGTCGGCCTTCACGGTGACGCAGAACCGGTTCGGCGGGCTGTCCATCGACATGGCGGGACAGAACCTGCAGGTGGCCTCCGGCGTTCCGCACTACGCCACGCCCACCGGCATCCGCGGCGAGTACTCCGCCAAGACGCTGCAATTTGTGAACATGGCGCTGGCGGCGGTGTTAGTGTGGCTGCCCTTCACCCTCGTCATCGGGCAGGTCTTAAAGATTCTTCGCCGGGTGACGGACGGGAGCTCGCCCTTCTGCGAGCCGAACATCCGCTCCTTAAAGCTTGTGGGCCTCGCCATGCTTTTCATCGGCCTGGCGTCGAAGATTCTGTACCTGCTCGGCATCATCTACCTGGTGTTTCAGGGGAATGTGAGCGGCAGAAGCTTTCTGTTCGACTTTATGGTGGCGTTCACGGGAGGGTTATTGCTGGTGCTGGCGCGGATCTTCGAGTACGGCTCCTATCTTCAGAGCGAATTCGATGCCACGCTGTGAGAAAGCCGGGGAGCAGGAGGTGAGATATGGCGATTATTCTGCGCTTGGACCGGGTGATGGCGGACCGGAAAATGTCGCTCAACGAGCTGTCGGCCCGTGTGGGAATCTCCAACGTGAATCTGTCCAACCTAAAGACCGGCAAGGTGAAGGCCATCCGGTTCTCCACCCTGGACAAAATCTGCCGGGAGCTAAAGTGCCAGCCCGGAGACATCCTGGAGTTTGAGGACGGGGAGGAGCCCCTGTGAAAAAATAAATTTCCACGGGAAGATTTGCGGCGGTTTTTGGGCGGTTTCGGGCGAAAACGGTCGCCCAGGCCGCGGGGCAGCTTGTCAAAACAGGGCGGAATACGGCGCATCCGGGGCGAGATATGGCTTTTCGGCGGGCAGCCGGCGGGAGGAAAACATCGTTACATAAATAACAACGATTTATTGATCTATTAGTTATTATAATTGTACATTATCGTTTCTTCCTGTTATACTGGAGGGTACATGGCATGAACAGAAGGAGGACAATGGTCAAATGGGTTACAAAGTAAGCTATGAACAAGCGGACAAAATCTTTGAGCAGCTCAGCGCTACATACGAAATCTGGGCGCCCAAGCGGTTTAAGGGAAAGGGTAGATATTCCAACACCGATCTGATCCGCTACGACAAGGTCTGTCGCGCGGAGGATATTGAGTACAAGGAAAAGTCGGATTTACCGGCAAAAGAGGTGCTGAGCCCCATCACCCAGTCCCTGTTTTATTTTACAGAGGACGAATATATTGAGAGCAAGGCGACCAACAAGAAGTTATTGATCTTTATGCGCCCCTGCGATATCCACGCGCAGCACCACCAGGAGCGGATCTACCTGGGCAACGGCGGATTCGAGGACATGTACTACAAGCGCATGAACGAGAAAGTGAAGATTGTGATGATGGAGTGCACCGAGGGCTGGGACACATGCTTCTGCGTGAGCATGGGCACCAACCGGGCTGACGATTACGCTGCGGCCGTTCGCTTTGGCGACGGGGAGCTGCTGTTTGACGTGGCGGATCAGGAGCTGGCACCCTATTTTGAGAAGATGGAAGAGAACGGCTTCAAGCCGGATTACATAGAGGAGAACGAGCTGTCCCTGACCGTACCGGAAATTCCGGACAAGGAAGTGCTGACAAAGCTCAAATCCCATCCGATGTGGAACGAGTACAACAAGCGCTGTGTGTCCTGCGGAGCCTGCACCGTGGCCTGCAGCACCTGCACCTGCTTTACCACCACCGACATCATCTACAACGAGAACGCCAACGTGGGCGAGCGCAAGCGCACCACCGCATCCTGCCAGGTTGAGGGCTTTGATGAGATGGCTGGCGGCATGAGCTTCCGCCACACCGCCGGGGACCGGATGCGCTACAAGGTACTCCACAAGTTCCACGACTACAAGGCGCGCTTTAAGGATTACCATATGTGCGTAGGCTGCGGGCGCTGTATCGACCGCTGCCCGGAGTTTATCTCCATTGTGGCCACGGTGAACAAGATGGCAAAGGCTATCGACGAGATCACTGGAACGGAAAGCTAAAGAAACGAGGTGGAGTGAAAATGGAAAATATTGTTAAACCAGTAGCATGCAAGATTTTGGACGTGAAGCGCGAGAGCCTGCACGAGTACACATTTAAAGTTGAAACCGACATCAAGCCTCAGCACGGACAGTTTTTACAGCTTTCCATCCCGAAGGTGGGAGAGGCTCCGATCTCTGTCAGCTCCTACGG
>USJW01000098.1 GCA_900555045.1 uncultured Clostridium sp. | reverse complement strand
AATGTTGAACATTGCTGCGCGGCCCCGCTTTTATGCGCCTAGCTATTCCACGGTGACGGATTTGGCGAGATTTCTCGGCTGGTCCACGTCCAGGTTTTTCCCGACGGAGGCGTAGTAGGCGATAAGCTGCAGCACGGCCGCGATGGGAAACACGGTGAAATGGTCGGCCACATCCGGGATGCGGATCTGCACGTCCGCGATGTCGCTCTCCACCGAGGCCTTCTCCTTGGCCAACAGGATCACGAAGGCGCCGCGGGCCTTGACCTCCCGCACGTTGGAGATGGTCTTGGAAAATATGTGGTCCTGGGTGGCGATGGCGATGACCGGAACCTTGTCGGCGATCAGCGCGATGGTCCCGTGCTTCAGCTCGCCGGCCGCGTAGGCGTCCGCGTGGATATAGGAGATCTCCTTTAATTTGAGCGCCCCCTCCAGGGAGAACGCATAGTCCAGACCGCGGCCGATGAAGAAGGTGTCCGGCTGGTTGATCAGGTGGGTTACCAGGCGGCGGATCTGCTCTTTCCCGCGGATCATGGCCTCCATGGCCGGGATGGCGTCAAGCAGGTCCTTCATGAAATGGGACGCCTGCTCCGGCGTATATTTCCCGCGCACAAGCGCCATGCGGCAGCAGACCATGTACAGGGCCGCCAGCTGCACGGAGTAGGCCTTGGTGCTGGCCACGGCGATCTCCGGCCCCGCATGGGTGTAGAGCACGTAGTCGCTCTCGCGGGCGATGGTGGAGCCCTTGACGTTGACGATGGCTAAGGCTTTGGAGCCGAGGCTCTGGGCCAGGCGCATGGCGGCCAGGGTGTCGATGGTCTCCCCGGACTGGGAGATCACGATGGCCAGCGTGCTCTCGTCCACTAACGGCTCCTCATAGCGAAACTCGGAGGCGATGGAGACGGTGACGGGGATCCGAAGGAGCGGCTCCATCAGGGCCCGGGCCACCATCCCGGCGTGCATGGCGGTGCCGCAGGCGATGATGTGCACCTGCTTGCACGCCGTAAACAGATCGTCCGGGATGCCGTCGTCCGCGAAGTCCGGAAGCCCCTTTGCGATGCGCGGGAGGATGGTGTTCTTCATGGCCTCCGGCTGCTCGTGGATTTCCTTCAGCATGAAGTGGGGGAAGCCGTTCTTCATGGCTGCGTCCATATTCCAGCTGACCTCCATCATCTCGGGGGCCACCTTGTTTCCGTCCATGTCGTAGACCCGCACCTTGTAGGGCGTCAGGCGCACAATGTGGTTTTCCGGAACCACGAAATACTCCCTGGTGTAGGCGATGAGGGCCGTCAGATCCGAGGCGATGAGGGCGCCGGAGGGGGTGTAGGCGGCCACCAGCGGGCTGACGCTCCGCACGGCGTAGATTTCGCCGGGATGGTCCTCAAAGAGGATACAGAAGCCGTAGGAGCCCTTGAGCTTTGCTGTGAAGGCTTTTAGGGCCGCCATGGGATCGCGGCCGCATTTTGCGTACAGGGCGTCCAGGACCCCGGCGGCCACCTCGCTGTCGGTCTGGGACTTAAGCGAGCCCTCCAGATTGTACTCTGCGGTGAGCTGATGGTAGTTTTCGATGATTCCGTTGTGGATCAGGGTGACGCTTCCAAAGCGGTGGGGGTGGGCGTTCTCGCCGGTGACGCCCCCGTGGGTTGCCCAGCGGGTGTGGCCGATGCCGCAGTGGGACACGTCGGAGCATTTTGACACGCACTCTCTCAGTGCGGCCACCTTCCCGACCTTTTTGATGAGTTTGATTTCTGATTTGGCGTTAAAATACGCGATTCCGGCGCTGTCGTAGCCCCGGTATTCCAGGCCCGCAAGGCCGTTTAAGAGCAGGGTCTTGGCCTCCAAAGGGCCGCTGTATCCGATAATTCCACACATAGTTTTCTTCCTCTCCGACTGTTTTGTCTCAAAATTCTGCCGGTGAAACCCGATTTTGGCCGCAGGAAAATAAGCTGTCAAAAAATGCGGCAGTTTCACAGCGTGTCTCCGATAGTTTGTTTTAAAAAATGGAACCAGGTTTGAAAGCCCTGACGATGGGACAGGGCGTCCGGTTATGCCGCGTTTGTTTTGCAGTTACCCGCATATTTCACAGCATATACACGCCCGGACGGCATGGGAGAGCACCCGCCGAAATCTTCGATTCTCTCTCCTCCTCGTTAACCTTTTACCGGCAGCACTGGGCTGTTCACGTTCCCGGAAAAAGGTGCATGGCGCTTAGCTTTGCTATTAAAATCCATTCCTCCCAGATAGATTGTGGTATATTATAGCTCAGTATAAAATATGCGTCAACCCCAAATTTTGTGTGAATTTGTAAAATCTGAGGGGCAGTGTAATGATTTATTAAGAGTTTTGTTCTGTTTTTTCGGGCCGCGGTATGGTATAATGGCATGCGGCGCAATGGGCGCATGTATACAAAAGACATGGGGATTCTACGGGCATGAATATAAGCGACTTATGGTTTACATACAGATACAGAATGGCAGCCGGGATTGTGATGACCTGCGCGGGCCTGGCCATCGGGCAGCTGGCTGACCGTTGGACGCCGTTTGTTCCGGTCATGCCGGTTCAGGCGATTGTGAGACCGGCCGGGGCGGCCCGGATTTTTGTGCTGCCCGCCACACCGGCGACGGCGGTGGCTGCTTTGGAAGCGGAGCACGTCCCGGAGGTCAGGCCGGATTTACTGAGCCTGGCCTCGGCCTACGGGGACAGCGGCCCCGGTGCAATGAGCCTGGCGGAGCAGCTCTTAGCAGAGCTGTCCTCGCGGGAGGCCCAGTGGAATTCAGAGATATACGGACTTTACAACCAGACGCCGGCGAGTGTCGCCGGCAGACTTAGCCTGCCGGTTCAGCAGCTGATAGGCCGGTACAATCCGGTGGATGAGAAACAGGATCCGGCGAATCCGGACACCTGGATTGTGCCCGGCTTTAAGGGGATCCAGGTCACGTTTCTGGACGGCGCCGGGAACCCCTCGGAGTGGCGCTCCAATTTAAAGGAGATCGTCGCGATGGTCAATGTCTACCGGGCCTATGAGCCGGAGACTGGGGCTGAGGCGCTCTCGGCGTACGCGATGAACCTTTGGGAGGCCTCCCACCGCTACTCATTTCAGATCAGCCCGGTTTACTACTGCGAGGGCTGTATGGACGAGGCGCAGAGTGCGGCGCCTGAGGCCACGGAGGCGGGGACCGAGGCGGTGTATATTCCCGTGGAGGGCGTGAACGGCGGGCCTGGGGTGACGGCGACGGTGGTCGCACAGGAGAACGCGGGAGCGGACGGACAGGAGGATGAGACGTCGGCAGGGAACGCAGATGGACAGCAGATTGAGGCGTCGGCGGGAAGCGCGGGCGGACAGCAGGTGGAGACATCGGTGGGAAACACGGACGGGCAGCAGGTCGAGGCGTCGGCGGGAAGCGCGGACGGGCAGCAGATGGAGACATCGGCGGGAAACACGGATGGGCAACAGGCTGGAGCGTCGGCGGGAAGCGCAGATGGACAGCAGGCGGAGGGATCGGCAGGGAGTACAGATGGACAACCGCCGGGGACATCACCGGAGAGCGCAGACGGGCAGTCCCCCGGCGTACCGGACGGGCAACAAACCTACACCTGCCCCGGACATGTGGACCTGCAGATTCAGCTTCAGGTTGCCGGACTGGAGGACGCAGGGCTGTTTGACCGGGATTCTCTTGGAAATGACCCGGCGGGGATCCGCGAGGGCGGATGGCCGGGCTGGAATGAGGAGACGAAAGGGTATGTGCGGGCGCTGACGGAGCAGGACTGGTATACAGATTACGGCCTGACAGTGGAGACCGCGGTTGTGCGCAATCCGCTGACCGCTCTGGACGTGGATCTGTATATGCAGCTGCTGCCGGAGGACACGACGGCCCTGCGCCGGGACTTGGTGCAATTCGCGCTGACGTCGGTGGGGCGGGTGCCCTACTACTGGGGCGGAAAGCCCAGTGCGCCGGGGTATGAGGCCAACCGCTTCGGCGTGCTCACGGCGGCGGACGAGGACGGACGGTTCCTAAAGGGACTGGACTGCTCCGGGTGGATCAACTGGGTGTACTGGTCGGTCACAGGGCAGCGGCTGGCCGGCGAGAGCACCAGCACACTTGCGTCCTGCGGGCGCGCCATCACGAGGGAGGAACTGCTGCCGGGCGATATCTGCATCCGGCCGGGCGAGAACGCCCATGTGGTCATGTTCCTCGGCTGGACGGCTGACGGGCAGATGCTGTGCATACAGGAGACCAGCGGAAATATCAACAATGTGGAAGTGGGCATTGTGAAGCCGGAATGGCCCTGTTACCGCAGGCTGTTGGATTAAAGGGATAAAAGGAGCTTTACGCGATGGGATACAATGATTACGACGATGAGGTGGAGCGCATGCGCTCCAGAAAGTCCAGAGCGGCCGGACGGCGCGCTGGGGCAAATCAGCCGGTGCGGGGAAGGCGGCGCTATGAGGACGAGCCGGAGGAGTACTACGACGGCGATGAAGCCGGCGAGGAATGGCTCGACGAAGATTATGACGAAGCAGGCGAGGCATATGACGATGATGAATATGAGGACGAGGAGGACGGCCTGGAGGCGGTATACCTGGATGAAAAGCCGTCCGCAAGGCCGGTGAGGGGCCGGAGCGCTGCGGCCTCAGGAAGGGCGGCAGCTCCCGGAAGGGCGGCTGGCACGGCGTCAGGGGCGAGAGCGTCAGGAAACCGAAGAAGCGGTCAAGCCCGGCCGCAGAGTGGCAGAAGCCAGGGCAGCCGCGGTCGCCAGGAGGCGCAGGCGGCACAGACGGCGTCCTCTCCCAGGCGCAGACAGACGAGGCAGATGGAGGCAGACGACATGGGGGAGAGAGGGCGCAAACGTCCTGCGCGGCGGAAAAAACGGCGCATCGGAAAGCTGATCCGCAATGTGCTTGTCCTGGCGCTGGTTCTGTGGGTCGGCAGCATGGCATGGGCATTTTTCCACAAGCAGACCGGAACCTGGACCGTGGCCGTGTTTGGCGTGGACTCCCGGGACGGCGGCGTGGAAAAGAACGCGCTGGCCGATGTGCAGATGATCTGCACCGTGGACCGGGCGACCGGGGAGATCAAGCTGGTGAGTGTATACAGGGACACCTATTTGAAGATCAACTCCGAGGGCACCTACCACAAGATCAACGAAGCATATTTTAAGGGCGGACACAAGCAGGCGGTGCAGGCGCTGGAGGAGAATCTGGACCTGTCCATCGACAACTATGCGACCTTCAACTGGAAGGCGGTGGCGGACGCCATCAACATTCTGGGCGGTATTGATCTGGAGATTACCGGGCCGGAGTTTAAGTACATCAACGCGTTTATCACGGAGACCGTGGAGTCCACCGGTATCGGCTCCCACCACTTAGAGAGCGCGGGCCCCAACCATCTGGACGGGGTGCAGGCGGTGGCTTACTGCAGACTGCGGCTGATGGACACGGACTACCAGCGGACAGAGCGCCAGCGCAAGGTGGTTTCCCTGGCGTTAGACAAGGCGAAGCAGGCGGACACCAAGACGCTTGTGAGCCTGGTATCGGCGGTTCTGCCGCAGCTCTCCACAGATGTGGGCATGGACGACGTTCTGCCGATGGCGAAGAACGTGAGCAAATACCATCTGGGCGAGACCGGCGGATTCCCGTTCTCCAGGCAGGCAAAAAAGATCGGGCGGATGGACTGTGTCATCCCCACCACGCTGGAGAGCAATGTGGTCCAGCTGCACCAGTTCCTGTACGGCGAGGAGAACTACAAGCCCTCCTCGGCGGTGAAAAAGATCAGCCAGAAGATTTCTGAGGACAGCGGACTCTACGAGGAGGGCAAACCGGCGCCCACCGGCGGTTCCGGTGGTTCCGGCGGCGGCACAAAGCCCGCCCCGGCTCCCACCAATCCCCCTGCGACCGAGGCGCCGACGGAGACGGTTCCCGAGGAGACCACCGAGGAAGAGACGATGGAGGAGACGACGGAGGCGGAGAGCGAGAACGCCGAGGAGACGGAAGGGGAGACCGAGGAGATCGGCCCCGGCGTCACACCCACAACCGGATCCCATGAGAATGGGGAGGGCTCCGGACAGTCGGAAAAGCCTTCGGGCTCCGGCGGGAACAATTCTGAGAGGCCGACGAAGGAGCCGTCGAAGGAGAGCTCTGCGGCAGCGCCCGGAAATGGGGGCGGAAGTGCCGGCGGGAGCAGCACGAGCGGTGGAAGCGGCTCTGGCAGCACGAGCGGGACTGGAGGCCCGGGGGGCGGCTCTGGCGGTTCCGGTTCCGGCAGCGCAAATGGCTCCGGAAGCTCCGGCGGGCCCGGCGGAAATGGCGGCTCCGGCAGCTCGAACAGCTCTGACGGTCCGAATGGCTCCGGCGGCCCCAGCGCCCCCACGGCGCCCGCAAGCCAGACTTCACCGGGCGGCCAGGGAGGCCATGCTGAGAGCAGCGGGGGACCTGGAAGTAACTAACAAAATCGATATTACACTCAACAAAAGGATGGCCGAGGCGCTATTTAAACGCCTGGCCATCCTTTTATATTGCCGGTCACCACCGCGTGGAACAGGCAATCCTTGACTGTAGGGTTATCCTTCTGGAGCTCGCGGATCATGTTTTTCACATACTCCCGCTTGGTGTGCCCGTCCATGGGACAGGGGTTTTTGCAGACCGGAAGGTGATACTTGTTTTTGAACCCCACCACCTCGGCTTCGGAGGCAAAGAGAAGGGGCCGGATCACGGTGAGGCCGGTGCGGTCTAAGAGCGTGCGGGGGGAGAACGCGTAGAAGTGGCCCTCGTAGATTAAGGACATCATGGCGGTCTCGATTAAGTCGTCCCGGTGGTGGGCGTAGGCGATCTTGTTGCAGCCCATCTCTAACGCCTTGCCGTTTAACGCGCCCTTTCGCATCTTGGCACAGAGGGAGCAGGGATTGGATTCCCCGCGCACCTCAAAGAGCACCTTGCCGATGTCCGTGGGGACGATCTCGTAGGGCACCTCAAATTCCCGGCACAGCTCCACGATGGGCGCCAGATCCAAGTTTCCGAGGCCGAGATCCACGGTGATCGCGGACAGCGTGAAGTGCTTGGGATAAAATTTTTGCAGGTGGTGGAGGGCGTAGAGCAGGGTTAGGCTGTCCTTGCCGCCGGACATGCCCAGGGCGATATGGTCTCCCTCCTCGATCATCTGATACTTGTCCACGGCCTGGCGTGTCAGGCTGAGCAGGCGTTGAAGCTTCATTCGGTAACGATCCTTTCTGAACTTTCTGAACATCAAATTTACTCTATTCTAACCGGGAGAGCTTTGGTTGTCAAGCTAAGCCGGTTGTGTTAGAATAGAAGGGAGTTATGCATACAAATGATAAGCAAAGGACAGGATAGATTATGGAGAGTTTTAAGTATGTGATTTCGGTCAGACAGGGACTTCACGCGAAGAACGCGATGGAGCTGTCCAGGGCCGCTTCCGGGTATGAGAGCCGGATCACCCTGCAGGCGGGTGAGAGAGCGCCTGTGGACTGCAAAAATGTGCTTGCCCTCATGGGGCTGGGCGCACGTCAGGGCGAATCACTGACGTTTTTCGCACAGGGCCCGGATGAGGAGGCCGCTGCCGGATACTTAAAGGGGTTTTTGAAGGTGATTCTTTAAGACTCCTATGCCTGCAGGCCGGAAATTTCCTAGCTGCTAGGAAATGGGTTTCCCGTTTGTTTTGCGGACTGGGGTATATAGTATAAGACAGAAAGCTGCTCCGCAGCAAAAAAATCAGGAGGGGAACAAAATGGCGAGACTGGGAATTTCAATTTATCCGGAACATTCCGATTTGCAGGAGGACATTGCGTACATCAAACGGGCGGGGAGATACGGATTTAAGCGCATCTTCACCTGCCTTTTGAGCGTGGAGGGAAAGAGCCGGGAGTCGGTGATCGAGGAGTTTCGGGCGCGGGCGGATGCCGCCCATGAGGCGGGGCTTGAGATCATCGCGGACGTGAGCCCGGCTGTGTTTGAGAAGCTCGGGGTGAGCTACGAGGACCTCTCGGCCTTCGTCCAGATGCATCTGGACGGAATTCGGCTGGACGAGGGGTTTGACGGCATGAAGGAGAGCCTGATGACCTACAACCCGCAGGGGCTTAAGATCGAGCTGAACGCCAGCACGCAGCTGGTGTACGTGGAGAACGTGATCGACCACCATCCGGACCGGAACAAGCTCATCACCTGCCACAATTTCTACCCGCAGCAGTACACCGGGCTGAGCCTTGCGCATTTCAACCGCTGCAATCAGGTGATGAAGGACTTGAAGCTGAACGTGGCCGCCTTCGTCTCCAGCAATACCCCCGGCACCTACGGCCCCTGGCCGGTGAACGAGGGGCTGTGCACCCTGGAGATGCACCGCTTTAAGCCCATCGACTTCCAGGTGCGCCATCTCTTTGCCACCGGCATGGTGGACGACGTGATCATCGCCAACGCCTACGCCTCCGAGGAGGAGCTCGCGGCCTGCGCAGCGGTCAACCCGTCCATCCTCACCTTCGGGCTTGTGCTGGAGAAGGAGCTGACCCCGGTGGAGCAGAAGATCCTGGACTATGAGCCCAAGCATGTGGTGCGCGGGGATTTGAGCGAGTATATGATCCGCTCCACCTGGCCCAGAGTGACCTACCAGGCGGAGCCGCTCCCGGCCGCCAACACCCGGGATTTAAAGCGCGGCGACGTGGTGATTTTAAATGAGGGGTACTCGAAGTACAAGGGTGAGCTGCACGTGGTGCTTGAGGATATGCCCAACGACGGGCGCAAGAATGTGATCGGCCATATTCCGGACTACGAGCACATTCTGCTGGACTACATCGAGCCGTGGAAGGTATTCGCTTTCCAGGTAGTGAAGTGATAGGGAGGGAACATGCAGAGCAAACGACAGGAACAGCTGCTCTCTCTGCTGGCCGGGCAAAAGGGATATATGACCAGCCGGCAGCTGGCTGAAATTCTGCAGGTGTCGGACCGGACGATCCGGTCCGACGTGGAGGCGATCAACCGGAGAATAGATCCGCCTCCCATTGAATCGAATGTGAGAAATGGCTATCGCCTGAGCGAGGAGGCCGCGGTTATACCGCCGGCCTCCAGCTGTGATGCTGGGCCTGGAGAGGAGCAGATCCCCCAGACGCCGGGAGCCCGCTGCATCTACATCATTCAAAAGTTACTGTTCGAGGTGAAGGAGCTGAATCTGACGGTCCTGCAGAGCCAGATTTATGTCAGCGGCTACTCCATTGAGAACGACCTAAAGCGCATCCGGCGGATGCTTGAGCCCTACACCAACCTAAAGCTGGTGCGGAACAAGGAGTGTATCTCCTTAAAGGGGGATGAGGCCAGCAAGCGGCGTTTTTACCGGGACCTGCTGGTGGCGGAGGTGCAGGAGAATTTCCTCAACCTGAACACGCTGGCCCACCTCTATCGCAGCTTTGACCTAATCGAGGTGAAGGACATCTTCGTGGACGTGCTGGAGGAGTACGACTACTCCATCCACGAGTCCCTGTTCCCCATGCTGATTCTCCACGCGGGGACCAGCATCGAGCGCATGAACTGCTCCAACTACATCAATATGGAGGACAACCGCCAGGGGCTGGAGGATACCATCGAGTACCAGATTTCCAAGACCTTCTTCGACCGCATCGGAAAGCGCCTGCACATCGAGATCCACGACGGGGAGATCGGCATGTTCGCCCTGGTGATCATGGGCCGCAGGGCTTCCAACTACACCAGCGACTACGTGAACCTAAACGGGAGGTGGCTGAACACCAAAAAGCTGGTGAGCGAGGCCCTGGAGCAGGTGAACAGTCTGTTCGGCCTGGATTTTAAGGAGGATGCGGACCTGATTGCGGGGCTCAAGATGCACATCCACGGGCTGATCGACCGCTTAAAGACCGGCGTGAAGCTGGAGGATGTGTTTCTGGATGAAATCAAGCGGAAATACCCGCTGGTGTTCGAGATGGGCATCTGTGTGGGAGAGTTTTTGAAGGAGCAGCTGGGCCTTGGAATCTCGGACGTGGAGAGCGGCTTTATCGCGCTGCACCTGGGCGCGGCCAGCGAGCGCATGAACGCCGCGCGCCGCTACCGGGCGGTGCTGGTGCTGCCGCACAACCAGTCCTTCTCGGACATGTGTGTGAAGAAGATCTCGGACATGTTCAGAGAGCGGATGGAGATCGTGGGGACATTCCCCTATTTTGAGGAGGAGAGCGTGCGCGAGCTGGACCCGGACCTGATTCTGTGCACCTTCCCCATCGAGCACAAGCTGAACGTGGAGACGGTGGATATCAATCTGTTTGTGGACTCCCAGACGGAATCCAACATCCTTCAGGCAGTGAACCGCCTGGATCAGAAGCGCTTCAAGCTGGAGTTTGCCGCCCACATCGGCAATCTGGTGCGCAGGGAGCATTACTATATGGATCTGGACTGCCAGACTCCTAACGAAGTGATTGAGCGGCTCTGCGCGGACCTAATACAGGAGGGAATCGTGGCCCCGGAGTTTCGGGAGGTGGTGTTAAAGCGTGAGGAGATGTCCCCCACATCGTTCGTCAACGCCTTCGCCATCCCTCACGCCTTCGGCGCCTTTGCGAAGAACTCCACCATCGCGGTGGCGCAGCTGAAAACCCCCATGAAGTGGGGCAGCTTCGAGGTGCGCCTGGTGATGCTCTTTGCCATCAACGAGGGAGACCGGAGGATGATCAAAATCTTTTTCGACTGGGTGAGCAATATCGTCAACCAGCCCCAGGAGCTGGCAAAAATCTGCTCCCCCTGCACCTACGAGGAGTTCATTGAGCGGATTACAGGATAATATTTCCTAGCTGTTAGGAAATCAGGTTGCGGTAAATAATAGAATAAAGGCCTTATAATAAAGGCAAGTTCATAGGAAATGCAGCGAGCGCCCGGCGGCGCAGTTGCATTTTCTGTTTCCAAGAAAAAATCAAAGGAGGGTTACATCATGGTAGAAGGTTTAGAGATGATCTGTTTCCAGATCATATCCAATGTAGGCACAGCGCGCTCCACGTACATCGAGGCGATTCAGAAGGCGAAGGAAGGGGATTTCGAGGGCGCGGCCCAGTGCATGGAGGCAGGGCAGCAGCAGTTCATGAAGGGGCATGAGGCCCACTTCGAGCTGCTCCAGAAGGAAGCGGCGGGAGAGCCGGTGGGCGGTTCCCTGATCCTGGTTCACGCGGAGGATCAGCTGATGAGCGCGGAGAGCTTTAAGATCATCGCGGAGGAAATGATTTCCAGCTATCGCCGGATTGTGGAATTAGAGAAGAAATTGGGAAACTAACTATAGGTTGATAAAATATCAGGAGGGATTTAATCATGAAACGAGTTTACTTATTTTGCAGCGCAGGAATGAGCACCAGCATGTTGGCCAGCAAGATGCAGAGCGTGGCGAACAGCCACGACCTTCCCATCGAGGTGGAGGCGTTCCCGGACGGAAAGATCGGACAGATCATCGATGAGCGCCATCCCGACGTGATCCTCTTAGGGCCGCAGGTCAAGTACCGCTACAACGAGGTGGTGGAGAAGTACGGCAGCACCGGAATCCCGATCCAGGTGATCGACCAGACCGCCTACGGCATGATGGACGGGGAGAAAGTTTTAAAAACCGCAATCAAGCTGATGAAATCTGCAAAATAAAATCATGAAATATGGGGGAAATTAGTCATGTTAAGTAAATTAGAGTCCGTGCTCATGCCGTTAGCCGAAAAAATCGGTAAAAATAAGTATCTGATCGCAGTCCGTGACGGTTTCTTACTGTCCATGCCGCTGCTGATCGTGGGTTCCTTCTTCCTGCTGATCGCCAACTTCCCGATCCCGGGCTGGAGCAGCTTCTGGGCGAGGTTCTTCGGTGACAACTGGGTATCCTACTTCGCAAAGCCCACGGACGCCACCTTCACCATCATGGCGATTCTGGCGGTCATCGGTATCGGATACTCCTTCGCGGAGCAGATGAACGTGGATAAGCTGTTCGGCGCGGCGATCGCCCTGGTGTGCTGGTTCCTAATCATGCCGTACGAGATTCTGCTGGACGGCGGAGCCACAACCGCGGGAATCCCGCTGGGCTGGGTCGGCTCCAAGGGTATCTTCGTTGGTATCCTCTGTGCGTTCCTCTCCATACATGTATACGCGTGGGTGAACAAAAAGGGCTGGGTCATCAAGATGCCCGACGGCGTGCCGCCGACGGTTGAGAAGTCCTTCGCAGCGCTGATCCCCGCAGGCGTCTCCGTGCTGGTGTTCTTCGTGATCAACGTGGTGTTCGCGCTGACTCCCTACCACAGTGCCTTTGATTTCATATTCACGATTTTGCAGGCGCCGCTTTTAAAACTCGGCAACACGCTTCCGGCCATGGTGGTCGCATACATTTTCCTGCACCTGTTCTGGTTCTTCGGCGTAAACGGAGGATCCGTGGTCGCAGCTGTGTTCAACCCCATTTTGCAGACCTTGTCCGCAGAGAACCTGGCGGCGTTCCAGGCGGGATCACCGATCCCCAACATTATTTCCCAGCAGTTCCAGGACCTGTTTGCCACCTTCGGCGGCTGCGGCTCCACCTTGTCCCTGTTGATCGCCATGCTGTTATTCTGCCGCTCCAAGCGGATTAAGGAATTAGGCAAGCTGGCATTTATCCCCGGCGTGTTCGGTATCAACGAGCCCATCGTGTTCGGCCTCCCCATCGTGTTAAATCCCACGATCCTGATCCCGTTCATGCTGGTGCCCACCATCAATATTGTCATCAGCTACATCTGCATGAGCATTGGCTTAGTGCCGCTGTGCAGCGGCGTGGCGATTCCCTGGACCATGCCTGTGATTCTGTCCGGATTTTTATCCACCGGCTGGCAGGGCGCCGTGTTGCAGTTCCTGCTGCTGATCCTGGGCGTGTTCATCTACATGCCGTTCATCAAGATGATGGATAAACAGTACCTGGTGGACGAGGCGAAGGCCACCGCGACCGATGAGGACGACGATATTTCACTGGACGACTTGTCATTTGACGACCTGTAGAGCGCAGGTGTCCTAAAAATGGAGGCAATAAACAATGAAGATTATCATGATTTTTGACCAGATTCAGTCCGGACTGGGAACCAAGGATGACACCATGGTTCCCCTGACCGGGAAAAAGGAGCCGGTGGGCCCGGCGCTTATGATGGAGCCCTTCTTAAAAGAGGTGGACGGCCGCGTGGTGGCCTGCCTGTGCTGCGGAAACGGCACCTACCTGGCAAACCCGGACGAGGTGAGCCGCAAGCTGTGCGCCATGGTGAACAAGCTGAACCCTGACGTGGTGATGTGCGGCCCTGCATTCAACTTTGCGGACTACGCCGCCATGTGTGCGAGGGTGGCCTGCGACATCAACCAGACCACAACGGCCAAGGCATTTGCGGCCATGTCCGAGGAGAACGCCGACACAATCCAGGCGTACAAGGACAAGGTGGCTATCGTGCGGACGCCGAAAAAGGGCGGATCCGGCTTAAACGACGCGCTGCACAACATGTGTAAGTTGGCGAAGGCACTGGCGGACGGACAGGACGCCGGGAGCCTGAAACAGAATATCTGTTTTTAACATCAGGAGGAGTTTGATATGTGGGGTATGATCGCAACCTGGCGCATGGCCGCTGAGGGCATCGCTGAGGGCGCAAAGCTGTTAAACGAGGGCGGAAACGCGGGGGATGCCATTGAGACCGCCATCCGTCAGGTGGAGGATTTCCCGTACTACAAATCTGTGGGCTACGGCGGGCTTCCAAACGAGGAGATGGAGGTGGAGTTGGACGCTGCGTTCATGGACGGGGACACTCTAAGCATCGGGGCCGTGGCGGCCATCAAGGACTTCGCGAACCCGGTATCCATCGCCAGACGGCTGAGCCATGAGAAGGCAAATAACATTCTGGTGGCCGAGGGGGCGGAAAAGTTCGCCCACAAAGAGGGATTTGAGCGCAAAAACATGCTGACGGAGCGGGCCAAGGCCCACTACCGCAAGCGCGTGAAGGAGTTAAAGGCCCAGGAGCTAAAGCCATACTCCGGGCACGACACGGTGGGTATGGCATGCCTGGACGGGAGCGGCAGGATGACGGCCGCCACCTCCACCAGCGGGCTGTTTATGAAGCGCAAGGGGCGCGTAGGCGATTCGCCAATCTCCGGATCCGGCTTTTACGCGGACAGCAAGCGGGGGGCGGCAAGCGCCACCGGCCTGGGGGAGGACCTGATGAAGGGCTGCATCTCCTACGAGATCGTCCGCCTTATGGGCGAGGGAATGTCCCCCCAGGAGGCGTGCGAGACGGCCGTGAACCGGCTGGACGCTGAGCTAAAAGAGCGCAGGGGAGAAGCGGGCGATCTGTCCGTGATCGCCATGAATCACCTGGGCCAGTGGGGCACAGCCACCAACATCGACGGCTTCTCCGTGGCGGTGGTGACCGAGGAGCTGGCGCCCACGGTTTACCTGGTAAAACGCGGCGAAGACGGGCACTGCACCCTGGAGGTAGCCTCCGAGGAGTGGATGGAGAACTATATGCGGACGCGGATGGCGCCCGTCGAGGAGTGACCATGGAACAGACCTTGAAAAGGATCACAGAGGAAGTGGAAGCGCTTCGCGGGGAGCTGATTGAGAGCGTCCGGGAGATGGTGCGAATCGACAGCACAGAGACAAAGCCGGAGGAGGGAGCTCCCTTCGGCCCCGGTGTGCGGGAGGCGCTTGAGAGGGCGCTCTTAATCAGCAGGGACCTGGGCTTTGAGACGGTGAACCTGGACCATCACATCGGATACGCCCAGTACGGCGAAGAGAGAGGAAACGGCTACGTCTGTGCCATCGGCCATGTGGACGTGGTGCCTGCGGGGGACGGCTGGAGGCAGCCGCCCTTCAGCGGGTACCTGGAGAACGGCAGGATTTACAGCAGGGGAGTGTTGGACAATAAAGGGCCTGTGATGGCCTGTCTGTACGGTCTGGCGGCGCTGAAGCGCCTGGGCGTGCAGCCACGGCGGCCGGTGCGGATCATCTTCGGCTGCGATGAGGAGTCGGGCTTTGAGGATCTGCGGTACTACCTTGAGCGGGAACAGCCGCCGGTGTACGGCTTTACGCCGGACTGCAAGTATCCGGTGGTGTACAGCGAGCGCGGGCGGGCTGTGATCCGGATTTCGGGCAGCGGACGCCTGGCGGGCGGGGACCTGGAGCGATTCTTTGAGTTTGTCAACCAGTATTTTATCGGCGCAAAGAACAACGGGGACCGGTTGGGGATTGACGTGACCCACCCGGAATATGGTATGATGGAGATGCGCAACTACCGGCTTAGGACCGGGGACGGGGATGAGGTTTTCTTTGAGACCTCCCTCAGCTATCCCGGAGGGATCACCGCCGGCGAAATCCTGGAGCGGATCCGCAAAAAGACCGGGGAATACGGTCTTCGGGCTGAGATAATCCAGAATTACGACCCGGTGGTGTTTGACAAGACGGGTCCCATGGTCCAGGCGTTAAAGGAGAGCTACGAGCAGGTGACCGGGCTCGACGGGACGCCGGTGACCACCACGGGCGGGACCTACGCCAAGGCCATGCCGGGGATTGTGCCGTTCGGCCCCAGCTTTCCGGGCCAGAAGGGGATCGGCCACAACCCAAACGAGTGGATGGACGTGGAGGATCTGGTGACCAACGCGAAAATCTATGCGCTGGCTCTGTACCGGCTGGCGCAGCTGTGACGTTCGGATGAATTCAACAAAATATAAATAGGCTGCTGCGGGCGTTGTGAGGTCTCACAAGGCCCGCAAAGTGGCGTAAGGATGAGGAGTGGTAAAATGATCGAAATTTGCTGTGGAAGCTATTACGACGCCGTACAGGCCGCCAGAGGGGGTGCCAGGCGCATTGAACTCAACTGTGGGCTGCATCTGGGCGGCCTGACGCCGTCCGTGGCCTGTCTGGAGCTGGTGAAGGAGCACTGCGACCTGCAGGTGATCGCCATGGTGCGGCCCAGGGGAGGCGGCTTCTGCTATGACAGCGAGGACTTCGCACAGATGGAGCGGGAGTGTGAGGATTTGCTCCGCCACGGCGCTGACGGGATCGCCTTCGGGTGCTTAAATCCCGACGCAACCCTGTGCCGAAGCCAGAATGAGCGGTTGATTGAGCGGATTCACGCGAGCGGGAGAGAGGCAGTGTTCCACAGGGCCTTCGACTGCTGCAGCGACCCGTTTCTTGCCATTGAGGAGCTGATCGCCATGGGGGTGGACCGGGTGCTGACCAGCGGGCAGAAGCCGAAGGCCATGGAGGGGCGCGAACTGATCGCCCAGCTCCAGAAGCGCTACGGCGGGCAGATCCAGATTTTGGCCGGAAGCGGCGTGAATGCCGGGAATGCCAGGCAGCTCATGGACGAGACGGGAATCTCCCAGGTGCACAGCTCCTGTAAGGACTGGAAATCTGATCCCACGACCGTGGTAAACGGCGTCTCCTACGCGTTTGCCCCCGCACCCAATGAGGACTGCTACGATGTGGTGTCCGAGGAGTTAGTCCGCCGGCTGTTAACGGCAGTGGGAGAGTGAGAGGGACCAAGTATGCTAGAAAAGTACAAGAAAAACGCGATGGTTCGCCGGGGGATCACAATCCTTGCGGTGGTGGTCTCGGCGGTGCTGCAGACATACGTGATCCAGGCATTTATCCGGCCGGCGAATCTGCTTTCCAGCGGTTTTACCGGCGTGGCGATCCTGATTGACCGGATCGCCTCACTGTACGGCCATAATTTTTCTACCTCCTTAGGCATGTTGGCGCTCAATATCCCTGTGGCCATTTTGTGCAGCCGCAGTATCAGTATGCGGTTTACCTTTTATTCCATGCTGCAGGTGCTGTTGTCCAGCTTGTTCTTAAAGATCCTTCATTTTGAGCCGCTGTTCAACGATATTTTCCTGGACGTGGTGTTCGGCGGGTTCCTGTACGGGATCGCCATCGCCATCGCGCTGCGCGGCAACGCCTCCACGGGTGGAACGGACTTTATCGCCCTGTACGTGTCCAACAAGACCGGGCGGTCTATATGGGAATATGTGTTCGCCGGCAATGTGGTGATCCTGTGCATATTCGGCGCCATGTTTGGCTGGCTGTATGCCGGATATTCCATTTTATTCCAATTTGTTTCCACCAAAACCATTTCGGCATTTCATCACCGGTACGAGCGCGTGACCCTGCAGGTGACCACTGCGCAGGGGGACTCGATCATCGAGGCGTACGTAAAACAGTATCGACATGGAATATCTAAAGTGGAGGCCGTCGGGGGCTATAGCCATAAGAGGATGTATTTATTGCACACGGTGGTTTCGTCGTATGAGGTGAATGATATTGTACATTTGATGCGGGAAGTGGACCCGCATGTGATCGTGAATATGATTCGGACGGAGAATTTCTATGGAGGGTTTTATCAGGCGCCGATTGAGTGAATGGGTTGTGGGATTATAAATAGATAGAGGGAAAGCCCGCCGGGATGAAGTGGCGGGCTTTTGGATGGATAGGGATTTGGGGGTAAATGGTGCAAAAAAAGCTACAACTATGCGTTAAACTAGACTTTCGCGAATAGTTGTAACGATCTCTCATTATGGGTGTACATCACATCCAATTGATACAATTCTAAGCGGCCTTAAAACCGGTCTTAATTTTCAAGGCCATTTTCAAGGCCTCATCTCCGCCTCATTGCAAATCTCAACATGGAGTTTTAAGCGTTGGACGGCGCGTCTGCTAAAGTGTGTCTGCTAAGGCGCGTCAAACGTGCGGTTGGCATGAAGTTGATTTTTAATTAGCCTTATAATATAATGTATTTAAATTTCAAGGAGGAAACCTGCATGAAAAACCTCATCTCCACTCTCCGCTATAAAGCCCCATATCTGTTTTTGGCCGTCACGATCCTCTTATGCTTTAATGGATGTTCAAGGAAAATGATGCCGCAGCCGGAATTTCCTTTATCAGAAGAAGTTCTCACCACTGCATTAAAAGAAACCGGCTTACCCTGGGACATTGTGCAGGCAGACGAATCCTCTGACAAAGAGCCTGTGTCGATTACATATTCCCTGCATATTCCGGAAATGGATGAGGGATATAATAACATTTTTATCAATAGCTATTGTTCCGACGAATTTGGCCGCAGACTGCAGATCTTCTTCCACGAACAGCAGAATAAACAGTACTGGCTTGTAGAGGATAACGCCTCCTGGGAGGACTGGCATGAGGTTCTTGTATTAATTGCACACCTTTATGGAGGCTTTGAAGATGCGGAAGAAATTTACCGTGTCTGCTCCACTGAGGAAATGCCGCGGGATACAAACGTTCTATGGGAGGGAACTCTCACAGGCGGATATTTGCGCATAGTCACAAGTAATCCTATGAAGCCCGAACGTTTGAAACTTGGCAATACATTGATGTTTACCCTCTATGAATCCGAGGATGCCTATCTCCGCTATTCAGAGATTGTTGAAAGGCTCAAAACTAATACCCAATCCCCAAGATTTTAAGCAGTTCACTGTGGGGTCTTTTCTCATCCGCCTGAAACACATCGATATGATTTAAATCCCCGCTGCGGTCTGTGAACGCCGGGAATAAAAATCCGCACTCGGGTTTGCCCGGCTCGTACTCCCCAGTCAGCGGGCAAATGGCGCAGATCATGTACTCAAATACTTCCTCAGACTCCCACAGGCGTTCCTTGTCGGACGCCTTGGCTGGGATGTCGTAGCAATCGTGAAACATCAGAATGGCGTATTCTGAATGTGCATGGTAATTTTCCATCACAACGTCATAGAACGTATCCATCAGGGCGTCGTTTTTCAGCCCGCACTCGTTCATGGCCATGAGCAGCTGCCACATACTCCCCGGCTTTCGCATGCTGGGGGTAAACTCATACTTTTTCAGATTGACGTTGGTGGCCGAGAAAGGAATTTCCTTTGCCAGCTTCAGCTGTTTTGTCCGCTCCGACGCAGATAATTTCAAAAAATTCGTGTTAAAGCTCCCGTCAAAATCCCCGTCCCGGTCCACGTAGCACCCGGCCACTCTCGTGAAGGATGTCCGCGCCAGGGTCATCCGCCTGGTCAGCTCCAGCATATCTTCCCTGTTGATCATTGTCTGTCCGTTCCCTCTCTGTCGTTTAAATATTGCTCGCCGAAGGCGCAAATAATCCGCCCTGGGCTGAAACTCACTCTATTATAGCGAAAAAACGCAGAAAAATAAACCC
>USJW01000097.1 GCA_900555045.1 uncultured Clostridium sp. | reverse complement strand
CCAGCGCAGCCCTGATGGCTGCGCCTCCGCCTCCGCTGGCTCCGGGCGGTGAACGCCCTGCGCCATCCCGCCTTTTCATGCCCCTTGCGTCCAAGACCTTACGAACCGCTCCGACAGTCACCTCCATCCCCCGCTCCCCCGGCTCTCACCCACGGCGTAGTCGCGGAAGAGGGAAGAGATGTCCACGACGTAGTCGTGAGGAGGGGAAGAGATATCCACGGCGTAGTCGCGAAGAAGGAAAGAGATATCCACGACGTAGTCGCGAAGAAGGAAAGAGATATCCACTGCGCAGTTGCGAAGGGGAAGGAGATATCCACGGCGTAGTCGCGAAGAGGATAAAATGAGGGCGGACGTGGCGGTTGGGTGGAAAAAGTTTGAGATGGCGGATCTGTGGTTGGTTGTCTCTTGTGTTACTCAAAGTTATAAAAAGAACCCCGGCGCGGGGCGGGAGGACGATGCGGTGTTGGCATTGTCTCCCGCCCCGCGCCGGGGGTCTTTTTTGTTTGGGATGAAAAAGCTGTTTTTAGCGGTTGTCCACCTTCTCCGGGTAGAGGTCGTGGTTGGAGAGGCGGTTCCAGGCGACGGGTTCCCAGGGGGTGCCGGGTTTGCCGTAGTTGCAGTAGGGGTCGATGGAGATTCCGCCGCGGGGGGTGAATTTGCCCCAGACCTCGATGTATTTGGGGTCCATCAGGCGGATCAGGTCGTTCATGATGATGTTCACGCAGTCCTCGTGGAAATCGCCGTGGTTGCGGAAGCTGAATAGGTACAGCTTCAGGGACTTGCTCTCCACGCAGCGCTCGCCGGGCACGTAGGAGATGTAGATCGTGGCGAAGTCCGGCTGCCCGGTCATGGGGCAGAGGCTGGTGAATTCGGGACAGTTGAATTTGATGAAGTAGTCCCGGTCCGGGTGTTTATTCGGGAATGTCTCCAGAACCTCCGGTGCGTAGTCGTCCCGGTAGGCGGTGTGCTGGTTGCCCAAAAGGCTCACGCCGTTTAACTCCTCCTTGGTTCTTCCGGTCATGCCATCACCCTCCTTCCGAGTGCATAGTGGTTCCAGAGCCGCACCAGGGCCGCGCCGCAGACGGCGGGCACTGCCTGTCCGGCCACCACGCTGGCCGCCAGGGGCAGGTAGGGCAGATTAAGCAGGAAGGACAGCCACATGGGCACGCAGAGGCCCGGCACCAGCAGGATCGGAAGGCCGGTGAGCCAGGGGCTTAAGCTTCTCCTTCTCACCTGCGCGATCAGCCAGGAGGTGGCGATTCCCACCAGGAAGCCGCCCACCATGTCCAGGACCCCCAGGCCGCCGAACAGCAGGTTGCTCAGCAGGTTCGCCAGGCCCAGCGGCAGGATCAAAAAGGGGCAGGGGTAGGCCAGCGCGTAGAGGGCTGTGGCGATTCGGATCTGCACCGGTCCGAAGGAGATGCTCTGGGTGGCGTAGAGAACCGCCAGGTAGAACGCCATCACCATGCCGGAGACTGCCAGTTTCTGGGTTTTTGTCAGGTTTTCAGTGTTCATTTTTTTCTCCTCTCATTTCTGAAATGGGAGGGACGCTTGCGGCGTTTCCGGGAGGAGGCGCTTTTTTTGGACAAAAAAAGTGCCCTCCAGGGGCACGCGCAAAGGGCGGGGGTAATCCCGCGCCGGTCCCTAGTTTTGTTTAAAGACAGGATGGTTTCGAACTGTCTGTTATCGGTTGAAAGCGGCACCGGGGTGAATGTTGGCGCCGCCGAAGGAAAATTATAGCAGAATTTGGGGATGGATGCAAGAAGAATCCGCCCGGTCAGCCCGGTTTTCTGGCCACGATGTAGTTATAAATCCGCTTTTCGCTGCAGCGGGGCTCCTCGGTGGGCCCGGTTTCCCCACCCTCCAGGATTTCCCAGTCCGCGTAGAGGGAAAACAGGTCGCCGGAGAACCAGGGGTAGGAGGCCTGAATCCGCGGCTTCTCCGGGAGAAAGGGCTTTTTGACCGGGACATTGATCACGTGGATTCCGCCGGGATGGGTGAACATTTTGCACTCGCGCAGCAGGCGCTGCCGGTTCTCGGGGGTGATCAGATGCAGCATGTCGTCGCAGAATACGATGTCAAAGGCCTGGGCGGGCGTGTAGTTTTCGACGGAGGCGCAGATCAGCTCGGTGTGGATGTTCCACTTGTTTGCCAGAAGCTGGGCCTTGCGGATCCCGGTGTCGGACACGTCCACGCCCGTGGTCCGATAGCCGTTGCGGCCGAAGAACAGCACGTTCTGCCCCTCGCGGCAGCCGATGTCCAACAGGGAGGGCGCGTCCCTCGGCGGGTAGAAGGCCAACACCTTCATGCTGAGCTCGGTGGGCTGCGTTCCCCAGTAGTACTCGGGGGACTGGTACAGCTCCTCGTAGGGCGAGGAGAACACCGGCGGGTAGTATCCGAACAGCATGTCGCAGCTGACGTTCAGCACGGCGGCCAGCCTGGGGAGCAGCTGGGTGTCCGGCATGGAGCGGCCGTTCTCCCACTTGGAGATGGCCTGGAAGGACACGCCCAGCAGTTCGGCCAACCCGGCCTGGGTCAGATTCTTTTCTTTTCGGTATTTTGCGATATTCTTGCCAAACTCCATCGGCGGCGCCTCCTTGAATATGTTCTCTGTCACCTCAAATTATACCGCGATATCGCCATAGATTCAACTATTGGTTGAGTTTTTGCCCGGGTTCAACAGCTCGATTATTGCGAAACGGAGAATTCAACGGTAAGATAGGGAAAAAGGAGGGAAGACGATGAAACGAATTCCGATTATATTTGACGTTGACACGGGCATAGACGACGCGACCACCCTGATGATGGCCTGCTCAAGCGGCTCCCTGGAGATTTTGGGGGTGACGGTCTCCCACGGAAATAACCACCTGAGACACACGCTGAGAAATACCTTAAATGTGCTGAAGCTCTGCGGCAGGGAGGACATTCCGGTGGCGGCCGGGGCCGAGCGCCCGATCCTTCGGAGCATGGACGGGGATAGCGAGGAAAAGGCGGGCGGCATGTTGGTGCACGGGGAGAACGGGCTGGGCGGCTACGAGTTTGAGTTTGCGGATGCCCGGGCGGCGCTCCAGAAGGACCGGGCGTGGGATTTTGTGTACCGGACCATCAAGAACTATGGCAAACCGGTGGTGTACTGCTGCCTGGGACCGTTGACCAACGCGGGGACGCTGCTGCGAAAGTACCCGGACGCCGTGAACTACCTTAAGTGCTTTGTGAACATGGGCGGCTACATCCGGGAGGGCACCCTAAGCCCCATGTCCAGCGTCAACATTTTCTACGATCCCCATGGGGCGGAGATCGTGATGGAGTCTGGCGTCCCGTTTTACATGTGCCCCGGGGACTTGACGGGCGACGCGCTGATCACCCTGGAGGAGATGGCTGAGATGAGAGCGTTCCGGTCCCCGGTGGGGCGGGCGGCCTCCTTTATGGTGGACGCGTACTATAAGACCTGCTCCGGGCTGGGGGAGAATGAGGTGAACGGCCTGGTGGGGCAGTCCATGCACGACAACTGCGCGCTGGCGTTCATCGAGCACCCGGAGCTCTTCACCTATGGGCGGTATCACTGCCGGGTGGAGAGTGAGAGCGACCTCTGTGTGGCCATGACGGTGATCGACTACGAGGACACGCTTCACTTGCCGGAGGAGGAGAAGAACCTGTTCTTTGTGGACTCCGTGGACCGGGACGGCTTTGCCGCGTATTTCATGGAGTGCTTTGAGCGGTACGAGCAGCAGTATGAACAGCAGCACGAGCAGAGAGAGGGGAGGCAGCAGGCATGAGACAGGAACTGATTTTGCTGGATATGAGCGTGACGGAGGAGAACGCGGGGATTTTGTTTGGCCTGCACCGCCTGGAAAATGTGCGGGTGCTCGGGATTTCCCTTTGCTTTGGAGCGGTCTCCCTGGAGAGCTCCCACAGAAGCCTTTCCGGGCTTTTGGAGCTGTTTGGCTGGGACGTGCCGGTGGCCCTGGGGGAGGAGCGGCCGCTTCGGAGGGATTATCTCCTCCCGATGTCGGAGACGGACCTCTCGGAGGCGATCAACGGGCTTCAGATCGACACGGAGCGGCTCTGCCGGACCGAGGAGGCGGACGGGGCGGATTTCCTGTATGAGAAGCTGGCGGAGGCGGGCGGGGAGGCCAAAATTCTGTGCGCAGGCTGCCTGACCGACATCGCGGTGCTGCTGGAGCGCCATCCGGACGCCAAACAATTGATCAAGGAGCTGATCTGGTGCGGCGGGGCGCAGCGGCACGCACAGCTGCAGGCGGTCAAGGACCGGCACACCTACATGGACCCCGAGGCGGCCCAGTACGTGCTGGAGCAGGGCTTAAATCTCACAATGTGCCCGGTGGACATCGGGAAGCGCTGCTTTATGACACGGGAGGAGATTGACAGCCGGATGGCTTGCCGGGAGCCGGTGCTCCACCAGATGAACCGGTTTCTCAAAAAGCGCTGGTGCGACTTTAACGCCCCGCTGCCCATGGGGGAGCGGAATCGCCCGCTTCCGCTGCAGGATCTGGCCGCCGTGGCCGCGGCGGCAAGGCCTGAGCTTTGCCGCTCTGCGCTGCGCTACGGGGCGGTGGATTTAAAGGGGCGGCTGACCTTCGGTATGCTGGTCATCGACATCAACAACCGGCTGGAGCACCGGGAGGAGGAGATGAACATCCGCCAGGTGTGCGACCTGGACCGGGAGGCACTTGTAGGGTTACTGTATATGGACTGAGGACGGAGGGATGAGATGGGGTACGAAGCATACATGGCGCTTGACGAGGAGAGCGCGGCCCGGTACGTGAGGGACAAGGGCTTTTTCTCCGGACATGGGGGGAAAATCCGCTGCCGGGAGATCGGGGACGGGAATATGAACTACATCTACCGCATAGAGGACGGGGATCAGAGCGTGATTCTCAAGCAGGCGGGGCTCTCCACCAGGCTGTCCTCGGGCAAATCCATAAGCCGCGTGCGAAACCGCCGGGAGGCCGCCGCTTTGTCGGAGCAGAACCGGCTGGTGCCGGGCAGCGCCCCGCAGGTGTACCTCTTCGACGAGACGATGGACTGCATGATTATGGAGGATTTGCGGGAGTATACTGTGATGCGGGAGGCGCTGCTTGCGGGCAGGCCGGTGTGCCCGGAGTTCGCGGACCGGATCAGCACGATTTTGGCAGAAAATTATCTTCAGACCTCCGACATCCAGAGTGACCATATAAAGAAGAAATACGAGGCGGGGAGATTTTTAAACCCGGAGCTGTGCGAGATCAGCGAGCGCCTTGTGTTTGACGAGCCGGTGTTCAACCGGTCGGGGGCGAACCGCGTGGAGCCGGAAAACGAGGCGCTGGTGCGCGCAATTATTTATGAGAACGAGGCGTTTCACATGGAGGCGGGCAAGCTCAAGTACCAATATATGACAAGCGCCCAATCGTTTCTCCACGGGGACCTGCACACAGGGTCCATCTTTGTGAACGGCGAGGACATTCGGGTGTTTGACTCAGAGTTCGCGTTTTACGGCCCCACCGGGTACGACCTGGGCAATGTGGCGGCGCACTTACTGTTCGCGAAGGCCAACGCCCTTTGGACCGGGCGGGCGGACACCGTAGCCTGGGCGGAAAAAGCCATTGAGGACACGATCCGCATGTTCGGGCAAAAAATAAACGGAGCGGGGACAGAGGTACACAAAGATGTATTTGAAAAGGTCTTAAATCAATGGTATTATAAGAACATATTGGTGGATACGGCCGGTTATATGGGCATGGAGCTGATCCGGCGCGTGGTCGGCTGCGCGAAGGTGAAGGACTTGCAGAGCTTAGAGCGCGGCGCGCGGGCCGAAGCAGAGCGGCAGCTTTTGAGGGCGGGGATCCGCCTGGTGTTAAACCGGCGGGAATTCGCGGATCCGGCGGCTTTCGCCGGAATAATCTGAGACATCCACTCATAATTTTGGGGGAATGGGGCTAAAAATGTTATCAATCGAGCGCAGAGAGAAAATAAAAGAAATTCTACTGACTAAGAAAAACGTGACGGTAGCGGAGATGGCGGACTTGTTTTCCGTCAGCACGGAGACCATCCGGCGGGATTTTGAATCGCTGAGCAACGAGGGATTCCTGATCAAAACCTACGGTGGGGCGTCGCTTCTGTTTAAAAAGAATGTGACTGTCTCACAGAAGATAAAATCCTCCATTATGCGTGAGGAAAAGCAGCAGATGGCCAGGCAGGCGGTAAAGCTGATCAAGCCCAACGACTGCATCTTTCTGGACCACACCACCACGGTGCTGGGGCTGTGCGACTTCATCGCGGACATGCCGCTGACCGTTATGACCAACTCGCTGCCCGTGATGGAGGCGGTGTCCCAGCACAGCAACATCCGGCTGTGCGTTCCGGGCGGGGATTTCGACCAGAAGAGCCAGGCGTTTTTCGGGATTGAGACGATCCAGTACCTGAAGCGCCACTGCTTTGACAAGGCGTTCATCTCCTGCACCAGTCTGGACATGGTCTACGGACTCCACGACGCGGACGATATGATCGCGGAGTTTCACCGCAGCGTGCTGGACTGTGCGGACACGGCGTGCCTGATTGCGGACCACACGAAGTTTGACCGGTCCGCGTTTGCAAGAACCAGTCCGTTAGACAGCTTAGATGTGTTGATTACGGATAAGAAGGTATCCGAGGACTGGGCAAGCTATTTAGAGGAATATGAGGTCCAGCTGATTGAATGTGAGAAATAGTTGATTGTTGTGGCATTTGCGCTGCTCTGTGAACCGGGCAATGAACCGGGGACGCGGGGCAGCGCTTTTTTTGCGCGCAAAAGCGTAGAGGCGTGGAATTCGCGATTGTGCATAAAATATAAAAAATGTGGGATTTTGTGGAACTATAAAGATGAATTGTGTTTTTTGACCTGGAAGAGCAAAAACAATATGGGCAAAACCAATAAAACGAATGCATGAAAACCACGGAAAAACATATTATTTTATGAAAAATGGGTTGCAAAACGAAAAGACATGTGGTATTCTGTTGATATAAAACAAGAAACAACACAAAACAAAAAGATAGGGGGTACTATTACACTTGAAAATTAGAGAAGAACTTCTGGAGATGTCAAAGCGGTGCTACCGCGAAGCGCTTTTTGCCGGGACAAGCGGAAACTTAAGCTATTTTGACCGTGAGACCGGTGAGATGTACATAACGCCCGGCTCCGTGCCGTATGAGACGATGACAAAGGACGAGCTGGTCCGGATGACATTGGACGGGGAGGTGCTGGAGGGGGAGAGAAAGCCCTCGTCCGAATGGCGGATGCACGCGGAGATCTACCGCAATAAGCCGGAGGTGTCCGCGGTGATCCACACCCATTCCCCCTACGCCACCTCGTTCGCGGTGAACAACCGGAAGCTCCCGGTCATCCTCATCGAGATGGTGCCGTTCTTGGGCGGGGACGTGGAGGTGGCGGATTTTGCCATCCCCGGAACAGTGGAGGTGGGAATCGAGGCGGTGAAGAAGCTTAAGGACCGCAACGCCTGCCTGATGGCCAACCACGGGGTTCTGGCTGTGGGGGCGAGCCTGGAGCAGGCCCACACCCGCGCCGTCTACACGGAGGACGCGGCGAAGATTTACTCCCTGGCCTTAAACAACGGGGACGTGAAGGTGATCGACGATCAATATGTGAAATATATGAAGGAGAGATGAGGAGGTAGCTATGAGACGAGCAGACGAGGAGATGGGCTTTCTTCTCCGGTATGAGAATGTGGCCTGGTACGAGGACGGCGTGGTACGGATTCTGGACCGGAGAATTTACCCGGTGAGGACCGAGTATGTGACCTGCAAAACCCACGGGGAGGTGGCCCAGGCCATCGCCGACATGGTGACCCAGAGCGGCGGACCTTACACGGCGTCGGCCATGGGCATGGCGCTGGCGGCCCACGAGGCGGGCGAGATGGCGGGCGATGACTTGACGGCCTACATGGAGAAGGCCGCCTACACCCTGTCCCACGCGAGACCCACCACGGTGGCGAAGATGGTGCAGATTGTGGACGGGGCCATGGAGCTGGTGAAGGAGCAGGTGAAGGAGGGCAAATGCGCCCGGGAGATCGTGGAACCCCTGCGCCAGTACGCGTTCAACTACATCAACAACAACTATCTCAAATATGAAAAAATCGGAAGCTACCTGGCGGACCTGATTCCCCAGAACGGAACGATCATGACCCAGTGCTTCGCGGAGACGATCATCGGCACGCTGATCCGGGAATGCCACCGGCGAGGCAACGACATCAAGATGATCTGCGCGGAGACAAGGCCGTACTTCCAGGGCGCCAGGCTGACGGCCAGCGTGGCCTGCGACATGGGCGTGGACGTGGCGGTGATCACGGACAATATGCCGGGCTTTATCATGAAGGAGAAGCACGTGGACGTGTTCACCTCCGCTGCGGATGTGATCACCATGGACGGCTACGTGGTGAACAAGGTGGGAACCTTCCAGATCGCCCTGGCGGCCGCCTACCACAACATTCCCTACTTCGTGACCGGCACGCCGAATCCGGCCCACGGGACCATCGACACGGTGAAAATCGAGTACCGGGATCCCAACCTGGTGATGGACGCCATGGGAACCAAGGTGACGAAGGAGGGGGTCAAGGCGTACTATCCGGCCTTCGACATCACGCCGCCCAAGCTGTGCAACGGCGTGGTGACGGACCTGGGCGTGTTCTCGCCGTACTGTCTGGACACGTACGTCCAGGCGGCGAAGGGGCGCTAGGAGGCGGCGGATCGGGAAATTGGGATCTTAATTGAGAAAAGGAGCAAAAGAAGCGATGAAATATAACTTTAACCTGGAGTATTTTGAGAAGAGCGCGGATTACGTGAAGAGCAAGATTGATTTTGAACCGCAGATTGCCCTGATTTTG
Source organism: uncultured Clostridium sp. (assembly GCA_900555045.1). Lineage (GTDB taxonomy): Bacteria > Bacillota > Clostridia > Lachnospirales > Lachnospiraceae > Enterocloster. The sequence continues at coordinate 10,382 of USJW01000097.1, read as the reverse complement.
GGTTCAGCCCTGGGGAGACTGTCCGAGGACATCGCAAATCCCGTGGAGATTCCCTACGAGGATATCCCCAATTTCCTGGTCAGCACGGTAAAATCCCACGCCGGAAAGCTGATTCTCGGGGAGCTCTACGGCAAGAAGGTGGTCTGCATGTCGGGGCGCTTCCATTACTATGAGGGCTACGACTACGAGCAGCTGGTGGCGCCCATCCGCCTGTTTAAGCTTTTGGGGGTGGAGACGGTGATCCTGACCAACGCCGCGGGGGCGATCAACACGGGGTACCGCCCGGGCGATCTGATGATCATCAAGGACCACATCAATCTGGCGGGGGCTTCGCCGCTTCGGGGGCCAAATGACGACCGGATCGGGCCGCGCTTCTTCGACGTGTGCAACGCCTACGATGAGGGGCTTCGCACGCTGGCAAAGAGCCTGGCGGACACCTGCGCGCTCCGGGTTCAGGAGGGAGTGTACGCCTACCAGGTGGGGCCGCATTTTGAGACGCCTGCCGAGATCCGTTTCCTGCGGACCGCGGGAGCCGACGCGGCCGGAATGTCCACCGTGACGGAGGTTTTGACCGCCGCCCACTGTGGGATGAGAACGCTCGCCATCTCCTTAATCACCAACATGGGCGCGGGGGTGGACAACAATCGGGTGAACGGCCAGGAGGTGGACGAGGTGGCCGCCCGCTCCGCGAGAGAATTCAGAACCTATTTAAAACAGATCGTGATGCACATTGATCAGAATCAGGAGGAGAAGTAACCATGAGAAATTGGAAGAGATTTGCAGCTGTTGGACTCAGCATGGCCATGGCGCTTATGACGGGGTGCGGGGCGTCGGAGAAGCCGGCCGCCGAGAAGGATGCGGGCGCGAAGAAGAAGGTGGCGCTGGTGTGTGACGTGGCGGGCACCCAGGTGTTTATCCTGGACATGATCGACGGCCTAAAGGCCAGCGCGGAAAAGCACGGGTTTGAGGTCGTGATCGCGGAGTGCGCGGACGCGGCTGCCTACGAGGACAACTGCCGCGCGATGGTGGAGGAGGGAGCGGACCTGATCATCGGCGGAAGCTGGCAGGCCGCGGACGCCATCAGCAAGGTCGCGACGGAGTTCCCGGACAAGGCGGATTACGCGCTGATCGACTCCGAGGTGGATGTGGACAACGTGAAGTGCATCTCCTTCAGAGAGCAGGAGGGCGCGTACCTGATCGGCAAGATCGCCGGCATGGTGACGGACGACGACGCGGACACCTTCGGCGCGGTCCACGTGTCCCAGGGCCCCAGCAGCTTCAAGTGGAGATGGGGATACATGGAGGGCGTGAAGTCCGAGAAGCCGGATTCGAAGTTCATCTTCAACTATGTGGGAAGCTACAATGACCCCGCGAAGGCGAAGGAGTACGCGATCCAGCAGTACGAGCAGGGCTGCCAGTTTATCAACTCCGCTGCGGCGGGCGGCGACAAGGGCGTGTTCGAGGCGGCCAAGGAAAAACACTTCTTCACCTCCGGCCAGGACGTGGACCTGACAACGCCGGACAACCCCTGGGTTGTGACCAGCCAGATCAAGGACACCTATGCCACCATGCAGTATCTCTTAGATCAGTATTTCAGCGACAAATGGACCACCGACAACGAGTCTCTTGGAATCGCCGAGGGAGCCATCGGGGCTGTGTTTGTCACCCATGACACCAAGAATCCGAGAAGTGAGAAGCTGACGGACGAGGACGTGAAGATTCTTAAGGAGACCGCGGAGAAGATCAAGAACAAAGAGATCGATCTGTCGGTGGTGCCGGATGAGGAGAGCTACGTTCAGTAAAACCATGGGTCAGAGGGGAGTAGCGCGGCGCCGGAGGTCTTGGCGCCGCGCCCTTTTATGACAGGAGGAGTAGGCATGTTCCTGGAATTGAAAAATATCACAAAGACATTTGGCCAGACAGTGGCAAACGATCGCATCAGCTTCGGGCTGAATAAGGGGGAAATACTGGCGGTCATCGGCGAGAACGGCGCCGGAAAGACCACCATCATGAAAATTCTGTACGGCTTAAATCAGGCGGATTCGGGGGAAATATTTCTGAACGGCAAGAAGGTAAACATTCACTCCGTGCAGGACGCCATCGCCCACGGGATCGGCATGGTCCAGCAGCATTTCATGCTGTTCGAGGACTACACGGTAGCGGAAAATATTGTCTACGGCAAGGAACCCGCCAAAAACGGCTTTTTTGACAGAAGAAGGGCCAAGGATGTGGTGCGGGGGCTGAGCGAGGAGTACGGGCTGGCCATCGACCCGGACCTGCGGGTGGAGGACTGCTCTGTGGGCATGCGCCAGAGGATTGAGATCTTAAAGGTGCTGTACCAGGACGCGGACATCATCATCTTCGACGAGCCCACAGCCGTGCTGGTCCCCCAGGAGATCGACGAGCTTTTAAAGACCTTAAAGCACCTGGCAAGCCTGGGAAAGAGCATCATCATCATCACCCACAAGCTGCAGGAGGTGATGGATGTGGCCGACCGGGCGGTGGTCATGCGCAAGGGGAAATTCGTGGGGGAGCGGAACATCTCCGAGACGGACATCAAAGAGCTCTCATTCCTGATGGTCGGAAAGGGAATTCCCCAGCGCGAGATCGAGGCGAAGGCGCCCGGAAACGAGGTCCTGGAGGTGGAGAAGCTGTTCTACGAGAGCGAGGGCGTCTCCATCCTGAAGGGGCTGAGCATACATGTGCGGGAGGGGGAGATTGTGGGCCTGGCGGGCGTGTCCGGAAACGGGCAGACCGAGCTGATCCAGTGCCTCACAGGCCTTTTGCACCCCTCCAAGGGGAAAATCCGGCTGAACGGGCGGGAGATCACCGGGATGGGCGTCCGGGAGATACGGGACGCCGGCTGCGCCCACATTCCGGAGGACCGCTATGATTTCGGCTGCGCTTCGAACGCGGATCTGGAGGAGACGGCGATCATGGGGTACGAGTACCAGACAGCGTTCTCGTCCAGGGGAATCCTGGACAAGCGGCAGAACCGGCAGTTTGCGCTGGAGCTGCTTGAGAAGTACAGCGTGAAATACGACAACATACGGGACCGGGCCGGGGCGCTCTCCGGTGGCAACATCCAGAAGCTGATCGTGGCCAGGGAGATTGAGCACCAGTCCAAGTTCCTGATCGCGGCGGAGCCCACCAGAGGCGTGGACATCGGAGCTCAGGAGTTCATCCACGACCAGCTGGTGGAGAAGCGCAGGCGGGGGGACGGAATTCTCCTGGTCTCCTCCGAGCTCTCGGAGATTCTCTCCCTGTCCGACCGCGTGTACGTGATCTATGACGGACAGATCCGCGGGGAATTCGCGAGAGCGGAGGTCGCCACGGAGAAGGTGGGATATCTGATGATGGGAGGTCATGATGAACAGGGTTAAATCGTACATAAAACAGTTTGCAGGGATTATGCTCCAGCCTGTTATTGCCACCCTTTTAGGGCTTTTGGTGGGCGCGGTGTTTATCGTGATTTCCAAGGAAAATCCCATTGCCATCTACATGAACATGTTTGAGAAGTCATTCTTCAATCCCTACTATCTGACCCAGACACTCACCCGGGCGACCCCGATCATCATCTGCGGAATCGCCACCGCGGCGGCGTGGCGGGCCGGGTATATCAACATCGGCGTGGAGGGCCAGATGATCACCGGCGCATTCACCGCGACAATCGTGGCGCTTCACGTTCCGCTTCCGGGCTTTTTGCTTCTGCCGCTGTCCATCATCGCCGGCATGGCGGCCGGGGGGATCTACGCCTCCATCGTGGCGGTGCTGAACATGAAGTTCAACAGCTCCATCGTGATCTGCACGCTGATGTTAAACTATGTGGCCAACTACATCGCCTCCTATCTGGTCAGCTATCCCTTTAAGGATCAGTCTGGCGACGGCCTGTCCCTGATGACCCGCACGATCCCGGAGAGCACCCATTTTCTCCAGTTCAGCTCCTCAAACACGCTGAATTTCGGGATTGTAATCGCGGCCATCGTGGTGATTCTGTTCTATTTCATGGAGCGGAAAACGGTCTTCGGCTACGAGTCCAAGATGACGGGCTTAAACCCGAACTTTGCAAGGTACGGCGGCGTTTTTGAGCGGCGCGTCATGCTAAAGACCATGGCGCTCAGCGGCGCGATCGCCGCGATGGCCGGGATGTGCGAGATTTTCGGCTACAAATACCGCTACACGGACAACATGTTCACCAGCGCCAGCTACGCGTGGACCGGGCTGATGGCGGCTCTGATCGCGGACCTGCACCCGGTGGGAATCCTGGCGGCATCTATTTTCCTGTCGGGGCTTCAGGTGGGAGGCCAGGCGATCCAGCGCTCCTCCAGCATCCCGCTTCAGATGTCCACGGTCATCCAGTCCAGCATCACGCTGTTCGTGTCCGCGAAGCTGGGAATTAAGTATTTTAAGAAATGGAAGGCGAAGAAAAAACAAGACGACGGAGGGGGGATTGAGGCGTTATGAGTTTAAATATGTTGGCAGTTATCATCAATTCAACCATACGGTCCACAACCCCGGTGCTCTTAGCGGCGCTCGGTTCTGCGATCTGCAGCCAGGTGGGCGTGTTCAACATTGCGCTTGAGGGCCAGATTCTGATCGGATCCTTTGTGGCTATCGTGGCCAATTATTTTACGGGGAACGTGTACATTGCCGTGCTGTGCGGCGTGGCCGCCGGAGCGGCGGTTGCCTCCCTAGTGTCGATTTTGCAGGTGAAATACCAGGCGGCCGACATGGTGATCGGCACCTCCGTCAACCTGTTGGTGGGCGGCCTGACCAGCGTGCTCCTGTACACGATTCTGGGGGTCAAGGGCAGCTTTTCGAGCCCTCAGCTGAAAGCGCTGCCGAAAATCAGCATCCCCGTGGTGCGGGACATCCCGTTCCTGGGCCGCGTCTTGGAGCAGCTGACCTTTATCGATTACTTGTCCTACGTCCTGGCGGCCGCCATGTTTATCTATCTGTACCGCACGGTGCAGGGCTTTCATGTACAGAGCGTCGGAAAGAACCGGGAGGCGGCGGGCAGCCTGGGAATCAAGACCTTAAAAATTCAGATGATCGCGGTGCTGGTCTCCGGCGCGCTCTGCGGCCTGGGCGGCTCCGTGCTCAGCATGGGCCAGGTGACGCTGTTCTCCGAGAACATGAGCTCCGGCAGAGGCTACATCGCGATGGCCTCCGCCAGCATGGGACAGAACCAGCCGGTGTTCATCATCGTCTCCAGCCTGTTCTTCGGGTTCTGCCAGGCCATCGGCGTGTCGCTCCAGAATGTGATCCCGTCGCAGCTGACCCTGGCGATCCCATACATCGCAACGGTCATCGCACTGTCGATTTTTGGAAGTAAAAAACTGAAAAAGAAATAAGAGGAGTAAAAAAATGGAAGAGAATAAGCGCGTTATACTGCCTTGTATTGCAGTCTGTGAGGGGGATATCCATCCCAGAGTCATCACCTGCGGGGATCCCGCCAGAGCGGAGAAGATTGCAGAGAAGCTTGAGGGGGCAAAGTGCCTGGCAAAGAACCGGGAGTTTTACACCTACGTGGGAACCTGGAAGGGCGTGCCGGTCACGGTTACCTCCCACGGCGTGGGCGAGGGCGGCGCGGTGATCGCCTTTGAGAGCCTGTACCGGGCCGGAGCCAAGGTGATTATCCGCGTGGGCACCTGCGGCGGCATGCAGAAGGAGGTTCCCGCGGGGAGCATCGTGATCGCAAAAGCGGCCTGCCGCGAGGACGGGGTCACGGAGAAGATGGTTCCGCTCTCCTACCCGGCCATTGCGGACCCGGATGTGTTTAAGGCCCTTGAGAAGAGCGCAAAGGACCTTCAGATTGAGGCGCACAGCGGGGTGATCCTGACCCAGGCGCTGTTCTACCCGGGACTTTTGGAGTCCACGGTCCGCCTGTACATGAAGGCCGGGGTGATCGCCATGGAGAACGAGGTGGCGGGCCTGCTTGTGGTCGCCGGTCTTCACGGGATCAAGGCGGGAGCCGTTCTGGCGGCGGATGCGCCTGCCTTTGAGCTGGTGGGCGTCGAGGGATACCAGCCGGACGAGGCGATGGTGGCGAGGGCCGTGGAGCAGGAGATCGAGATCGCGTTAAATGCTGTGGTGGCGGTTGACATTGACCAGTAAGGGGTAGCTATGCTGATAAAGGATATCACGATTTTAGACGGCGGGTTCCGGCCCGTGGAGCACACCAATGTTCTGGTGGAGAACGGAAGATACAGCTATGTGGGGCCGGAGGCGGTGACAGGCTATACCGGGGAGGTTGTAAACGGCAGGGACAAGCTCATGCTGCCCGGCTTCTACAACACCCACTGCCACGCGCCCATGACGCTCACCAGAGGGCTGGGGGAAGGCCTCAGCCTGAGCGACTGGCTGACGAAGAAGATGTTCCCCTTTGAGGGGGAGATGGCCGGGGAGGACTGCTACTACGGCGCGCTCCTGGCCGCGATGGAGCTGGTGTCCGGCGGCTGCGTGTCCATCTCCGACATGTATTTTAATATCCTGGATGTGGCCCGGGCTCTGGACGATGCGGGAATGAAGGCGAATATCTGCCACGGCCTCTCCTCGCAGGACCCGGCGGCGGACCCGGAGCAGCTAAAGGGCTGGAGGGACACACTCACTTTGCTGGATCAGACGGGGAGCCGTGACGACGGGCGGATCCGGGTGGACGTGGGACTTCACGCGGAGTACACCTCCACGGAGCGGCTGGTCCGGTCGGTGGCCGGCTTGGCCCGGGAGAAGGGGCTGGCCGTGCACACCCATATTTCGGAGACGAAGAAGGAGCACGGGGAGTGCAAGGAGCGCCACGGCGGTCTGACGCCGGTGCAGTATTTTGAGAGCTGCGGCATATTCGAGAATCCGGTCCTGGCCGCCCACTGCGTGTGGCTGGAGGACAGGGACCGGGACATCCTCGCGGCGCGCGGGGCGACGATCTCCCACTGCATCTCCTCGAACCTGAAGCTGGGGAGCGGAATCGCGCCGGTCAGCCGCTATGCGGCCGAGGGGATCAACCTGGTGGTCGCGACGGACGGCGCCGCCAGCAACAACAACTTAAACATGATGGAGGAGATTCACCTGGCCTCCCTGGCCGGGAAGGGGGCGTTTCACGACCCGACGGCCCTGCCGCCGGAGCAGATTTTAAGGATGGCGACGGTGAACGGAGCGCGGGCGCAGGGCAGGACGGACTGCGGCGTGATCGAGGCTGGGAAGCGGGCCGACTTTATCGTCCTGGATCTGGACCGCCCGCACCTGGTCCCGGTCCACAACATCGCCGCCAACCTGGTCTACTCCGCCCAGAGCTCGGACATCTGCATGACGGTGATCGACGGAAGGACCGTCTACAAGAACGGCGAGTTTCTGACCATCGACCGGGAGCGGGTGATGTATGAGGCCGCCCGGCGCGTGGAGCGGATCTGCGGACAGCTGCGGGGGAATGTGACAAGCGAGAGATGTTGAATTTGATTATAGCGCTGGGGGCGTTAGTCGGGGCTGTGGACTGCGTCACCGGCAACCGGCTGAGGCTGGGAGATAAATTTGAGGAAGGCTTTTTGTGCATGGGGCCCACGGCCCTCAGCATGGTGGGGATTATCTGCCTGGCGCCCCTTTTGGGAAAGGTCTGCGCCGCCGGGATTTCGCCGTTATTCCGGCTTTTCGGGATCGATCCGGCGATGTTCGGCTGCATCCTGGCCAACAATATGGGCGGATATCCCCTGGCCCTGGCCATGGCGGACAGCCGCGAGATGGGGCTCTACTCCGGGCTTATCGTCTCGTCCACCCTGGGCGCCACACTGGTGTACACGATCCCGGTGGCTCTGGGGCTCATTCCGCCCGCAAAGCAGGACGACTTTGCCACGGGCGTGATGACCGGGCTTGTGACGGTCCCGGTGGGGGCGGTGGCGGGCGGCCTGGCGATGGGGATCGGTCTGCCGGCGCTGATTTTAAACACGGTGCCGGTGGCGCTTCTCTCGGGGCTTGTGATCGCGGGCTTTCTGGTGCTTAAGAACCGGGTGGTCCGGGGATTTATGGCGTTCGCGCGGTTTTTGCGGGTGATCACGCTTCTGAGCCTGGGGCTCGCGGCGTTCACCTACATCACCCACATCCCCCTGGTGCCGGGGCTCACCCCCATCGAGGACGCGCTGGCGGTTGTGACCGACATGTGCGTGGTGCAGCTGGGGAGCATCCCGTTGGCGTACCTGTTGATTTACCTGTTAAAACGGCCGCTCTCCGCGGTGGGGCGGCGCCTGCACATCGGCGATGTGGCCGTGGCCGCCATCCCCATATCCTGCGTGAATGTGATGTCGGTGTTCATGCTGGTCAAGGACATGGACCGGCGGGGGATTGTGGTGTCCGCAGCCTGGTACACCAACGCGATCTGCATCATCACGGCCCACTACGCCTACACGCAGTCCGTGGACCCGCAGATGGTGGGGCCCATGATGATCGCCAAGGTGACCGGCGGTGTTCTGGCTGTGGTGCTGGCGTGCATGATGACGAAAAACGATAAGCTTGAGAAAGAGGATGAAAATGAGCGTATTTGAGTATTATACCCCGGGCCACGCGCTGTTCGGCTTCGGGTGCATCGAGGGAATTCGCGGAGAAATCCGGAAGAGAGATTTGAAAAAGGCCATGATCGTGGCGGATCACAGGATGAGAGCCACGGACATCGTGCGCAGGGTGACGGGCACCCTTGAGAGCGAGGGGACCGGTTACTACATATACAGTGAGTTTAAACCCAACCCGACCACCGCCAACGTCAATCAGGGCGCCGGGGAGTTCTCGGCCAACGGGTGCGACTTTTTGATCTCCGTGGGGGGCGGTTCGGCCCACGACTGCGCCAAGGCGATCTCCGTTGTGGCGGCCTGCGGCGGGGTGATCGAGGACTACCGCGGGGTGGACAAGAGCAGCCACACCTATCCATTAATCGCGGTGACCACAACCGCGGGCACCGGGAGCGAGTGCACCATGGACTATGTGGTGGTGGACGAGGAGAAGAACGAGAAATACGGCAACAGCGACCGGAACGTGCTGCCGGTTCTGGCGGTGGACGACTGGGAGCTGATGATGAACATGCCGGCAAGCCTCACCGCGGGCACCGGGATGGACGCCCTGACCCACGCGGTGGAGGCCTACATGTCGGTGGACGGCGCGCTGATCACGTCCGAGCTGGCCGCCACGGCGGTGCGCATGGTCTTTGCACATCTGGAGCGGGCGGTGCGCCAGCCGGATGAGGAGTCCAGGGAGGGGATGGCGGTGGCCCAGTTTATCGCAGGGCTGGCCTTCGGAAACGCGGGCTGCGGCCTGATCCACTCCATGTCCCACCAGCTGAGCGCCGTGTATGACCTGCCTCACGGTCTGTGCAACGCGCTGCTCATGCCCACGGCCTCCCGCCTGAACATGAAGGATGAGCGGGCCATGGAGCGGTACGCGAAGCTTTGCCGGGCGGTATTCCCGGTGGAGTGTGACAAGATGGGGACCCGGGAGCAGGCGGAATACCTGATTGACCGGATTGAAGCGCTCTCGGAAGCGGTGGGCACCAACCCGCGCCTGTCGAAGCTGGGGGTGAAGGAGGAGGATATCCCGCTGCTTGCGGAAAAGACCCTGCTCGACGCCAGCCTGCGCCACAACATTTATAAGCCGGACAAGGCCCAGATCGAGGCCGCGTTTGGCAGCTTAATGTAGCTGCCCATGAAACGGCAGTTGTCTTTGCGGGTTCTGATGGTGGTCCTGGGATCGGCCGTCATGGGACTCTCCATCGATCTTTTGGTCCGGGCCGGGTTCGGCTTGGACCCGCTGTCCCTGTTCCAGGCGGGGCTCAGCAATGTGTTTGGCATCACCCTGGGGCAGGCCTCCCAGGTGCTCATGGTCAGCATCCTCCTGGTCCTGCTCTTTATTGACCGCAGGCGGGTGGGGATCGGCACCATCTTAAACAGCGTGCTGGTGGGCGCGTTTGTGGGCTGGTTCTCCCCGTACATTCTGTCTGTACCCGGCGGCACGGGCTCCCTGGGGCTTCGGCTGGCCGCGGCGGCCGGCGGTTTCCTTCTCATGGGAGTCGGCATCGGCGCATACATCTCGGCCTGCCTTGGGGAGGCGGGAGTGGACGCGCTGATGGTTTACTTTTCCGGGAAATTCCGGTTTAACATCAGGCGGACGAGAATTATATTGGACGTGCTTCTGGCCGCCGCCGGGTTCGCACTGGGCGGAAGCCTGGGGTGGGCGACATTGGTGTCGATGGTGGTGAATGGGTATATAATTCAGGGGACAGTGGGGGTGTTGGGGAAAATAGTTAAATGGGAATGAGAAATGTGAGGGGAAGGTTTAGGTGCATCCGTTCGTGAGAGCCGGGGGAGCGGGGGATGGAGGTTCCAGGTCTCCGCGGTGGTAAGGTCTAGGGC
>USJW01000096.1 GCA_900555045.1 uncultured Clostridium sp. | reverse complement strand
GTATTTTAATGGAAAATATTATATATTTACACGGGAGGAAATGAAGAAACTGGCAAATCCTTGTTGTGATGATGATTAGTCCAAAGGAGGTAATCAAGAGGTTGATAGACAAAAACTGTTCTATCAACCTCCTTTACAATTCTGGGACATTGGTCAATACCTATAGCAAGCAGTAAAGGGGTAAAATGTATCTGCTCCGCAGACCCCTTGACAGCTTTCCTCTCTGAATTTCTAGTTGTAGACAACCTGTAGACACACGTTAGACAGTATGCGTTCCTCCTTGATTTTAGTAGCTTTCCCGACATTGGGAGAGTTCGAATCCCGTCTCGCGCTCTTTTTTATTTCCAGCGGAAGCCTTGATTTACAAGGACTTCCGCTATTTTTGTGTGTCTGCCAGGCCGAAGACAGCCTGCGATGTTCTAAATTTTGCAAAGCAAGGGAAAGCCGCGAAATCGCAACGCGGCTTTCCCTTGTTCTGTTTCTACTGCAGCTCCTGTTCCAAAGCATCAAAAAGGGGGTGTGAAAAAAACTCGCCCAGTGTCAGTTCAAAGCCGTCACATATCTTTTTGACAGTGGACAGCGAGATATTCCGCCGGCGCGAATCAAAAATGCTATAAACAGTGGACGGAGTCAGGCCGCAAATGTTCGCCAGCTCATTGTAAGCAATCCCTCTTTCTTTGCACAGCAGCTCAATTCTTTTTGCAGTGGCATCTTTTACATTCATATTATTTCCCCTTTCAATAGTGGTGTAATGAAATAGTATATTTTTATACGCTTCGGCGTATACGCGCTTGCGTATATAGTAAAAATGTGCTATTATTGGGATGAAATACCAGGAGAAAGGGGGGGAGGGGTACAATGCTAGAAAAAGTGAAAATCGGAATTAACAAGGGCATACTGTCGGCCAGCGTGAATACCAGCACCTATTTAGAGATTGAGAAAATCAAGGGCTCTGTAAAAACAGAGACTGCGGTGATTGAAGAATCTTTTAATCAGCTGGGAAAACTGATTTATAACCTATGGAAGACAGACAATTTAGATATTTCTGAAATTGATATCCCCTGCAAAGAGATACAGGAGAAAGAGGGCATGATCCAGATGTACCAAAGCAGGATCACGCAGTTGGAGATCGAGCGGGACCGGGCTTTGGGAAAAACCAGCAACAGTTCGTCTCCTCAAAAGCTCTGTCCGGTGTGCGGGGCTCAAAATGTGACGACCGGTAAATTCTGTATTCAGTGTGGAGCAGAACTGACAACTCCTTCGGGAAGCGAGATCGCTGTGAGTGAAAAAACTTGCAGCTGCGGCGCGGTCTGCAGTATCGACGCAAAATTCTGTACAAGTTGCGGAAAAACTTTTTTATAAAAAGAGGATAAGAATATGAGTGAAAAAATGTTTTGCCCAGAATGCGGAACACTGATAAACAAAGGAGATGCCTTTTGTCCGGAGTGCGGAAAAAAGCTGACTGATTCCGCCCCCAAGAAAACGGAGGATGAAAATTTAGCGAAAGAGGCTTCAGAAAAAGCCGCCGGTTCTTTTTGGACCAACCTATTTTCAGTTATGACCAACATCGTACTTGTATTTGCAGGTCTGATCCTGTTGATGAGCTTTTGGATGACATCTGATGAGAGTGATGTAAGCTATGCGATCGTGGGAATTATGCTGTTTGTTACAACTCTTTATTCTGTATGTATCGCTATGGTATTCAACTCCATGGCCCAAAATATTAAAAAAATGACAAGCTGTCTGTTTGATATGCATGCGTGTCAGAAGAGACAGACCGAACAATTAGAAAAATTAATATCACAATTTAACAAAGGAGAAAATTGATATGAAGAAACTCACCACTTTAGCCCTGCTCATATGCTTTATGGCACTTATGACCGGCTGCACGAAACATTGTAAGATCGAGGGATGCAAAAATGAGGTCTACAAAGAAGGGTTGTGTCAGAAACACTACTATATCAACCAGGGAGCGGATGCGATTGACAGCGCGGTCACTGGCATAATGGAAATTATTAAATAAACATGCAATTAAGAGGTTGGTGGAATCCGTTCCATCAACCTCTTAATTTATGGGCGCTACACCGTCTTCCCGTTCCCCGCCTGCGCTCCCTCCCGGGTATTCAAATACTGCAAAATCCCCATATGGATGGTCCAGGCCATGCGGTCCTGGTACTCGTCACTCTCCAGATTCTTCGCCTCCTGCCGGTTGCTCAAAAAACCACACTCCACAATCACGATGGGCTCCTTCACATGCAGCAGCAGGTAATAATTGTCGTTGGCCTTAGCCACGCGGCGGTTTTTATCGCCCAGCACGTAGTCGAACCGCTTCTGCAAAATCTCCGCCAGGCGTTTTCCGTTCTGGGACGTCTTGTAGTAGAATACCTGGCCGCCGTTGATCTCCTCCTGGTGATAGCTGTTCTGATGGATGCTCACCACCACGTCCGGCCTGGCCTCATTGATAATGTCGCACCGCCTGCGCATATCCGCCACCTTCTTGTGGCTGTCCCCGGACTGGTAAAGCCCGGTATCCGTGTCGCGCGTCAGCACCACATTCACATCGGATGCCTCCAGATATTCCTTCAGGCGCATGGCGATGCTCAGGTTGATGTCCTTCTCCAGCTGCCCGTCTATGCCCACCTTTCCCGGGTCAAATCCGCCGTGCCCGGCATCGATCACCACTAACGGCTTCTCCTCCTGCATCTGTGACCTCCGGTTTTCCACCGCGGCCAGGGTTCCCGCCTCCCAGGACACCACACACACAATCAAAAGCAGCAGAATCCCCATAAAGGTCTGCCACGCAGAATGCTTCATCAAATGACGCTCCACATGCAATTACTTGTTTCAATATATTCACCCTGGCGGCAAAAAAAGAACCGGAAATCGAGACGGCGGCAAATGCCGCTCCGATCTCAATTTCCGGTATCCCATCCATTCTGTGGTTACCTAGTTCACCACCAGGCGGTTGTAGTCCTTGACCGCGTCCTCCACAATGTACTCCAGATACTCAAACAGCACCGGCGGGTAGCAGTACTCCTCCCACATTGCAAAGCCCGGGCGTGTCTTGCCTTCCTCCACCACATCCACCGCCTTACCCGCATAGCAGGCCGCGTTGATATCCGCGTAGACCTGGGACATCTGCTGCTTTTCCGACTCCTTCAGCTTCACGAACAGATCCCCCGTCTCCTCCTCCCGCGAATCCTTCATGGCGTCGTAGGCCTGGTTATAGAAAATCTTGTTCAGCGTGGGCGGGCTGTAGGTGTCAAAATTCAGCAGATTCTCATCCGTCACGTGGTGGCGCTTGGCCCACCGCTCCATATCCACCTGTTCGGTGCGGTAGGAGAACGTCTCATCCCGCATGTAGTCCAACACCCCGTACTGACAGGGCGGCGTGGCTAAGGAGCTGGTCACAACCTCATAGATCCCGATGTCGTTGTGCTGCATGTAATGCTGAACATGGAGATGGCCGCTGAGAAACAGCGGAATATTTCGGGCCTCCAGGAGGTCGATCAGGTACTCGCTGTGCTCGATGGTGCAGTTGTCCACATAGATCTTGCTCTCATCCAACAGGTTGTGGTGCGCCACCGGCAGCAGGCTCATACCGTCCGCGTCCGCCTCATTCAGCTGCCGCTCAATCCAGTCGTAGGTCTCCGTCTTGATCATTCCGCCCACCAGATTCCTTGGCTCATACTGGCAGGTATCCAACATCAAAATCCGCAGGTGGTCGTTCAGCTGGTAGACGTAGCTCAGGGAAGACGAATCACGGCTGTACGCCTCACCATAGCCGAAATCCCGGTAGATCTCGGCGAAATCCTCCGGCGTCGTACTCTTTGCGGGGTAAATGTCATTCCCCTCATATCCGGCGGCCCGGGGATTGTTGATGTCGTGATTTCCCGGGATCACAAGCACCGGGAGCCCCTCCGCCTCCACCTTGGCCAGCTTCTGCGCCATCTCCTCATGGCTCTCCCTCTCGCCGTTCAGCGAGAGATCCCCGCTTAAGATCAGCACATCCGCCCGCTGGCTCACCGCCTCCTCAAACGCTGCGTCCACGATCTCGGACACATAGTTTACCAGCTTGCCGTCGCCGTGGTCGATCATCGTCTGGAACGCCTCCCCTCCATCCGTCAGGGAGGACGCCAGATAGTGTATATCCGTCATCAGAACGATCCGGTTTCCATTGTCCAGCGCCTCCGCCTCCGTCTGGGATTCCTCCGTCGGGAACGGCTCAATGGTGGCCGGTTCCGGATGCGTGGGCTTCTCCACTGTCCCCGGCTCTGTCTGCACGGCTGTCGTCTCCACCGGGGCAGTCGCCCCGCTCTCCACTGGCGTATCCGTGCGCACGCCGCAGCCAGCGGCCAGCACACTCACTGCGGCCACCGCCGCAATCCATCCGTTCACTTTCGTTCTGCACTTCATCATACTTACCTCAGTCCCATTTCTTCTAAATTTAAAACACTCACTTGGTCTTTCCGACCTGGCTCACCACATCCCAGATTTCCGGGGATTCCAGCCCCAGCTTCCAGCAGGCCACCCCTGCCAGATCATACTCTTTAATCAGGTCCATTTTGAGCTCCATGGACCGCTCCTCCTCCATCCAGATGTACTGTTCGCCGTCCGCGTTGATCACCTCGCCCACATACTGTCCGACCGCGTCGTCCCAGACCAGGTCCACCTGGTTCTCCTCCACCCATTTCTTGGCGTCGGAGATTCCGTAGGTCTTCGAGGTGGTCTTGCCGCCCTGCACGGTCCATACCCGCGTGTAAAAAGGCACCCCGTTGATCACCTTTTCCTTTGGAACCTGGGACAGCGTGTCCTTGATCCCGTTCTCCACAAAGGTCGCCGAGGCCACCGATCCGGCCTCTCCCCCCGCGTAGTGCTCGTCGTAGCCCATGATAATCACATAGTCGGCCACGACGCCCTGCTCCTTCCGGTTGTAGAAGGACGTGTACGCCGACGGCACGTAGTTGTCCACGGACAGCACCAGGCCCTTCTTTCGGCAGGCCACGGAGAGCTCGCGGATAAACTGCACATAGTGCGGTCCGGCCTCACTCTTTAGCCCCTCAAAATCCAGGTTGATCCCGTCAAAGCCGTAGGTGTCCGCCTCCTCCATCAGGCCCGCGATCAGCTTCTTGCGGTTGGACGTGGAGCCCATCAGCGCCCGCGTGTTGACCGCCGCGCTCTCCTTCGTGCTCACGTTGTTGAGCATCGCCCAGACCTTAAGTCCCATGGCGTGCGCCTGATCCACATAGTCCTTGCTGGCCAGGGATTCGTAATTTCCCTTGTCGTCCGTCACCACAAACCAGGTGGGCACCACCACGTTCATGCCCTTGGACGCAGCTAAGAGCTCCTTAAGCTTGCTGTTGGCATCCCGGTTGAACACCTGGTGGAACGCCAGAACCACCGGCTCCTCCATGGAGATGCTCGTGTACACCGGCTCCACGAATTTACTCTCCGGCGTCCCCGGCTCCAGATCCTTAAGCTTCCGGTTCTCAATATAGCCCATGTAGCCGTCTTTCGTGCGCACCTTGGACCACTTTTCCATCTTTTCCAGCACCGTGACCACATCGCCCTTCAGCGCGTCCGTGACCACCGGGCTCTTCACGCCGCCCTTCGCGCGCACCTTGCCGTCCTTTTTCACTTCCGCCTGCTCGACCGGCTCCCAGTTATTGTCAATGTACACCCGCTTGATCTGGCTGGTGTCAAAGGACTCCGCCCGGATATCCGTGTAATTTTGCACCAGCCCCAGGGAAAGGTACGCCATGTTATCCTTCACCTTCAGAAGCGGTCCCGCGTTCCCCACAGTGCTGGCGTCCGCGTAGACGATGGAATCCGGCAGCGTGTACACCAGAAGCGCCTCGCCCTCATCCCAGTAAAACCGCTGGTTTAACTGCTCATTCACCCACGAAACCGGCAGATAAACCTGACCGTCCTCGTAAATTCCCTTCGTCTCCTGGAGCTCGTTGTTGAGCACCACCGCAACCTGTCCGCTCTTAATCCCAAACAGCTTGCTCTTATCCGCCAGCTCGTTACTCGGCATGTAGCGCACGTACACAAACCAGCCCGCCAGTGCCCCTGCCACCAGCAATACAAGCCCCACAATCACCGCCGTAACAGCGCAGCCGTAACCTCTCTTCTTTTCCCTCATGCAGCGGGTCCTCCGAATCGTAAATGGTATCGCAATCACATTGGCAAATGAGGCATCCGAACGCAGTCGCATGCCCCATTCCGCTCACTGTAAATATTATAGCATAAGTATCTCCAAATAGTACTAACTATTTACTTACAATTCGGGTCCCCATGCACGTGGGACGCCGCCCGCCGGGCTGAAAAAAATCTCCCCGCGCGCTCCATGTCTAACGTTCCCGCCCACAGGCATTTCAGGCTGAGACGGCCCCACTCCTCTGTATCGCCGCACTCTGCCTGTGCCGGGCCCGCCGGACATGGTCCGCTGCGGTCAGGGTCAGTGTGCCCGGCGGCCGCGCCTCCACCCTTCCCGGGGCTTTGCGCTCTCCGGCGGGTCGCAGAGATACACCTTGTCGAAACGTATCTCCTTTAAGCAGCCCTGCTCCGCCCCCACATAGTCCCCCATATAAAAGCCCCCGTCTTCGCCCATCTCAAATATCCGGCTCCAATCCGCCTCCGGACATTCTTCCCCATCAATGATAATCGGAATTCCACGTTTTTTATAACGCCGAAGTCCGTCCAGGTATGTTCTCTGCAGTTCCTTCCGGTCAGCGTACTCCCTGCTTTTTATCATCTGTTTCCATACCTCCTAACTGCCTTTGGGCAGCAGGCTGCGCCTTCTCCAAAGAGGTAAACCGTGACATATTTATCCTTTACTTTCCGGCGCACCGCGCCTCCGCCCGCTTTTCCATTCTCTTTCTCACCCATCTGCCCGCAGACCGGGCCCTGCGGCTACAAAATCCCCTCGAACCATCTCATCGTACTCCTGTCAACCTGAAACGCATCCGCTGAAAACGGAATCCGAAGCACCGGTACACCGCACTGCCGCTCCACTTCTCTCCTGGTCCACTCACTGCCAAACGCAGTCAGATATGTCCAGCCTTTGCTCCGATGTCCCCACTGCCCCATCATCCCGGCTGTGTCCTCAAGCTGCCATTCGCTCAGCGCCACCAGGGCAAACTTCACCTGACAGTGAAGCCACTCATCCTGCGCCTCTGGCGTACTCTCGCCAAAATCGATGATGACATCGTCATATGGTCCGTTCATGCAGCCTGCCAACACGCAGGCTTCGCCCTGTTTGTAGTAAGCTACTCCCAGCGCCTTAAACACGTTTTCTTCCTTCTCTCCGGCGGCCGCCTCGCGCCCCACACAGATTTTCTCCATCCGCTCAAAATCCCCGTGGCCGTTCCACTGAATCACCGCCGTTCTCCTCTGTCTGGCGCTGGTCAGATAATTTGCCATCAGCACACACAGGTGTGTCACCCCTGTCTTTCTCCCGGCTCCGATGACCCCAATCACCCTGCACTGGCTCTGCCCTTTCCCTCGTCGGCGCCCTGCGCCCCTCTTCCAATGCGGCATCGCCCAAACCAGCCCCTCTTTTTCGTCCGTCCCCCGGTGAGGACGGCCCACAATTCACTTAAAAACTCTGTCGCCTGGGAATCCGGCCAGAAGGGGTCGCCGAAAAACGGCTCCAAAAATAGCTTAATTCCCTCCGGCAGTTCCCCTGCCTCGCGCCGGAAACGGCGCACACCCCCGCCAAAATGGCGGGACAAAAAAATCTTTGCCATTGTGCTCTTAGAGGTCCACACCGGCTTTAACCGGCAAAGCATCCGCTCACAGTCGCGCCGCTCCCAGACACTTCCGCCGCCAACCGCCACAATGGCCGTCCGGCAGTCCCCGGGCAGCTCCAAAAAATCCGCTCCCAGCGCATCCCATTCAGTCCCATAGTCCCGGATATAAACCTCTGCCTCGGGCACACTTAAAGAAACCGCCTCGCCGTACCACGGCCGGATGTGCATACCCGAAACATGATACAGGCCGCAGCTGTCCCCGCGGGCTCCAAAATACTCCGCCAGACGCCGGATATGACCCGACTGATTGCGCTCCTCGTAGACCACACGCACGCTGTCCTGCCCCAGATACCGGCACAGAGCGAGGGCAAGATGCGTTGCCCCGGCGCCCTCCCGGCTTCCGACAACGGCAATTACAAGAGATGGCATTGCCTGTATATCATTTTTTTGTGCCCCCCTCTGGGTGGTCAAAAGGCCGCTCAGCCTCCGCTCCAGTTCTCCGGCGGAGTCAAATCGCTTATCCCTGTCCGTTTCCATACATTTCCTGATAATGCCCGTAAGCGCGGCCGAGACGCCCGGCCCCGCCTGGCCTGCCGCACCGAATTCACCGTTTACCATAAAGGAGAGGACAGCACCAATGGCATAGATATCCGTCCTGGTATCCAGTAGCTGGTCAGAAGTATACTGTTCCGGCGCAGCGCAGCCGACGGTCCCGTATCGGACACCGCCATCCCGGCACACACCGCAGGGCGCAGCCTGTCCAAAGTCGATCAGTTTGACGACGCCGTCGCATACAATCAGGTTTTTAGGTTGTAGATCTAAAAATAGAATGGGTGTTTCTCCTGCGAGATGCAGGAATTCAATGAGAGCGCAGATTTGGATCCCGTAACGGACCGCTTCCGGCTCCCGGATGATACCCTGACGCTTAACCAGGGCATACAAGGATTCTCCTTTGATATACTCTTGAATAAGGTATAAGAAATTCTGGTCTTCCTCCAGATCATAGATAATTGGAACGGCAGGGTGCCGCAGGCTTTTCAGAACCAGCGCCTCCCTGCGGAACGCTTCGTAATCCACCGCGCTCTTCGGGATTTGCTTGATCGCCCGGTATTCTTCCAGGCCCAGATGGACAGCCAGCCAGACGGTTCCTGTCCGGCCCCTCCCAATCACATGATCCAGACGGTATTTGTTAAAAAGAACGGTGTCCGCCTTCACCCCTCCTTCTGGAAATACCATCTCTTGTTCGGTTATCGTAACACCATTCCCAGGTAATGTCAACATAATTTTGTAATATGTTGTCACATTCTCCATGTCCTGGATTTTGATCCCTGCAGGCGGCTGAAAAAACGCGAAAACCTTCCCTTAAATTTTCATTAAAATCAAATATTTCAATTGATATTTCCCCCTGTTCTGTAGTATATTTAGAGTGTGGGAGTCTAACTAGTGATCGTGCCATGGCACCCGAGATTGATATAGAACAGGAAGTGATCCTATGAAAATAGAACGAATAAATGAGAATCAGATCCGTTGCACCCTCACAAGCTTCGATTTAAGTGTGCGGAATTTGAACCTGGTCGAGCTGGCCTACGGGACCGAGAAAGCCAGAAAACTGTTCCGCGAGATGATTCAGAAAGCTTCCAACGAGGTTGGATTTGAGGCGGACGACATTCCGCTGATGGTCGAGGCGATTCCGCTGTCCAGCGAGAGCATTATGCTCGTTATCACAAAAATTGAAGACCCGGAGGAGTTAGATACGCGGTTTGCCAAGTTCTCCCCCGCGTCCGACGAGGAGTCCGAATCCCTGCTCTCCCAGCTGGCGGGCCAGCTCTTAGAGGGCGCCGGAAATATGGATTACCTGGATCAGAATTCCGAGCAGTCCGGAAGCGATTTGGAAAAGAACCGGGAACTCACCGGGGACGGGAACGCGAAGAACGCCGATTCCACTCGGATTTTCCGTTTTGACAACCTGGACCGGATCTGCGAGGCAGCCCACGCCATCGGGAAACTCTACAACGGCGTTAACACGTTGTACAAGAAGCCCGGCACCCGCCAGTACTACCTGGTGATGAAGTGTTCCGGGAACGGGGACCTAGAGTTCTCCAGAAGCTGCAATATCCTGGCCGAGTACGCGGTGAAGCTGTCCAACGAGAACACCAGCGAGGCCTACTTCAGGGAGCACTACGAGGTGATTATCGACCAGAAAGCGCTCCAGGATCTCCAGAAAATCTGATTGCCACTGTAAATTTAAGGGCCGCCCCGGCTGTTACAAGGCCGGGTGGCCCTTTTACTCTGCTTTTTTTAATCTCAAGTCCCCGCTTCCGGCGCGTTATGCCGCTTTTTCCGGCTTTAATCCGCCTTAAAGTACTGAGGGTAGCGCTCCTTAAGCTTCTGCTGGTTCACCAGCCACTGGTCCAGATGGGTCTCCATGACCTGCCTCGCCCGCTCCTTGTCCCGGTCTCTGATCGCCTGCACCAGGTTTTTGTGGTCCTCCACCGTCTTGGCGGTGTGAAACGCGGCCACGGCCTCCAGGCTGCGGACCCGGTCAAAATGGATGGCCAGCCCCTGGCTCATGCGGTAAATCAGCTCCTTGCGGCAGATCACAAACAGCCGCCGGTGCAGGGCGTCGTCCAACTCGATCATCCGCTCAGGCAGGTTGCTCTTTAGATAGAACTCCTGGAGCGCCAGATTTTCCCTGAACCACGCAAAGTCCTCCTCGCGGGCCAGCTCGCACGCCTGCTCCGCCACCGCCTTCTCCAGGGTCACCCGCAGAAAGCGCACCTCCTGCACCACCTCCGGGTCGATCAGCGCGACGCGCATCCCCCGCTGAGGAAAAATCTCAATGATGCCGGACTCCTCCTTCAGCTTGATGATGGCCTCCCGCACCGGCGTGCGGCTGATTCCGATCATCTGCGAGATCTCCACATCACTGATCGCGCTGCCGGGCTCCAGCTCCAGGCTGGCGATATTGTCCCTCAGAATCCGGTACGCGTACTCCTTCGCAGTCTCACCGGTCCGCCTGGGCTCAATCTTCATGCGCAGGCCTCCTTCCATTTTTTGCAACCCTCTGGCAGTCAGTTCTGATTCTGCTTCACGATCGCCTCCCAGAGGCCGTTCAAATAGCAGGCTCCCAGCGCGCGGTCATACAGGCCATAGCCGGGCATGGAGACCTCGCCCCAGATCGCCCTGCCGTGGTCCGGGCGCATGATCCCGTCAAAACCGATGTCGTAGAGCGCCTTCATGATCGCGTACATGTCCATACTTCCGTCCGCGGACAGGTGCGCCGCCTCCTGGAAATCGCCGGGCGCGTTGTACTGAAGGTTGCGGACATGGGCGAAGTGGATACGCCCCTTTAAGGAGCGGATGATGTCCGGAATGTCGTTGTCCGGGTTGCTTCCCAGGGAACCGGTGCACAGGGTCACGCCGTTGAAGGGGGCGTCCACCGCCCTCATGAGCTTTAACAGGCGCTCCTTCCCGGTGATGATTCTGGAGAGTCCGAACACCGGCCATGCGGGGTCGTCCGGGTGAATCGCCATGCGGATGTCGTACTTCTCGCAGACCGGTTGAATCGCCTTCAGGAAATAGACCAGGTTGTCGAACAGAACATCCTCGGTCACATCCCTGTACATCTCAAACAGCTCCTTTATGCGGGCCATGCGCTCCGGCTCCCATCCGGGCAGTTCAAAGCCGTTGGACTTCTCGCCCATGGACTCAAACATGTGCTCCGGATCAATCTTGTCGATCTCCTTCTGGTCGTAGGCGAGAACCGTGGATCCGTCCGGCCGCGCCTTGGCCAAGTCGGAGCGCGTCCAGTCGAACACCGGCATGAAGTTGTAGCAGACCACGTGGATGTCCGCCTGCCCCAGGCGCTCCAGCGTTGTGATGTAGTTGGCGATATACTGCTCCCGCTCCGGGGTTCCCACCTTGATCGCGTCGTGGATATTCACGCTCTCGATCCCCAGCACCTTTAAGCCTTTAGACTCCACCTGCTCCTTCATCTGGAGTATGCGCTCCATCGGCCACGCCTCCCCCGCAGGGATGTCATACAGGGTCGTGATCACGCCCTTCACCCCGGGAATCTGGCGGATCTGCTCCAAGGACACAGAGTCCACCCCTTCACCAAACCACCGCAATGTCATATCCATCTCGTTTATCCTCCTTCTCCCGGCCGCCATGCCTCCCGCACCGGCCGTCCCATTATTGGTATACTAATATATTACTCTCGGGAAAAAGGGCTGTCAATATGAAATTTCACGCCCTGCGCGCTTCCCTTTTAATCGCAAGAAAAAAGGCCCTCCCGCAGTGTCTCCTCTGCGGAAAAGCCTTGTCCTCACTTCATCTGTGTTTGTCCGATCACGCCTTGGAAGCTAAGAACTCATTGATCTGGCTCACCAGGGTATCGCAGTTGATGCCATGCACCATGCAGGCCTCCTCCAGGGACTCTCCCTGAGAAGCCGGGCAGCCCAGGCAGTGCATTCCTGCTCTCATCAGAATCGGAGCGATGTTGTCATCCACCTGAATCAGGTCGCCGATCAGCATATCTTTATCGATTGCCATGTGAAATTACCTCCTTGTATCATACTGATTACGCAAAATTCGCTTTTAGTATTCCCATAAGTTTACATAAAATGTATCTCTGGTATTCCTATGCATTTACCATAATAATACCTTTCGGCAATTTTGGCAAGCAGCACACAGCAAATCAGGGGAAATTTTTCAGTTTTTACTATACATAGCCTACTTAATGGGTCTGAATCGCCATAAAATATTCTACGGTCTCCTCCGGCAGAATCCCCTCCGCCTGGGCGCGCAGCGCTTTGATCTCGTAGGCGGTGGGAACCTCATAAAAGTGCAGCACGTCCCCGATCGCCTTCTCCCGCTTCAAAAAGCTGTGCTGGCGCAAGTGCGTATCGAAGTTCTCGTAGCACTCATCATCGATGATACCCAGCTCATGGAGGCGCGCCATCAGCATCCTCTTGGAAATTCCATATTTCTGCTTCACCATGGAAAGCTCCTTGGCTGAAATCTTGGAGCGCTTCTCACCGAACTCCAGCACGGCCTGCTCTCTGGAAAAGAGAATCCCCCTGGCAAAACGCTGCACCAACAGCTCTGTCTCCCTTGGATCCTCACCCTGCAGGTAAAAGTATGCCACCTGCTGGAGTACGGAATACCGGAAATCATCCACAAAGTAGTTGGGGTGATACAGCAAAAACGGAATTCCGGTGGAAACCTCATAGCCGCCGATATCCAGGCTTCCGAACTGTTCCGTGGAGGAAATCAGATACCAGCCCTGCGCCTCCAAAATTGAGCACACGCTGGAGATGGGATTTAAGCCGATCTCCCACTTTTTCCGGATATCCTCAATGTACTCCTCCAGCTGGGCGCACTGATCCGCCCGCAGCGTCCTCCGCTTGGGAATCTCAAACGCCGACCGGATTCCCAGAGCATAGTCGATCTCCAGGTGACGCTCAATCTCCACCTGTATAAACGCGTACAGCTCCTGCTGCCGCGAGGGAATCAGACCGAGCTCCTGAAAAATCCTCAGCTGAAAGTCTTCCCAGTCCCGTTTGTAGAAGAACGCTGGGATTGTCCCCAATTCCTTTGCCAGGATATTGATCGTATTCTCACTGGGAGCCGTCTTTCCCGTCTCATAGTGTGATATGGCTGCCCTTGTGATGGGAACAGAATTAGCGCTCATTGCATCCGCGAGCTCCTGCAGCGACAGACAATTCGCCAACCTCATCAATTTAATCCTGTTTCCGTTACACACCATCGCCTCTATCTCCTTTAACTGTTCCCGTTTTACCTGTCTGATGTTATTGTAATGGAAAATAGAAGTCAATTCAATAGTTCCCGCCATATCTGAAGCAATCATTCTCCTCTTATCCTTTCCATGACGGCCGTCACATGAGGCAGCGTGAAATTTTCCTGCAGCCCGTAGGATACCCGGTTGAGCTCCTTTAAGTCCGCCTCCTCCAGTTTTAAGCTGGCTGCCGAAATCGAGTCCTCAAAGTCTGCCCAGGTATTGGCACCCGCCACCACACAGCTGACCTCCGGGTGGGTGAGAACCCATGCAGTGGCCACCTGTGCCATGGTCACTCCGTATTTTTCGCTGACCGCCTTCACCGCGTTCACGACTTCCACCACCTGACCGCAAAACAGGTGTGGATAGTACTCCCGGTAAAGCGGAGATCTTGCCCAGAAGGACTGCGGCGGCATCGGCTGCCCCGGCACATACCTTCCGCCGAGAAGTCCGCTGGCCAACGCACCGTATGCCATAATTCCCACTCCGTGGTGCCGCGCCATGGGAAACGTTTCTGCCTCCAGCGTCCGGTTTAACAGGTTGTACGGATTCTGCATGGCAATTAACGGCTGCGCATTTATGCGGTGCTGGGCGTCCAGCGCCGTCACCACCTGCCATGCATCATAATTGCAAACGCCCACATACCGTATTTTTCCCTGGCTGACCAGTGTCTCCATCGCCCGCATCGTCTCCTCCGGCGGAGTGGTGGGATCCGGCTGGTGCAAAAGATAGACATCAATATGGTCTGTGTCCAGACGCCGAAGGGAGTTGTCAATCTCCCGCAAAATATGGTAGCGGGATCCCCCGTATCCGTTGGGGCCCTGGTCATCCTTCTTCACCCAGCTGCCCACCTTTGATGTGATGATCGCTTTGTCGCGCCTGCCCTTTAACGCCTTGCCCAGCGCGATCTCGGACTTTTCATTGTCCTCGATGGTGTAGATATTTGCACAATCGATAAAATTGATCCCGTGCTCAATGGCCTCCGTGATCACATAGACCGCCTCTCGCTCCGGCGGCGTTCCCCGGAAGCCGCAGCCAAAGGCGATCTGTGACACCTTCAAACCGCTGTTTCCCAGCGACACATATTTTCCTTTATATTCCATATCCATAACAGTCTCCATCCTCTCTTTTGTCTGACTGCGTCGTCAGCGCATCACCCAGTTGGGGAATGCGGTGACAAGTCCCGGGAAAAAGATCAAAATCGTCACCAGGATCACCAGCGATATCGTAAAGGGTGTCAGCTCCTTAATCACTTGAAGCGGACTCTCCTCAGCGATACCGGCCGTAATATAGATCAGGGATCCCACCGGCGGGGTGATAAGGCCCATCATAGTCACTAACATCGCCAGCACGCCAAACTGGATGGGATCGATTCCGACCGCCCGGATAATTGGAACCATCGTGGGGATAATCACCATCTGGATCACGTTTACCTCCAGAATGCAGCCGAAGAACAGCAGAATCAGCATGCAGATGATCAGCACCACCGTCGGATTGGTTGTGAAACTGGTAATAAACTTTGCGAGGGCGGCCGCCATGCCCATGGAGCTGATGATCCATGTAAACACGCCGGCACAGGCCAGTATGCAGAGCACCTTCGCCGCGTTCTCAGCCGCACGGCACAGTGCCTGGATGAACTGCCGCAGGTTTAACTCGTGATAGATAAACGCGCTGATAATCACCGCGCACCCGACCGCCAGTGCTCCGATCTCCACCACGGTTCCGATGCCGGCAACCAGGCAGAATACCACGATAACCGGCAGCAGGAATGCAAAGAACGACTCCCTAAACACCGTAAACGCATATTTCCATCCGCGCCAGGCGGTCTTCGGGTAATTTCGTTTCCACGAGGTGATAAACGAGACGATGAGCAGGGCAATTCCCATCAGGATCCCTGGAACCATGCCGCCCAAAAACAGCTTGTTGATGGACACGGACAGGTAAATCCCCATCAGAACCAGGCCGCCGGAGGGCGGGATGATCGGCCCGATGGTGGAGGAGGAGGCCGTCACGGCCGCCGCATAGCCCGCACTGTAGCCGTCCTTCTTCATCGCCGGAATTAGGAGGGAACCGATCGCTGCGGTGTCCGCCACCGCGGAGCCGGACACACCCGCAAAAATCATGGATGCCAGGATGTTTAAGTGGCTGAGGCTCCCTCTGATATGCCCGATGATGGCGGTACCGAATTTGATCAGGCGGTTGCTCATGCCTCCGCCGTTCATGATCTCCCCCAACAGGAAGTAGAACATGATGGCTGCAAAGTTGTAGTTGTTGATCCCGCTGAGCAATCCCTGCCCGATCACAGCCGTCGGCACAGTACCGGGAAACAGGAGTGCAATCCCCGTGGCCGCCAGCCCCAGCGCCAGAAACACCGGGAAGCGCAGAATCAGAAACAAAAACATAATTCCAAACAAAATCAAAACCTTTGTGATCATGCTCTGGCAGCCCCCTTTCCTTTCAGCTGTTCTATCAATTTAATCGCCGCGCATACTGCAAACAAAACGCCGCAGAACACCAGCGGATAATACCGGAACCCCTCGTCGATTCCCACAATTGAGAGGGTATAGCCCTTGTTTACTCCAATTGTGATCCAGCCCGTCCTAGCCAGGGCTACGCCCATGACAATCCCCATCAGGTTGATAAATAAATCCATCGCGTATAAAACCCGCTTCGGCAGATAGATGTTCAGAACATCCATCCGGATATGTCCGTCCTTCAGCCACATCCATGGCACGCCCGCGGCAGCCATCCAGGACAAGATATAGATGGAAATCTCTTCTATCCAGATTATAGTCACATCCACAAAATAGCGGGTGACAACCTGTAGAATCGCCAGTGCAGTAAGGCTGAACAAACCAATTGCGATAAAATACATCAGAATTTTGGCGATTTTGCCCTCTACCCTCTCAATCATTTGTTACCTCCACATCACTTCAAGCTCTTGATTTTGTCGTACAGGCCCGCGCTGAAAAGTTCTCCGTCAAACTTGGCCGCCACTTCCTCCGCCGCCTTTATAAACGCCTCGCGGTCTACCTCCACGTAGGTCACGCCCTCCTCCTGGAACTTTTTCAGGCACTCCTCGTAGGTAGTGCTCCACAGGGTGTCGGAGGCCTCCTTGTAGGTCTCTGCCAGGGAGTCGGTAACCCACTTCTGCTGCTCTGGAGTCAGCTTGTTCCAGCTCTTATCTGACATCCAGATAACCATGTTGGAGTAAATGTAGTCCAGGTTCATGTAGTATTTCTGCACCTCTGAGAAGCCCGATGTATAAGAGTTCACCAGGTCGTTGTCCTGTCCGTCCACCATGCCGGTCTGAAGCGCCTGGAACAGTTCGCCTCCGCTGACCACCATAGGATTGGCCCCCCAGGCCGTCAGCATCTTCGTGATGGCCGGTGACTCCGGTGTACGGATCTTCATATTCTTTAAATCCGCCGGCACATGTACCGGCTTATCGGTTGTCGTCAGAGAGCGCGGGGCCTGGTCGCTGATGGAGCCCATATATTTGAGACCGTTGGCCGCCTCCACCTTTCCCACCATCTCCTTCAGGATATCTGAATCAAGAAATTTGTGGTAGTGGTCCAGGTCGTCAAAGAGGAACGGCACCACGCAGACACTGAAATCCGTCCCTTCCTTTAATACCGTCGCCGTGTCAAAGCCCGTCAGGAAGAAATCCAGCGTCCCCTGCTCCATCTGCGAGTAATGTGCGGCCGTATTGCCAAGAACGCCTCCGGCCAGGACCTCGATGGACATCTTTCCGCCTGAAACCTCCTCCAGCTTATCGGCCCAGAGCTCCGCCGTGTTGGGCTGAACCGTGCCGGCCGGAGCCGGTACCCCCAGCTTTAAAACCAGCATCTCCCCGCTCTTCTCCCCGCCGCTGCCCGCTGCCGGTTGGTTGGCTTGCGTACTCTCAGCGCTCCCCGCTGCCGCTTTCGTCCCGGAATCCGCCTTACTGCCGCAGCCCGCTGCCAAAACTGCAGCTGCAGCCACCACTGCAATTACACTCCATAATCTCTTCATATCGATTCTCCTTTTCATAATAGTATCCTCTTCGCGCTACCCGTTCGTCTGCTCCAGCAACTTGACTGCGGCCGCAACCGCCGCGCACCCCTGTCTCACCTTTGCCTCCCTGGTCATCCGCCCGATACCGGGTGTCAGAATCACATTTCGGACTGCCAGAAATGGGTTATCCCCCTCGATGATCTCCCGCGGCAGTGTGTCGAGGGCAGCAGCTTCAATCCGTTTTTCCTTGAGCGCTGTAAACAACATATCCGTGTCCACGATCCGCCCGTCCCCAATGTTTACAAGCACAGCCGTCCGCTTCATCCGGTCAAGAAACGCTTCATCGACAACCGTTCTTTTAACCTCCTCATATGAGATATGAAGGCTGATAATATCGGCCTCCCGCGTTAAATCTTCAAGGCCCAGGGGCGAAGATGCTCTGACACCGACCGTTTCCGGCTGCCAGACCAGAACCCGGCAGCCCATGGAAAAAAGCCACTTGGCCAGCTGTTTTCCCCCGTTCTCAAGCCCCACAATTCCCACTGTCGTCCCAAATGTCTGTGAGGCCATGTGCCGGATCATCTTTCCCTCCAGCACCTGCTCGTGATGCCGGATCACCTTGCGCTTTAAGGCCAGAATAAGCGCCAGCGCCAGCTCCGCTGCGGCTTCCTCGCTCTGTTGCGCCACATGTTCCAGCTTTACGCCCTTCTTCAGAGCCTTATCCCGCTCCTCCTCTGTCCAGTGCCCGCATACGCGGACTAAAACCGGCGGGCAATTTACTTTCTCGTCCAAGAGCTGTCCCGCGCAGCTCCCTTCCCCGGCAATCACCGCGTCCGCCTCAGGAAATGCCTCCAGTCCCCCGCTCTCTGTGACAGGCTGCCACAGGTAATCCACCCCCACCGTGCCTGCATACTGTGCCACCTGGCGGTGAACCTCCCGATTATCCGGATTGTCCTCACTGCCATAGAGCACAATCCGCCTATTTCCCATATTTTGCCTGCTCCTTCAGCACATTGCCCAGCGTTTCGCTGCCATAGGCCACCCGCTCCTCATAATTCATAGGCACCATATGATAGTATGCCTGTCTTCCCATCTTGATCTGCTGCGCAGGCTTTGAGAGGATCATATCAATGTAGTAATTCAGTGTATCCTCGAATTTCTCCTCCTCTGCCACACAGGTGATCAGACCGTAGGCCAGCGCCTCATCCGTGCCGAACAGCTCTCCGCTGTAGAAAGCCGGAAGCAAACGTTTTTTGGGGATCACGTCGATCGTGTTGATCATCACCATCACCGGGAATCCTCCGTGCAGAATTTCAGGGAACCCAAACCGCACTCCCCTCTTAGCCACCGCAATATCCGCGGATGCCAAAAGGTCATTTCCCCCGGCCACGCAATTTCCCTCCACCGCGGCGATTACCGGCGCTTTGATCTCCATCAGCTTTTGCTGCATATTCCGGATCGCCTGCGCATACTTATCTTTTTCCTCCTGAGAGCAGCCGGGATCCACGCGCCCGCCGGAGCAGAAGTGCTCCTTGTTCCCCTTAAGCACCACCACTTTCACCGCCTCATCCGTGTCGGCGCGCTCGAGCGCTGCCCCAATCAGTTCAATCGCCTCCCTGTTAATCCGATTTTCATCCTCCGGGCGGTTTAACTGGACATACATTACCCCATCCCGGACATCTACATTTACTGGTTTTTCCTTCTCCACTGTCTGGTACCTCCTGTGTTTTCTTATCATAGCTCCATAATATACATTTTATTTTATTTTGTCAATCCTATTTTATACATTTTTATTTTTTGTATAGTCCCCCTCCTTCAATTTTGCATTTTTCCTGTTTATTTTTTATTATATTCATTTTTATTGTGACTTTTA
>USJW01000095.1 GCA_900555045.1 uncultured Clostridium sp. | reverse complement strand
TGATACGGAAGTGACGGTTGCCGAATATACGGTGATTTTCTTGGTGTACTCCCTGCTCTGCACCCGGCCCCAGATGCGCACCCGCGTTCCCACGGTGAAGCTGGAGGCGAACCGGGCGTTTCTGCCCCAGGAGATGCAGGGTATGTAGTCGGATTTGCCGTAGGGCCGGTTCACCGCCAGGAGAATGTCGGCAATCTCCCTGCCCAGGGGCGTCTTCCGGTAGATGGGCGCTTTGCAGATGTACCCGTCCAGAAAAATCTGATTGGTCTTCGTGTAATCCGTGAACTCCTCCATAAAGTGGATCTCCCTCACGAAAATGGAGAGCATCAGGCGGTTCTTCACGCCCTCGTGGCGATTGTAGGAGCGGAACTGGCCCACGGCCTCCACGGTGCACCCGATGTAGTCCTCGTGCACATCGATCAGCCGCTCGGACACCATGAGCGGTATAATGTCAGCCTGCTCGCTGAGGCGGTTTACCGCCACATCCACCATATAAAAACCTTCGCCGAACACCTCATGGCTGAATGTAAATCCCGATACGATTTTTCCGATCACGCTTACCTTGTTGTTCTCAATCATTTTTTCTGACATAGTACATCTCCTCTTCGCTTCGATACTATTTTTTTGTCTTATTACCCGCGTCTCTTCGCGGCACATAGTAAGTTTATGAGGAAAATGGGGAGAATAGACCAAAAAAATTGGCGAATCCAGAAAATCTTTTCGACATGATTCGCCAATTTACAGCCTTTTTGAGGCTTATTTACTTGTTAAAGGACGCGCGCTTGCGCAGGGTGGGATCCAGGATCTTCTTGCGGATGCGCAGGCTCTGGGGTGTCACCTCCAAGAGCTCGTCGGTGTCGATAAAGTCCAGGCACTGCTCCAGGCTCATGATTCTGGGCGGAGTCAGCTTTAAGGCCTCGTCGGCGCTGCTGGAGCGGGTATTGGTCAGCTTCTTGGTCTTGCAGACATTGATCTCGATGTCCTCGGCCTTGGGGTTCTGGCCCACCACCATTCCGGCGTACACCTTGGTTCCCGGGGTGATGAACAGAGCGCCGCGCTCCTGGGCGTTATACAGGCCGTAGGTGATGGCCTCGCCCGCCTCAAACGCGATGAGGGAGCCGGTGGGACGGTAGCTCAAATCGCCCTTGTAGGGAGAGTAGCCGTCGAAGATCGTGTTCAGGATGCCGTTGCCCTTGGTGTCGGTCATGAAGTCGCCGCGGTATCCAATCAAGCCTCTGGAGGGGATGGAGAACTCCAGGCGGGTGTAGCCGCCCGCGGCCTTGCTCATGCCCTGCAGCTCGCCCTTACGGCTGGTCAGCTTCTGGATCACCACGCCGGTGAACTCCTCCGGGACGTCGATGTAGGCGATCTCCATGGGCTCCAGCTTGCGGTTGCGCTCGTCGAACTTGTAGAGAACCTCCGCCTTGCTGACGGCGAACTCAAAGCCCTCGCGGCGCATGTTCTCGATCAGCACGGACAGGTGAAGCTCGCCGCGGCCGGACACCTTAAAGCAGTCCGCGCTGTCGGTCTCCTCCACCCTCAGGCTCACGTCGGTGTTCAGCTCTCTGAACAGGCGGTCGCGCAGATGGCGGGAGGTGATGAACTTGCCCTCCTGGCCGGCTAACGGGCTGTCATTTACCATAAAGTACATGGCGATGGTGGGCTCGGAGATCTTCTGGAACGGGATCGCCTCCGGGTGGTCCGGGGAGCAGATGGTGTCTCCGATGTGGATATCCGCGATTCCGGAGATGGCCACGATGGAGCCCACGGTGGCCTGCTGCACCTCCACTCGGTTTAAGCCGTCAAACTCGTAGAGCTTTCCGATCTTAATCTTGCGGAACTTGTCGGGGTCGTGGTGGTTCACCAGCACACAGTCCTGGTTCACCCTGAGGCCGCCGTTGTCGATCTTTCCGATGCCGATGCGGCCCACATACTCGTTGTAGTCGATGGTGCTGATCAGTACCTGGGTGTCCGCATCCGGGTCTCCCTCGGGGGCCGGGATGTAGCTTACGATGGTCTCGAGCAGCGGGCTCATGTCCACCTCGGGGTCATCCAGCTCTTTTTTGGCAAAGCCGCCTCTGGCGGATGCGAACAGGAACGGGCAGTCCAGCTGCTCGTCGGAGGCATCTAGGTCCATAAACAGCTCCAGTGTCTCGTCGATCACTTCCTCCGGGCGCGCCTCGGGGCGGTCGATCTTGTTGAGGCACACGATCACGGATAAATCCAGCTCCAGCGCCTTCTGCAGCACGAACTTGGTCTGGGGCATGGGGCCCTCATAGGCGTCCACCACCAGGATAACGCCGTTCACCATCTTTAAAACGCGCTCCACCTCGCCGCCGAAATCCGCGTGTCCGGGGGTGTCGATAATGTTGATCTTGGTATCTTTATAAAATACAGCCGTGTTCTTGGACAGGATCGTGATGCCGCGCTCCCGCTCAATGTCATTGGAGTCCATCACGCGCTCCTGGACCTCCTGGTTTGCGCGGAACACGCCGCTCTGCCGGAGCAGCTGGTCAACCAGGGTGGTTTTGCCATGGTCTACGTGTGCGATAATTGCGATGTTTCTGACGTCTTCTCTTTTCATCTTCATAGTGCGTTCTCTTCCTTCACTTTATACCTAAAATCCGGTGTCTACTTATTTATATATACGTTTGCCACGGTTTATTAGTATAGCATTGGTATTCCCGGATTGCAAGAAAAAAATCCCATAACCCCCTATTTTTCGAATAATACCAGCTCATCCCCGTCCATTCCGTAGTAAACCGTGTCCGACTGGGTGAAAATTGCCCGGCCCGCCGTGGCCTCGGTGATCTCCTTTTTTAATGCGTCAAGCTGCTCCTGTGGCACCATGTAGGTGAACACCGCCCGGTCTGTGTACACACTGTCAAGCGCCGTGATCTCCCGCTTGGCCGCGATGTACTGGATCTTTCCCACCCCGTTATAATCCGTGTCCACGCTCAGGCGGACGCCGGGGCGCTTCTCTAAGACTTTACAGTTTAAAAGCCCCTCTGAGACCGCCTGGGAGTAGGCCCGCACCAGGCCTCCGGTGCCTAAGAGGGTTCCGCCGAAGTAGCGGGTGACCACCGCGCACACGTCGTGCAGGCCGCGCCCCTCAAGCACGTCCAACATCGGCTTTCCCGCCGTCTGGGCCGGCTCCCCGTCGTCGGAGAAGCGCACCAGCTGGTTTCTATCCCCGATGCGGTAGGCGTAGCAGTGATGCCTGGCATCCCAATATTTTTTCCGTATCTCCTCAATAAAGGCCAGGGCCTCCTCCTCGGTGGTCACGGGCTTTAAATCGGCGATAAAGCGCGACTTTTTCTCCGTGATCTCCCCGGTGCCGCCCCGAAACAGTATTTTGTAGGCTTCTTCCACTTGATCCGCTCCTTTTCGTATTTTCAGGTATAAATTTCCCACTTTTTGTCTATATTCTCACAAAATCAATCATAATATAGATAGTGCCGGATGACAAGGGCTTATTTAATCCTTTTCATTTCGGACAAACTGGTGTATAATGATAGACTAAAGTACGAATCTATAAAGGAGCTATTCTTTATGAATTATGGGAAACGTGAGACGGAGCGAAGGCTCAAGTCTCTTCACTCTAAGTCAGCCAAATATACGTCCAAGCTGTTTTTAAACATCTTTAAGGCGCTGTTTGTGCTGTTCTTATTCTGTATGGTGGTGGGAGCCAGCATCGGCTTTGGCATGGTCAAGGGAATTATCGACAACGCCCCGAGCATCGACCTGTTAAACATACAGCCCAGCCAGTTTGCCACCACCATCTATGACTCCCAGGGGAACCTAACGGACACCCTGGTCACCAGCGGCTCCAACCGAGAAGCCGCCACCTACGACGAGCTTCCCCAGGACCTGATCAACGCGTTTGTCGCCATCGAGGACTCCCGCTTCTGGAGCCACAACGGAATTGACATCCGCTCCATCGCCCGCGCCGCCAAGGGACTGATCAGCGACGACTACGCAGGCGGCGGCAGCACCATCACCCAGCAGCTCATCAAGAACAACGTGTTCTCCGGCGGTATGGAGACCGGCTGGGGCGCCCGCATCGAGCGCAAGCTGCAGGAGCAGTACCTTGCCGTGCAGCTGGAGAAGAACTCCGGCATGAGCAAGGAGGACACCAAAAAGGCGATCATCACCAACTACTTAAACACCATCAACCTGGGCAGCAACACCCTGGGCGTGAAGGTGGCAGCCAGGCGCTATTTCAATAAGGAGGTCTCAGAACTGACCCTTTCGGAGTGCGCGGTTCTCGCCTCCATCACCAAGAACCCCTCCAAGCTAAACCCGATTACGGGCGCGGAGGCCAACGCGGAGCGCCGCAGCATCGTGCTCCAGTACATGTACGAGCAGGACTACATCTCAAAATCGGACCAGGAGGCCGCGCTGGCCGACGACGTCTACAGCCGCATCCAGAACGTGGACGCGGTGAAGAAGGAGAATGTGACACCCTACAGCTATTTCACGGACGAGCTGATCGAGCAGGTGATTAATACCCTGATGGAGAAGCTGGACTACACCGAGAGCCAGGCCAGCAACCTCCTCTACTCCGGCGGCCTTCAGATCTACACCACACAGGACCCGGACATCCAGGCTATCGTGGACGAGGAGATCAACAATCCGGACAACTACGAGGTGGCCAAGTACTCCATGGAGTACCGCCTCTCCGTCAAACACGCGGACGGCGAGACCCAGCACTACTCCGACAAGAACGTGGAGGCGTGGCGCAAGAACGAGCTGGGCGACAAGCAGTTTAACGGGCTTTACAAGGACAAGGAGTCCCTGCAGCAGGACATCGACCAGTACAAGGCATGGCTCTTAAAGGACGGCGACGAGGTGATCGGCGAGCGCCTGAACACCAACCTGCAGCCCCAGGCCTCCTTCGTCATCATGGACCAGCACACCGGCGAGGTGAAGGCCATAAGCGGCGGGCGCGGCGAGAAGAAGAACAGCCTGACCTTAAATCGGGCCACCAACGTGTACCGGCAGCCCGGCTCCACCTTCAAGGTGATCTCGGCCTTTGCCCCCGCCCTGGACGCCTGCGGCGCCACCTTGGGAACCGTCTACTACGACGCGCCCTACACGGTGGGCACCAAGTCCTTCCGCAACTGGTGGGGCGAGAGCCGCGGCTTTACCGGCTACTCCAGCATCCGCGACGGAATCATCTACTCCATGAACATCGTGGCGGTCCGCTGCCTGATGGAGACCGTGACCCCGCAGCTGGGCGTGGAGTACGCCCAGAACATGGGGATCACCTCCTTGACCAAGAATGATTTGAACGCCGCCACCGCCCTGGGCGGACTCTACCGCGGCGTGTCCAACCTGGATTTGACCTCAGCCTTCGCCTCCATCGCCGACGGCGGCACCTACACCAAGCCCCGGTTCTTCACCAAGATTTTAGATCACAACGGCAAGGTGCTGATCGACAACGAGCCGGAGACGAGACAGGTATTAAAGGACTCCACCGCGTTCCTTCTGACGGACGCCATGTCCGAGTCCATGAAGAGCAACCGGAAGTTCACCCGCCCCGGCGTGAACATCAACTCCACCAGCACCGCGGCGGCCCTAAGCGGCATGTCCGTGGCCGGCAAGAGCGGCACTACCACCAACAACGTGGATATCTGGTTTGTGGGCTACACGCCCTACTACACCGCCGGCATCTGGGGCGGCTGCGACAGCAACCAGAAGCTCAAGTACGGCAACGTGAACAACGGCGGCACCTCCTTCCACAAGGCCATCTGGCGCAAGATTATGACCCGCGTCCACGAAGGCAAGTCCGATCCGGGCTTTGTAATCCCGGACAGCATCGAGACCGCGCAGATCTGCCGCAAGTCCGGCAAGCGGGCGGTGTCCGGAATCTGCGACCAGGATCCCAGAGGCAACGCGGTGTACACGGAGTACTTTGCGAAGGGCACCGCTCCCACCGAGGTGTGCGACAAGCACGTGGCGGTGACGGTGTGCGCCGAGTCCGGCATGCGCCCCACCCCGTTCTGCCCGGAGAAGACCACCCGTGTCTGCATGGTCCTGCCAAACGGGGAGACCGGCACCACGGATGACTCCTACTTTGCCATCCCCGGCGAGTGCCCGATCCACACGGACGCCTCCACCATCATCGTACCCCCGTCCAACCCGGACGGCGGCGACTCACCCGGCTACACGGCCCCCATCGGGCCGGGCTACCAGCCGTCCAGCGAGGCCGCCACGCCGGAGTACGGGCCAGGCGTCCACTGAGTGAGTCCAATCAAATAAGCCATCGCGGCTGTGCTTTCTTTAGGATATCCGGCACAGCCAAGCGGTGGCTTTTTTGGCGGATTCGCGTTCTGTGGGGAATACAAAAACGCACGCCCCGTGGTATCATTTCCTTGGAGGTGAATGTTTTGGATCAAATGCAGATTGGAAAATTTATCGCAGAGCTGCGAAAAGAAAAAAATATGACCCAGGCCCAGCTTGACCGGAGAATTTTAGAGTGGGTGGGGGAACCGCAAAAGTAGGCTCCCCGTTGCTCTCCCGCTCCCCGCCTCTGTCACGCCGGGACAGCCGGCGCCAGGTGCTCGTACTGTTTCACGATCTCCGCGATGTCCCCCTTGGTGTAGGGCTTGGGGATGAACGCGAAGGCCTTGATGTTCCAGGCCTTGAGGGAAAGTCCCGGTATGTCGGACAGAAGGACCACCCGGGGCGGAGCGGGAAGCTCCGACAGGCGGGCGGCCAGCGTGATTCCGCTGATGTCCGGCATAACCACGTCCGAGAACACAAGGTCCACCGGCTCCCGCTCTGCGGCCGCCAACACGTCCGCCGGGTGCTCAAAGCACCCCACCAGGTCAATCTGACCGATCTCTCTCAAAATGCCGGACAGCTTGTCCAGCAGCTCTTTGTCATTGTCCACGATGACAGTTCTGATACTCATAGCTTCCTCCCAATAATCCCCTTATCTTTTGATCCGCCGCGCCCGGCGCCCGGAAGGCGCTGACTCATAGCGGGCACTGCCTGCGCCCGGGCAGACGAAAAAAACAGCCCGCTCCGTCCGAGCGGGCCGCTATCTGCTATTATACCGGTTAATCGCGCGCGTTTCAACGGGAATTTTTCGCGCGGCCGGATCTATTTCATTTTCGGCTTAAAGACCAGGCTGACCAGGTACCCGAAGACCAGAGCGCCGCAGATTCCGGCGGCCCCGGCGGTGAAGCCGCCCTTAAAGACGCCCAAAAGCCCGTCCTTTCCGACCGCCTCCTTCACACCCTTCCAGAGGGTGTTTCCAAAGCCCAGAAGGGGCACCGTGGCACCGGCCCCGGCCCAGTCAGCAAAGGGCTGGTATAAGCCCACAAAGCCCAGGATCGCGCCGCTGACCACCAGCGTCACCATGATGCGGCCCGGCATCATCTTTGTCTTTTCCATCAGGATCTGAACCAAAGCGCAGATCACTCCGCCCACCAGAAATGCTTTCACATATTCCATATCATTCCCCTCCTTAACCGTCGATGTGCTCGATGACCACCGCATGGGCGATGCCCGGTATGCTCTGGCCCTCGTTGAAGCTGATGTTGGACAGCAGCGCGCCGGTGGGGACAAAGAGCACCCGTTTCCAGGTGCCGTCCTGGACCTTGGGCAGAATGTAGGAGCACAGCGTCACCGCGGAGCAGCCGCAGCCGCTCCCGCCCGCGTGGGTGTCCTGCTTCTCCTTGTCGTAGATCTCCATGCCGCAGTCCATGTGGAGCTCGCTCAAGTCGCGGCCCTTATTCTTCATGAAATCCAGCAGGATGGTCCGCCCGATCTCGCCCAAATCGCCGGTGATGATCTTGTCGTACCAGGTCTCGTCCACCTGAAAGTCCTCCAGGTTCTGCTCGATGGTGTGGTATGCGGCCGGAGCCATGGCAGCCCCCATGTTCATGGAGTCCTTGGTGCCCATGTCCACCATCCGCCCGGTGGTGATCCCTGTGATCTTCGCAAGCCCCTCCTTCCGGTCCCTGGCTAGCGACACGCAGCCGCAGCCGGTGACGGTCCAGGTGGCCGACAGGGGGCGCTGATTGCCGTAGCCAAGCGGGAAGCGGAACTCCTTCTCCGCCGTGGCGAAGTGGCTGGAGGCCAGCGCCAGCACCTGGTCGGCGTAGCCCGCGTTCACCGCCATGGCGCCCAGGCTCAGCGCCTCGCCCATGGTGGAGCAGGCCCCGTAGAGCCCGAACAGCGGGATCTCCAGATCCACCGTCCCGAAGGAGGTGGCGATCAGCTGCCCCAAAAGATCCCCTGCAAACAGATAGCGCAGGTCGCTCTTTCTTAAGCCGCCCTTCTCGATGGCCAGGTCCGCAGCCTGCTTTTGCAGCGCGCTTTCCGCCTGCTCCCAGTTGTCCTTGCCCAGCATATCGTCCTGCTCCACCTGGTCAAAGAGCGGCCCCAGCGGCCCCTCCCCCTCCTTCTTTCCAACCACGGAGGCCGCGCTCACGATCACCGGCGGATGCTCAAATTCCAGGCTGGCTTTCCCTTTCATTTCTCCCATAGTCTCTCACCTCATTTTTCTTGTCATAAAATCCCGGCCGCCGCGGGCGCCCGGTCAATCGAAAAAACATCAGCTGCGATGTTCTGTATCCCATAAGGAAAGTATTACTGATTGGCGCTTTAATTATTCATTTTTTGCAGATCGCGTGAATTTTTGCCGTGACGCCACAAAAAAACTCCCGTCCGGCCGCTTTTTGGCGGCCAGACAGGAGTCTCGCTTTTTTTGAATGATTAAATGTTTTTATATACGGTTCCGCCCTTCATCACGAAACAGTTCTTCGCCATGTCCGTGATGTGCTCCAGCGGATTTCCGTCCAGAGCGATGATATCGGCGTATTTTCCAGCGGTGACCGAACCGATCTGATCCCACATCTGCACCAGCTGCGCGCCGGTGCGGGTTGCAGCTGTCAGCGCCTGAACCGGCGTCATGCCGAACTCGCAGAGGTATTTGAACTCGTCGTGCTGCTGGCCGTGCGGGTTGCAGGGCGATCCGCTGTCGGTTCCGAATACGATCGGAACTCCCGCCTCCAGACATTTCCGGAAGCTCTCCTGGTGATACATGCCGGCCTTCTTCGCCTTCTCCATCGCGTGGGGCGGAATTCCCTCCTCCTCGCCGCGCTCCATCATGCGCTTAAAGGCGATGATGGTCGGTGTCAGGTAAGTGCCCTTCTCCACCATCAGCTCCACGCACTCGTCATCCATGATGGTGCCGTGCTCAATGGAGGTGACGCCCGCCTTCACGGCCGTCTTGATTCCGTTCGTGCCGTGGGCGTGGGTCGATGAGGTTTTGCCGTACATCTCGGCGACCTGGATCATCGCGCGCATCTCCTCAAAGGTGAGCTGCTGTGCGCCCACCGTGGTGCCCATGGTGGTCACGCCGCCGGTTGCCATGAATTTCACCACGTCCGCGCCGTATTTGATCACGTAGCGCGCCGCTCTCATGGCCTGATCCGGGCCGTCCACCACCAGACCGTCAATGATGTCGTAGACCGTCTTCAGGTACGGGCTGTAGTGGGAGTCCGCATGTCCGCCGGTTGAGCCGATGCAGGAGCCGGAGGCCACAATTCTCGGGCCGTAGAACATTCCACTATCGAAGGCATTCTTTAGGGATACGTCCAGAAAGCCCGGTGAGCCCTGGTTGCGCAGGGTTGTGAATCCGGCCATCAGCTGAGTCTGGGCATTTCTTAGGCCGAGCAAAGTACCGTCGCCCACCAGCTGTGTGGCGCTGATCCGGAAGGTATCCGGCGCCCCGTACTCGCTGATGTGCACATGGCAGTCGATCAGCCCCGGCATCACGAACTTATCGCTTAAGTCGATCACCTCATAGCCCTCGGCGCAAAAAGCTGCCCCGGGCACCACGTCCTTTATGCGCTCGCCCTCGACCAGGATCACCTGATTCTCGCTGACGGTTCCGTCGATTGAGTTAAACAGCTTGCCGCATTTAATTGCTTTGTTCATCATAGCACCCCTTTTTACGATTCTTCTCTTTATAGTTATTTCTTCAGGGAATCACGGTACGCCTGAAGGTATTCAGCGGACTTCGCTAAGTCAGCCTTCCACTCGTTTCCGGTGGGGATCATGGACAGGGTGGAGTGAGCTCTCGTGATGGTTCCCTCCTTAACCGCGATCAGGTCATCCTGGTTGATTGCATAGCGGACAGCCTGGCGCAGGTTGATGTCGTTCATCTTGCTGCCTTCCTGCAGGTTGAAGAACAGGGTGGATACGGAGGTGGACTCCTTCTCAACGATGGATACGTTGGGAGCATCCTTTAAGGAACCCCAGCTGCCTTCCGGCATACAGTCATCGATCTCGCCGCTGCGCAGTGCGGAGTAAGCGGTGTTCATATCCTGCATCATCTTAAGGTTCATGTACTTGATGTTGGGAGCCCACTCGGTGTCAGGCATGAATCCCGGGTTGCGCTCGAAGGCCATCTCGTAGTCGTTGATGTACAGCATCGCGTAAGGACCGCTGAACCAGTTGTTGTTGTTAAACTGAGCGGAGCCCTGCTTCATGGTGTTCACATCGCCGTACAGCACATGCTTGGAGGGATCGTAGTTTGTAGCGTCAACTCCCTCGTTGATGCTGGACACAACATCCTTGGACACAATACCCAGGGTACTGATGGTCAGGAAGTTAAGCAGCTGAGGAGTGGGCTTCTTGGTGGTGATTTTAACGATCTGGCATACGCCGCCCTTGTTGTCAACCTCGGAGGTCTCCTCGGTCAGCTTGGTGATGGGGGCCGGTGCCTTCTCGTTGAAGTAATCAAATACGCTCTGAGAAGAGCCGGAAACCTTAATGTTCTTGATCTCGTCCAGATCGGTCAGGATTCCGATGGTATCCACGGACTCTAAGTTGGTGTAACCGCTGTTTAACGGAACCGCATTCGGATCCTTGGCGCGCTCCAGGGTGTAAACAACATCCTCTGCGCTCACAAGAACGCCGGTGTCAACCGCCTTGTTGTCCTCTACCTTTGCGAAGTTTACGTCGTCGCGAAGCATAAAGTAGAAGGTGGAGTTGCCCTCGCCGATGGCAAACGCGCGGCTGAGGGAGTAATCCGGAACAACCTCGTCATTTGCGTTGCAGGCGGTCAGGGAGATGTAGGAGTTCGCCTTCATCCAGAAGGTGGTGCCCTCCTCACTGCGGATCGGGTCAAAGGTCGGAGGATTGGTCTCAAACTGAACCGGTACGTAGGGACGGGTCTCGCTCAGGCTCTTGTCCTTATACTGTGTCATACCGAAGAATCTCGGGGTGCTGCCGCCGCAGAAAATGGTGTCGGGGTCGATGACCTCGTTGTTGACAGCCACGAATCTGGTGCGGTTGTACAGCGGTACAACCCAGCACATCTCGTCCACCAGACGGTTCTCGATCTTGGTGTACACGGGGATGGACTCCTCGAAGGTCAGCTGCGCAGCCTCGTCGATCATTGCGGACAGCTCGTCGTCCACGATGGGCCAGTCATTGTAGGAGCCATCGTTGTGGTACAGCTGTCTCACCGCGTAGTCCGGTGCACCGGCGTCGGTCAGCCAGTTTAAAACTGCCAGATCGTAGTTTCCGGTATCCTGAACCGCCACGAAGGAGGCGCGGTCAGGCTGAATGTTGACCGTAACGTCAAAACCCGCCTTGCTCAGCTGGTCGCGGATGGTGTTCGTCTCCACCTCAAAGTTGGGACGGGACAAAATGGTAATCGGGATGGGCTCATCCGTTGTTTTCTTGCTTGTTGTGCCCGGCTTTTCCGCCCTGGCGCCGCCGCATGCCGTGCTGGACATTACCATAGCAGCACACAAGAGCATTGATAATACTTTTTTCGTAGATTTCATTCTTTTTCTCCTCTCCTTTACTTTACCACATATAGTGCGGCAATTGTATCACTCGTTTGATACGCCTTTTTACTCTCCCTCCTCCCGCAAAACTCATATAAAGTGACTAGACCCCTGCCGCAGTCTGTCAGCCCGCAGAATACCGGCATTTTTTACTCGATGCCGGTATTCTTTGTGATGCGGTGACAGGCAACAAAGTGACCCGGTTCTACCTCTTTCATGACAGGGTTGACTGCGAAGCAGCGCTCCTCGGCAAACGGACATCTGGCGCTGAATCTGCAGCCCGGCTTCGGATTGACCGGGCTCGTCAGCTCACCCTTCAAGATCTGCCGCTCCCGCCTTGCCTCCGGATTCAGAGATGGAATCGCGTTTAAAAGGGCAATGGTGTACGGGTGCAGCGGGTTTTTATAGATCATGCTCTTGGGCGCCTTCTCAATCAGCTGCCCCAGATACATCACTCCCACGTCGGTGGAAATATGCTTCACAACGCTCAGGTTATGGGAGATGAAAATGTAGGTCAGGTTCAACTCCTTCTGCAGGTCGATCATCAGGTTTAATATCTGGGCCTGGATCGAGACGTCCAGCGCCGACACCGGCTCGTCACACACGATGAACCGGGGATTCACGGCAAGTGCCCGCGCGATTACGATTCGCTGGCGCCGGCCTCCGTCAAACTCGTGGGGGTAGGCGTTCTGCATGCGGGCGGAAAGGCCCACCATGTCCATCAGCTCTTCCACACGCGCCTGGATTTCTGCCTCCGAGGAGTAGATTTTGTGCAGCCGCAGCGGTTCCTCGATGATCTGGGCCACCGTAAAACGCGGGTTTAAGGAGGCGTACGGGTCCTGGAAGATGATCTGCATGTATTTGCGCAGAGAGCGCATCTCCTGCTTGTCCATCCCGGTGACGTTCATGCCGTCAAACAAAACCGTGCCGGAGGTTGGCTCATGCAGGCGGAGAATCGCGCGCCCCAGGGTGCTCTTTCCGCATCCGCTCTCGCCCACGATCCCCAGGGTCTCCCCCTCGTTAATCTTAAAGCTCACATCATCTACGGCATGCAGGTACCCTTTGGGCACCTGGAAGTATTTTTTGAGGTTTCTCACCTCCAATAAGGTCCCCACTATTTACCACCTCCGTTAAACAGATCAAAATGGCACCGAAATACCTGCCCTGTCTCCTCGTCCACCCGCTCCGGCGGTGCTTCCTTCTTACAGATATCCGAGCAGTATTTGCACCGCGGGTGGAATTTACAGCCTTCCGGCAGTGCGGCAGGGTTGGGAATCGAGCCCTCAATGG
The DNA here is from genome assembly GCA_900555045.1 of uncultured Clostridium sp. GTDB lineage: Bacteria > Bacillota > Clostridia > Lachnospirales > Lachnospiraceae > Enterocloster. The sequence goes on along the minus strand of USJW01000095.1, from coordinate 6,435 downwards.
GTGTCAGGCGGACATCGTCGTCCTCCAGCCTCGGAATGGATTCAAACAGGCCGCGGGTGTACGGATGCCGCGGGTTTTTGTACACCGTCTTGACCGCGCCGGACTCCACGATCTCGCCGGCATACATGATGCAGACCTTGTCGCAGGTCTCCGCCACGACGCCCAAATCATGGGTGATCAAAATCAAGGACATATTGGATTTTCCGATCAGCTCGCGCATCAGCTCCAAAACCTGCGCCTGGATGGTCACGTCAAGGGCCGTGGTGGGCTCATCGGCGATCAATAATTCCGGGCTGCACAGCAGCGCCATGGCGATGATGATTCGCTGCTTCATGCCGCCTGAGAGCTGATGGGGGTAGTCGTTAAAGCGGTCCCGACGGATTCCCACCGTCTCCATCAGCTTCTTGCACTGCTCCTCCGCCTCCTTGCGCGTGGCTTTGGTGTGCTTCAGCACAACCTCCACCATCTGCTTGCCGATGGGCATCGTCGGGTTTAAGGCGGTCATGGGATCCTGGAAGATCATCGAGATACCGTTTCCGCGGATCTTCTGGTTTTCCTTCTCCGTGTTCTCGATCACGTTCTTGCCCTTAAAGTAGATCTCTCCGTCCACGATGATGCCGGGCGGATATGGCACCAGCTGCATGATGGAGAGGGCGATGGTGGTTTTTCCGGCTCCGGTCTCTCCCACGAGCCCCATGCTCTCGCCCTTTCCAAGGCTGAAGGAAGCGCCGCTGACCGCCTTGACCGTGCGGTCCTCAGTCACATAGTTAACACAAAGGTTTTTAACCTCAAGCAAATTTTCTGTCACAATTTCACCCCCTTACTTCATCTTGGGATCCAGAGCATCCCGCAAGCCGTCACCGAAAAAGTTAAACGCCAGCACAATCAGTATGATGGCAAGGCCAGGGAAGATGGCCATATATGGGTGCTCCTCCAGGTAGGTGCTGCCCGCTCTGAGGACATTGCCCCACTCCGGTATATGCGCCGGAATACCGATTCCCAGATAGCTCAGCGTACTCGTGGACAGCACCGCGGTGCCGATCTCAAGAGTGGAACGCACGATCAGGGGTGCCAGGGAGTTCGGCACAATGTGTTTGAAGATAATGATGCGGTTGGTCGCGCCGCACGCCTTCGCGGCCTCCACGTACTCGGAGTTTGCGATGCCGAGCACCGTCGCTCGCACGAGACGGGCGTACACAGGGATACCCGCAATACTGATCGCCATGATCAGGGAGATGGTGCTGGCGCCGAAGGATGCGATGATGGCGATGGATAAAAGGATGGACGGGATCGCATAGAGCGTATCCAGGAGACGCATGATAATGTTGTCCACCGCTTTGCCGTAATACCCGGCAAAGGCGCCCAGGGTGCCGCCCACAAGCAGCGGGATCACGATGGCCGCGATGCCGACGCTCAGGGAAATACGCGCGCCGAACACGATTCGGGAGAAGATGCAGCGCCCGAAGTTGTCCGTTCCGAAGGGATAGGCCAGGGACGGGCTCTGGAACAGTGCGCTGTAGTTGTTCTCCACCGACACGGCATAGTCGAAGGTCAGGTAGCTGCAAAGGGAGATGGACACCAGGAATATCACGATGAACATGCCGATTACCGCCATGTAGTTGCGGAACAGACGGCGCATGATGTCGATCCACTCGATGGAGATCTCCTTATTTTTCTGGTAAAGGCGCTTGAACATGGTGACCGCCAGGATCAGCGCAAATAAATTGCCCGTGATCGTGCTGAGCGCCAGCGGGATCAGCAGCAGCTTGAGCTTTGGATCGATGTTGTGTTCATCCGCATGCTTCGCCAGCATCCTTGCGACAAAGATGTAGAAGACCAGCAAAGCAGCTAACAGCCCCATACCCAGATCAAAATAATAGGGAATGGCGGGTTTGAAGATATTCAGCGCCGAAACCAGCATCACCATGATCAGGTTGGCAATCATGTACACGGACAGCTGATATTCAATACACTTGTTTTTTGTGATCAGGTACATGCCGCCGATGGTGCCGAAGAAGTTGCCCGTCAGCACAAACAGTGTCATGGGCCAGCCCAGGCGTCTTGTGGCCTTGCTGATCTCACCCTTTTCCACAATTTCCTTTTTTATCCTCTGGAGTACCACGAACATGTAGAGGGACATGAAGAGATACAGGCAGCCGACCGTGAGCATCACGGTAGAGACCTTGCCATTAATAAAGTCATAGCTGGCAAGCAGAAAGATCAGGCACAGGATCATGGTTGCACCCATGGAGAATGCCATGTTCTTGTACTCTACAAAGCCGCCCAGCTTAATTTTGTTCATTTTTTGCTGATATTCAGTTAGTTTCATCTCGCTCCCCCCTTTCCTAGTAGTCTTTCAGATGCGTCTTGATTCTGGGATCGATGAAGGTGTACAAAATATCGACCAGCAGATTGGCAAGGCTGATTGCCACGGAGCAGTACACCACGCTGGCCACAACCGCCGGGGTATCCGGCACGAATTCCTTATCTACAATATAGATACCGATACCGCTGATTCCAAACACCTTCTCCGTGGTGGGCGCTCCGGCGACGATGCCGCCGAACTGCATGCCGACCATGGTGATAATCGGGATCAGCGCGTTTCTTAAGATGTGGCGGAAGGTGACAGCTCGCTCGCTGAGGCCCTTGGCCCTTGCGGTCATCACGTAGTCGGAGGACTTGACCTCCAGCATACTGGACCGGGTCATTCGGGCGATACCGGCCGCGTAGCCCGTGCCCAGGACAAAGGCCGGCATGATCATACTCTTCCAGGAGCCCGCCTTGTAAATCGCGGGGAGCCATCCCAGCTTGATGGAGAAATTGAGCACCAGCACAAGGCCCAGCCAGAAGTGCGGGATGGACAGCGCCAGCAGCACAACCAGCATGGAGATGTTGTCGAATGCGCTGTACTGTCTGATTGCGGAGACAACGCCGACCGCGACGCCCGCCAGCAGCGCCCAACTGATGGAACACAGCGCCAGCTGCATGGTGACGGGGAACTTGCGGGCGATGGCCTCGCTGATGTCCTCATTGCCGACGAAGGAGCGCCCGAGGTCAAAGGTGGCGATCCGCTTGACCGTGTCGATAAACTGGCCGATGTACGGCTTGTTGAGGCCGTAGATCTCACGGAACTGTTCAATCTGCTCCGGTGTCGCCTTGTCACCCAGAATATTCACCGCCGGGTCGGACGGAGAAATATAGAGGATGGAGAAGACCAAAAAGATTACGCCGAAGAGCACGAAAACCAGCATCGCCATACGGTCTACCGTAAACTTTAAATAGGGCCGCATGTAGATCGCGATCAAGATATACATGGGGAAGGACACGATGACGGAAAAAATCAAAAACGGCGCTTTGCTGAGCAGTTTTACAAACGTATCGTGAAACTCGCTGGTCTTGCTGGCGTCGATGCCCTCGAGCTCGAGGAGACGGTTCACCTTGCCGTCCAGCTCCTGCAGGGCGGCCTTCTCCGCCTGCCGCTGCACCTCGCTCTCAGACATTTTCTTGTTAAAGAACTGATTCTTTCTCTGAATCTGTTCCACAGCCTCCGCCTTAAGCGCGGTCAGCTCACCCTGGTCCACAAGCTCCTTATACAGCTGTTCGCGGCGGGTTCTGGCGGCATTTTTCTCCTTGCTGGCCATCTGCACCAGCTTGACGATTATCAGAGTAATACAGCCGAAAATCAGCGAAAGCGCACGGTAAGCTGCATTTCGTTTCATACGCTCGTATGTTGTCACAATCTGCACCGCAAGTTTTTTTAACCCGGTGTCTTCTGTATGATTCATACGCTCCTCCTCCTATTCTCTCACTGCCCCAGGCAGTTGGAAAACGATTAATATCCCCGGTTCCGGTCAACCAAGTTGTCTAGTTCTTCTCCCTTTGCCATCTTAAGCAGGTTCTCAAAAAAGATGTCAAAGCATCTGTGGATATAATTTTCCTCGTCGTCACAGCCCATGTGTGGGGTCATCACAAGGTTCTTTGCCGTCCACAGCGGGGAGTCAGACGGAAGCGGCTCCTGCTCGTACACATCCAGAACCGCGCCGGAGATGGCGCCGGATTCAAGTGCGGCAAGCATGGCATCGGTGTCCAGCACCTTTCCGCGGCAGATGTTGACAAATCCCGCCCCCGGCTTCATCGCAGCGAACTGCGCGGCGCCGAAAAAATGATAGGTATCCTTCGTGGAAGGCATGGTCAGGAACACGTAGTCGGCCTCGGGCAGCACCTGAGGGAGTGCATCTGGGTGAACGATCTTCTCAAAGCCCTCCTTGGATGTCACGCTGGGATCCACGCCGATGGCCTTTATCCCCAGGCGCTTGGCCGCCAGCGCAACCGCGGAGCCCTGCTTGCCGCAGCCCACGATCAGCGCCGTCTTTCCCTCCACCACTGTGAGGAAATGTCCATCCCAGCGGCTCTCGCGCTGGGCGGTGTACAGCCTGGGCATGTTGTTGCCCAGCATGAGCATGGCCATCATCGCGTATTCACAGGTCTTGGGAGCGTGGGCGCCGCGGCTGTTTGTCAGCTTTGTGTGCTCGGGCAGCCAGGTGAGCGGGAACAGATGCTCCACGCCGGCTCCTATGATGTGGATGTACTTCACGTTCGGCGCCTTCTCGCGGAAGGTCTCAAGCGGGAACATATAGCCGATGATCGCGTCCTTGTCGGCCACTGCCCGGTAAAACATCTCATAGTCCTTCTCATTCCATCCCGGAGCATCCTCATAGCTGGTGGAAGTCCGGCAGATCTCAAACTCTGCGAGCTCTCTGACCTGGGGATGTCTTTCAAGTGCCGCCTCCAGGCGCTCCTGGTTCATCCGGAACACCTTTTTGCTGTCCTCCGCGGTCAGAATCATTATTTTCATCTTTTCCAATGTCTCAAATCCCCCGATTAATATCCTTTTGCAAGGTCGATCACGTTCTCAAGCGGCTTGCCCTCTCTCGCGTTTCGCAGATTCCGGATCGTCAGATCCAGGGTGCGCGGAATATAGTTCACAAGGTCATCCGAGGAGATGTGCGGCAGAATGGTCAGGTTCGGCGTATCCCAGAAGAAGTGGTCTGCGGGAAGCGGTTCCTGGCAGAACACGTCGGATATCGCGCAGGCCAGCTCGCCGGCAACCAGCTTGTCGTGCAGCGCCTTCTCATCCACCACCGGGCCGCGGGAAATATTGATGAGTCCCGCATGCTTCGGCAGCCAGCCGAGGGTCTCCTCGTTGATCATCCCGCGGGTTGCGTCGGTTAACGGAACGTGAAGGGACACGATGTCCGCTCTCTCAAAGGCCTCCTTCATCCGCTCGAACGGCAACATCTCGTCGCAGTACTCGTTTTCCACCACGTGGCGGTTCACGCCGATGACGTACATGCCCAGTCTCTTGGCCTGGCGGGCCATCTCGCCGCCCTGGTGACCTACGCCCACCACCACAAGGGTCTTCCCCTTGATCACGGAGCTGAAGTTTCTGTCCCATTTTCCCTTTTTCTGGGAGTACGCCAGGCGCGGAATCCCTGCGTTGATCATGTAGAGGAACATGGCGAAGGACTCGCCGGATTTGGGCAGGTGCACGCCTCTGTTGTTGACCACCGCGATCCCCTCGGGAACCCAGTCGAACGGAGTCACATGCTCAACGCCGGAGCTGATAAAGTGGATCATCTTCAGGTTGGGGGCATACTCCTTTATTCCCTGCTGGGGAAGGGTGTATCCCACCAGGATATCCGCGGTCTTCATGTAGCCGTAATACTCATCTAAATCTTCCTGTGACCACTGGTCCACCGGATCTGCGTCGCTGCAGCCGATGGTGATGTAGAGCTCATCCGCCAAATCCGGATTTCTGTCCAGAAGCGCCTGAACCTGCTCTCTCGTCGCATTAAATACCTGCGGTGAGCCGTCGCTGTTTTCAATGTGAATGTGTGTTTTCCCTTGATACATTTTGTTATCCTCCTTCGTTATGTTCACGCTTTATAAACAATTTTTCCATCAATGATACGGATCGCCGTGCAGATGTCGTCCGCGCGGTGCACGTGGGCCTTTAACGGGATCTGCTTTCTGATCACAGGCAGCAGAGCCTCCATTTTCATGTCAAAGGGCGGACGCTTCCTGTCGCTGCTCTCGGATTTCTCGTACTCGTCCAGGGGATCGATGGAGTCGATGCCGCGAAGATGGGGGGTATGGGATCCATCTCCTCGTTGGCGTCCTCGCCCTCCCAGCGCAGGGCACTGCCCAAACGTCCGATGTGACAGTGGGCGTCGATCATTCCGGGCGTCACCAGATGCCCACCGGCGTCGATCTCCTCAGCGCCTTCCGGCTTTTCCACGTTCTCCCCCACCGCTTTAATTTTGCCGTTCTCGATCAGGATCTGCCCGTTGGGATACTCGGCACAGATCGGAAGAGCACACGTCTGAACTCCAGTCACTGACGTCATCTCGTATGCCGTCTTCTGCTTGAAAAAAA
>USJW01000094.1 GCA_900555045.1 uncultured Clostridium sp. | reverse complement strand
GTGCTCTTCCGATCTCTCCGCGCCCGGCGCACGCGGCCAAAGCATGAAAAAAGGGGGATTAATTTACCCCCTTCCCCCATTTTTCAGTGATTCCGCCTCGTACTCCTTCGGCGTGCATCCGGCCACCTTTTTAAAGACCGTGCTGAAATAGTACTGCGTCTCGTACCCCAGCATGTCGGAGATCTCATACATCATGTACTGGTGCGTCCCGATCAGCTCCTTGGCCCGCTCGATCTTCACCTCGTTCACGTAGTCGGTGAAGCTGCGCCCGGTGTGCTTCTTGAAGATGCTGCTCAGATAGCCCTGGCTGATCTTTAGGGCGTCGGCCACCTGGCCCTGGCTGATCTTCTCCTGGTAGTGCTCCCGCACATACTTCATGGCCAGCTCCACGTTCCGGTCCAGCCGGACCTCGCTGCGCCGCTTTAAGACCGCGCTCACCCGCTCCCCGAACCACTTGATCCACTCCACAATCTGCTCCAGACTCCCCAGGCGGTTTAGCTCCCACATGATGTTGACCGCGTAGGGGAAGGCCTCGTCGTCCTCGCCCTCAAAGAATGCGGATATGTAGTAGTACAGGCGGCTGCAGGCGTTGATGGCCTGGGGCTTTGTGGGCATGCACTCCTCCACCAGGTCCGCCACCTGCCCCATCAGCCGCTCAAAGCCCTGATAGTCGTTCTGGCGGATGTACTCCCGCAAATCCTTCCGCATAAAGCCCAAGTTGAAATCGTCACTGTGGCGCTCGCTCCCCTCGCACTCCCTGGAGTAGAACACCACGGACTGGGACGCGTTGTAGTAGGAGTAGTTCATGGCGCTCATGCACTGGTAGATCAGATCCGAGAACTCCCCGATATTCTCCCCGCGGCTGCTGACCGCCAGGGTCACCCCGGCCTCAAAATAGTCCTTTATGATGGTGGAGAGCTTTCCGCCCAGCTGGCGGATCTTGTCCTGGTAGTCCTCCGCCTGCTCCGTGGACACGATCAGCACAAAGCCGTCCTGCTCCTTTCGCACCAGGCAGTTGACCGGGAAAAAGCCCTTGGCCATCTCCCCGATGACCTCCTCCGCGAAGGCCATCACCTTCTTCTGGTCCGCCCTCGTAAACTCCGTGGAGAAATCCTCAAACCGGTAGTTGAAATTGATCATCATCAGGACCGGCCGGGCGTACATCCCATCGATCTCCCGGCGCAGCTCCTCGTCCACCTTGGGCGTGGTGCCGTAAATCAGGAATTTCTGGAAATACTTCTGGGCCGCCTCCGCGGTGGCCGCGGCCCTACTCTGCCCCCGGTCCGCCGCCCCGGGATTCGCCGCCAAGTGCACCCTGCGGTTCTCCTTCGCATGGGAGATGGCCTCCACCAGCTTCTCCTCCGACAGCTCCAGCTTCACCAGGTAGTCCACCGCCCCCAGGCGCATGGCCTCCTTGGCCAGGTTGAACTCCTCCAGATTCGTCAGAAGGATGAACTGGGCGTCCTCCCCCCGCTCCCTGGCCCGGCGCATAAACTCGATTCCGTCCATGGCGGGCATGCGGATGTCGGTAATCACGATATCCGGCCGTGTCTCCTCCATAAGCTCCAGCGCCTGCTGGCCGCTGGTGGCCTTCCCCACGATCTGGCATTCGTTGGCCTCCCAGTCTAAGAGCGACGTGATTCCCGCCAGTATGAGCGGCTCGTCGTCCACCAACATGATCCGAAACATACTCTCTTCCTCCCTGTTCTCACATTTCTTCCTCAAACTCCAGCGGCATGTGCACCGTGATGCGGGTGAAACGCCCCACCTCGCTCTCCACGCTTAAACCGTAGTCCGGCCCGTAGTTCAGCTTGATCCGCCGGTCCACGTTGGCCAGCCCGATGCTGCTCATCCGGTCGCCCTTCACCTGCTCCGTGTTCTCCAGGATGTGCGCCAGCTTCTCCTCAGGAATCCCCACGCCGTCGTCCTCCACCTCGATGAAGAACTCCCCGTCCAGCTCGTAAGCCCGGATCAGGATGCGGCCGTTGTGCCCCGAGGGCTCAATCCCGCTGAAAATCGCGTTCTCCACCAGGGGCTGCAGCGTCAGCTTGATGACTCTGGCCCGGTACAATGCCTCGTCCTCCACCTGCACGTCCACGTCGAACAGCTCCACATATTTTAACTTCTCGATCACCACATAGTCGTTTAAGAAGTCCAGCTCCTTTTTGAGCGTCACCTTCTCGTCGAAGCCCTTGGCCATGTTCCGCAGCAGTCCCGACAGGGCGGTGACCGCCTTGACGATCCCGCTGTTCTTCTGGATCACGGCGATCCACTTGATGGAATCCAAGGTGTTGTAGAGAAAATGCGGGTTGATCTGCGCCTGGAGCATCTTGATCTCCAGACTGCTCTTCTCGCGCTCGTCCTTCACCTTCTGCTCCAAAAGCCCGGAAATCTGGCCCGTCATATCGTTGATCACCTTTCCGATGGCCCCGATCTCGTCCTCGCTCTCGATGGTCGGATCCTGCACCAAATTCCCGCTGGCCAGCTTTCCGATGTGGTCCACCAGCCGCTTCACCGGCTTCTGGATCTGCTCCGTCACGATCATGGACAAGGCCAGGCCGATCACCACGCAGGCAAGGGACACCATGAGGACCGTCTGCATCAGCATCCGCTTGTCGCCCCGCAGCAGGTCCAGCGGCAGAATCTCCACCACCATCACGCCGCTGCGCTCCGCCCGGCTGTAGGCCACCAGGGAGTCCTTTCCGTGGACCCGCTGTTTCACGATCCCGCTGTCCGCCTCCCTGGCCAAGAGCTCGCTCACCAGCCCGTCGTTCTCCCTCCGGTTGTGTCCGTCCTCGTAGCGGGAGGCGATCCGCTGCCCCGTGTGAGTCACCACCAAGGTCTCCCGCTTGCTGTCATACTCCTTCAGCGCGTCCCCGAACAGCTGGGGGCTTATGCACAGGAGCACCCAGCCGTCCTCCTTCACGCTATACTCCGATATCTCCCTGGCGATGGGGAGAATTCCGCTCTCATCCCGAAAGAACGGGGACACCACGTAGTCCAGGGGGTAGCTGTCTATGGTCTTGGCGAGCTCTGCCTCAAACCAGCGGGAGCTCAGAATCCGCTCCTGGTCGTCCACGCTCCCCATCCCGGTCCCGGCCTGAATCACCGCCCGCTCGTTGAACACCGTGAACCGGGATATGTATCCGCCGTAGCCCGTGATGGCGCAGAAATTGTTGGCCAGCTCTGCGTCCCTGAGCCCCTGCCTGCGCTGCGCCGGGGTCCTCAGGCTTCCCAGGGCCGCCAGGTCGAAGGCCTTGCGGTCCGTGCAGTTGATCACAATGTTGACCATCTCCTCGTAGGCCAGCCGGTAGTGGTCCGAGAGGGTCTGCACATGGTTCTCAAGGCCGCTGACCGCCAGCTGCATAAGCCGCCGGTTGGTCATCAGGTAGTTGCTGGCGCTGAAAATCACGGCGATCACGCCCACCACCAGCATGTTGTAGCACACAAGCCGCGCCTTCACCGTTTTTCCCGCAAACAGCCGCCCCATAGCCTCCTCCTTTTTCTCCCGGATATGTCAAAACTTTTCATTTTATTTTATCACAGGCATGCGGGAATGTAAATGGCGGCCGTGGACGGCCCCTCGCCGCCGCAAAAATGGCCCCCGGAGCCGGGAAATCCCGCTCCAGGGGCCAATACACTGTGCTATTCAATTTCCAGTCAGTGCCGCCCGATCACTCCGGCGACCTTCTCATACTCCCTGACACATGCCGAGACCTGCCCGGGCTCCGGCTCCCCGCCTGCCCGCAGGATCTCCACCACGGGGATCAGCACCTTTAAAAGGTTGTCGATTCCCAGGTTCCCGGCCACACCTTTCAGGGTATGGGCGTGCATGAACGCGTCCTCGATTTGGTGGTCCTCGATGCATTTTAAAAGCTCCGTGTACGAGCGGTCCTCCAAAAATTTCCCTAAAAACTTTTTATAGAGATCGGACCTGCCCATAAACCGGTTCATGGCGCCGCTCACATCGCAGCCCGCCTCCTCAAGTTCCCTTAAATATTCATCGTTTGCGTATTGGTTGCCCATCCCCAGTATCCTCCTAATTTGTTCAGGGAATTGCGGGCGGTTAAATTACTCCGCCTTCTCGCCCGCCATAATCATCATAATCTCATTGCTGCGCGCCACGAACTTCGTCATGCGCTCAGGTGACAGCGGGCCGTGGCTCAAGCTGGCCAGGTCGTAGAGCTGCTCACAGATGGTCTTCGTGTTGCCATCCTCCTTGTGGTCCTGCACATACTTCACCAGGGGATGGTTGGCGTTCAGCACCAGCGTCTCCCCGGTGCCGCCGAACATCGACGGATCCATTCCGCCCATGCTGTACATCTTCATCATATCCTGCATCCGGCGGGTTTCCTCGTTGACGGTGATCATGGAGGCCACGCCCTCGTTCTTCATCTTCTCCACCTTGATGTCCAGCTTGTCGTTGGAGAGCGCCTTCTTGAACAGCTCGGTCAACTCCTCGGAGATCTTCTTGAACTCCTCGTCGTCCTCCTTCACTTCCTCCTTGAAGGCGGCGTTTAAATCCGTGTCGATGCGCAGGAACTTCACGCCCTCGTGCTTCTGCTCCATGCGGCTGATGAAGGGGTTGTCGATGTTGTGTGGGAGAAGCACCGCGTCGATGCCCTCGGCCTTAAACAGGTTGATGTACTGGCTCTGCTCCTTCTCGTTGGTCACGTAGAAGATGGTGTTCTCGTGCTTCTCCTTGTTCTCCTCCAGGCAGTCCGTGAAGGTTAAGTACTTGCCGTCCAGGTTCTTGAACAGGATGTAGTCGCCCATCTTCTCCGCAAACTTCTCGTCCTTGATGTAGCCGAACTTGATGAAGGGAGCGATGTCGTCCCAGTACTTCTCGTAGTTCTCCCGGTCGGTCTTGCACATGCCGGAGAGCTTGTCCGCCACCTTCTTGGTGATGTAGTCGGAGATCTTCTTCACAAAGCCGTCGTTCTGCAGCGCGCTTCTGGACACGTTGAGCGGCAGATCCGGGCAGTCGATCACGCCCTTTAACAGCATGAGGAACTCCGGAATCACTTCCTTGATGTTGTCCGCGATGAACACCTGGCTGTTGTACAGCTTGATGGTTCCTTCCAGGCTGTCGTACTCCATGTTGATCTTCGGGAAGTACAGGATGCCCTTTAAGTTGAAGGGGTAATCCATGTTTAAGTGGATCCAGAATAACGGCTCCTTGTAGTCCATAAATACCTTGCGGTAGAATGCCTTGTAGTCCTCGTCCGTGCACTCGTTGGGATGCTTGTTCCACAGCGGGTTCACATCGTTTAAGGCCACGGGGCGCTTTAAAATCTTATATTTTTCTCTGGACGGCTCGATCTCCACCGTCTCCTTGGTGCCGTCCTCGTTTTCCTTCTCCTCGGTCTTCGCGGGCTCCACCACGGTCTCCACGATGGTGTCCTTGTCCGTCAGCTCATCCTTCTCGATGGTCTCGTACTCGGGCTCGGCGGTCTCGTTGGAGAGGTAGATCGGCACTGGCATGAACGCGCAGTACTTGTCCAACACCTCTCTGGCGCGGTACTCGTTGCTGAATTCGGTGCTCTCCTCGTTTAAGTACAGGGTGATGGAGGTTCCCACCTGAGCCTTGTCGCCCTCGCCCATCTCAAACTCGATTCCGCCCTCAGACTCCCAGTGGACGGGCTTTGCGTCCTTCTGGTAGGACAGAGAGTCGATGGTCACCTTGTCCGCGACCATGAACGCGGAGTAGAAGCCCAGGCCGAAGTGGCCGATGATCTGGTCCTCATTGGCCTTGTCCTTGTACTTCTCCAGGAAGTCCTGGACGCCGGAGAACGCGATCTGGTTGATGTACTTGTCGATCTCCTCCTCGGTCATGCCCAGGCCGTTGTCGGTCACCGTGATGCTCTTTTCCGTGGGATTGACGGACACTAAAATCTTGTAGTCCACATCCTCGGGCTTCTCGTACTCGCCGATCATCTCCAGCTTTTTCAGCTTCGTGATAGCGTCGCAGCCGTTGCTGACCAGCTCGCGGTAGAAAATGTCGTGGTCGGAGTACAGCCACTTCTTGATGACCGGGAATATGTTCTCGCTTGTAATGGATAAACTGCCTTTCTTAGCCATATGATACGCCTCTTTCTTTTTCGTTCTTGATTCCGGTCCCGCTTTCCGGGCCCTTTATGATACATTTTAGTACCATACAGCCAAAATGTCAACCGAAAATTAGCACTCGTTTTGCGTGAGTGCTAACAATCTTTCCCCGCCTATTTCTCCGTGGCCGTGAACACCGCCACGGACCTGGGGGCCATCTCGTAGGTGCCGTCCACCCGGCTGTTGTCGCCGCAGCGGTAGCAGAACTGGTCCCCTCCGTCCCCGGCCGTGTTGACGTTCATCCGCCAGGTCAGATACCGCGGCAGCTGCGGCAGGCGAACCGTCACCTTCTCCCAGTAGACGTTTATGAGCAGGTAAACCACATCGTCCCGCCCCCGGCCGCGGTCGTAGCCCGCGAACAGAATCCCCATGGTCATGGTCTGGTCCGTCACCTGGTTGGCGTTTCCGGCTGCGTCGAAAGCCGTCAGCGGTGGGATCCCGCAGACGGAGCCCGGAAGTTCCTTCCGGATCGCCGGATGGTTCATGCGGAAGCGGATCATGTAGCGGAAAAACTCAAACAGCCCCTTGTTCTTCTTGAAAAGCTCCCAGTCCAGCCACGAGATCTCATTGTCCTGGCAGTAGGCGTTGTTGTTGCCAAACTGCGTGTTTCCGAACTCATCCCCCGCGAAAAACATGGGCGTTCCCCGGCTGCACATGAGCACCGCGCAGGCGTTGCGGATCATGCGGTAGCGGAGCGAGAGCACCTCGGGGCTGTCCGTCTCCCCCTCTGCGCCGCAGTTCCAGCTGCGGTTGTCGTCCGTGCCGTCCGTGTTCTCCCAGCCGTTGCCCTCGTTGTGCTTCTCGTTGTAGGCGTAGAGGTCGTACATGGTGAACCCGTCGTGGCAGGTGATGAAGTTCACCGAGGAGTTGTACCCGGCGTAGTGGCCGTCGTACAGGTCCCCGGAACCGGCAATCCTCTGCGCCGTCTCCTTGGCCGCCCAGGCGCCGCCCTTGAGGAATTCCCGCAGGGAGTCCCGGTATTTGCCGTTCCACTCCGCCCAGCGCTTCCAGGCGGGGAAGGAGCCCACCTGGTACAGCCCGCCCGCGTCCCACGCCTCGGCGATCAGCTTCACGTTCCCCAGGATGGGGTCAAAGGCCAGGCGCTGCAGCAGCGGCGGGTTGTTCATGGGCGAGCCGTCCTCGTTCCGCCCCAGGATGCTCGCCAGATCGAACCGGAAGCCGTCCACCCGGTAGCTCACCGTCCAGTACCGCAGACACTCCACGATCATCTGCTGCACGATGGGGTGGTTGCAGTTCAGCGTGTTTCCGCAGCCGCTGAAATTGTAATAGTAGCCCTCCGGGGTCAGCAGATAGTAGATGTTGTTGTCAAAGCCCTTGAAGGAGATGACCGGCCCCTTTTCGTTTCCCTCCGCGGTGTGGTTGAACACCACGTCCAGGATCACCTCGATGCCGTTGTCGTGCAGCGTCTTGATTAAGGACTTCAGCTCCAACCCCTCCCGGTTGTACTCCAGGGCCGCGGTGTAGCTGGTGTTCGGCGCGAAAAAGCTCACCGTGTTGTATCCCCAGTAGTCCAGGAGCTTGCGCCCGTCCACCTCCCGGCTCCCCATGGTCTCGTCGAACTCAAAGATCGGCATCAGCTCCACCGCGTTGACGCCCAGCCGTTTCAAATAGGGGATTTTTTCCAAGAGTCCCGCGAAGGTGCCCGGATGCTCCACCCCCGAGGAGGAGTGGCGGGTGAATCCGCGGACGTGCAGCTCGTAGATCACCAGGTCGCTCATCTCCCGGGAGGACTGCGGCATGTCGCCCCAGTCAAAGTTGTCCTTCACAACCCGCGCCCGGTATGTATCGCCCTCAGTCTTCTCCCCCCACACGCTCTGGCCGGTCACCGCCTTGGCGTAGGGGTCCAGCAGAATGTTCTCCTTGTCGAACAGCAGCCCTGCGCCCGGGTCGTAGGGCCCGTCCACCCGGTAGGCGTACTCAAACTCCCCGATGTCGAGCCCAAACACGATCATGGAGTACACGTTTCCGATCTTGTACTCCTCCGGGAACGGCAGCACCGCGTAGGGCTTCGTCCCTCCCCGCTCGTACAGCAAAAGCTCGCAGGCGGTGCCGGAGTGGGTGTGCACCGTAAAGTTGACCCCGTCCTGCAGGAGCGTGGCCCCGTTCATGTCGTACAAGCCCGGGCGCACCGAAAAGCCCGCAATTTCCCGCAAGGGGATCACTGACAGGTGCATGCTCTCCGCTGATTCCTGATTGATCATTTTCATTGGCTGTCGCCTCTCTTTCCAGCGCGCCCGCAGGCCGCCAAAACGCCGGGCCCGGGCGTCCTTGAGCCTGGGCCGGAGATACTGCTGCTTCCCGCTGAGGCCGGAGATACCGCCCCTTCCAGCAAAGGAGGGAGCTTCCGCTTCTTCCCGCTAAGGCAGGAAATCCCGCACCTTCTTGCTTCTCACCGGGTTTCTGAGCTTTCTTAAGGCCGCGGTCTCGATCTGGCGGATCCGCTCCCTGGTCACATTGAACTTCTTTCCGACCTCCTCCAGCGTCATTGGCTTGCCGCTCTCCAGGCCGAACCGCAGCAGGATCACCTGCCGCTCCCGCTCGTTTAAGCCCTGGAGCATGCTGTCGATCTCCTCGCGCAGCAGCACGCTCTCCGCCTGGTCCTCCGTGGATTCCCCGGCGCTGTCCGCCACGAAATCGCCCAGGCTGGAGCCGTCCTCGTCGCCCACCGGCGTCTCCAGGGACACCGTGTCGCCGGAGGTCTGGAGCAGCTCGTCCACCCGCTTCTCGGACATGCCCACCTCCTCGGCCAGCTCCTTGGTCAAGGGGTCGCGCCCCAGCTTCACGGAGAGCTCCCGCTGGGCTCTGCGGATCTTGTTGACCGCCTCCACCATGTGCACGGGAAGTCTTATGGTGCGGGCCTGGTCGGCCAAGGCCCGGGTGATGGCCTGCTTCACCCACCAGGTGGCGTAGGTGCTCAGGCGGTAGCCCTTCTCGTAGTCGAATTTCTCCACCGCCTTCATGAGGCCGATATTCCCCTCCTGCACCAGGTCTAAAAAGCTCATCCCGCGGCCCGTGTAGCGCTTTGCGATGCTGACCACCAGCCTTAGGTTGGCCTCCACCAGGCGCTTTCCGGCCTCCTCGTCCCCCTCCGCGCTCCGCCTTGCCAGATCCGACTCCTCCTCCGGCGTCAGGAGCGGGATGGTTCCGATCTCCTTCAAATACTCCCGGATGGGGTCCCCGCCCCCGGTGCCCTCCAAAAGCTTCTGGGGCTCATCCGGCGCGAACAAATCCTCCTCATCCTCGCCGTACCCGGAGCCCGTCTCCCGAACCAACACAGGGGAGGCACCCCCCGGGATGTCCCCGCCATCGTCATCCGAGAGGGCGTCCGCGCCGAAGCCGCCGCCCGCCAAGTCCAGCTCCAGGGGCACATCCCCGTCATCCAAGTCGTCCTCCAGCACGGTGTCCGGCTCCAGCTCTGCGTCCAGTCCGCTTCCCGGCATGCCGATCCGGATTCCCTTCCGCTCCAGACGGCTGTAGACGTCCTCCAGCTCCTCCGGCGTCACCGGAATCTGCCGGAAGCTGTCCAAAACCTCCGTCAGCTCCAGAAATCCGCCCTTGCCGGCCGCCTTTGCCTGCAGCTCCTTTAACTTATCCCCCAACACACGTTTGTCCATAAGCCACCGTCCTTTCACGCGCGGTCACGCGGTCAATGTCCCTGCACCTTCGGCCCCAAATCTCTCTGATTGTAATGTTTTCTGCACAGCGCCACGTAGCGGTCATTGCTCCCCAGCACGACCTGCTCCCCGTCCTGCACCATCTGTCCGTCCTCGCCGATGCGCGCGTTGCAGCTGGCTGCCCTCCCGCACCAGCAGACGGTTTTGAGCTCCTCGATCTTGTCCGCCCAGGCCATCAGCCACAGGCTCCCCTCGAAAAACTCATGGCGAAAATCCGTGCGCAGCCCGTAGCAGATCACCGGAATCTCCAGGTCGTCCACAATGTGGACCAGGAATTCCACCTGCGCCTTGGTTGCGAACTGGGCCTCATCCACAATGATGCAGTCGTACCTTGAGAGCGCCTCATCGCTCATGGCCACCAGCTGCTCCAACAGGATTCCCTCCTTCTCAAGCCCCATCCGGGAGCGGATCACGTAATCCCCGTCCCGGCTGTCCAGCTTGGGCTTCACGAGCAGCGCCTGTTTGCCCCGCTCGAAATAGTTGTAGTCCACCATCAGGGCGTTGGCCGTCTTGGAGCTGCCCATCGCGCCGTACCGAAAATATAGTTTCGCCATCTCATCATCTCCGTATATTACAAAATTCATTCACTCACGCTGGCGGACTCCGGAATCCAGAATCCTGTCACTCCCGCAGACACGCGATCCCGCGCTTGCGCAGAAACTCCTCCGCGCTCCGGTCCCACACATCCTCTAGGGTCTTGTCCAGCGTAAAAAATCCCAGCGACAGCCCGGTTACACAATAGAGTGTGCCGTCTTCGTACCGAATATTCAGGTACATGCCCTGAATCTGCCCCGCCTCCACGCCGTTGCCCGCGGCGAACCGCTCCACCTGGCTCTTCGGAAGCTGGAGCACAATGTGAAAGCTCCCCGGCAGCCGCTTTCCCTTGATCAGTCCAAAGCAGATCGGCCGCAGCAGCTTCCAGGGCGCCAACCCTTCATTTCCAATTTCTTCCATCTCTTCCTCTGAAAAATATCCCTTCCGGATGTGTCCGTCGATGGAAAAACTGTTAAACGTGACAATCTGCACCTCTTTTACCAGAAATGCATCGAAATCCTCTTTGACAAAAAGTTTGCTGGTAAAGCCCTTTACGTCCTCGATTTTAAGTCCCACCATTTTGCTCACCGCTCCCAAAAACTTACTTCCACCATTATACTTTCTTTTTTAGACAGCGTCAAACGGTATTTCCCTTGGGGAAATCTCGAAGATAACCTGAATTCTGGAATACAGTTGTTCTGCGGCTCCTGTTCTTCTCATCTTTGCCAGTTCACAGCCGATCCGGTTCGCTTCCTCCGGGGTAATCTCTCCCGGCGCAAAGGACTGCCGCAGCTGATAGGCAATTACATCGTCCGCCCCTCTTACCAGGCCAGTCGTGGCGATGTACTCCCCCTTTGCCATGAGAAACTCAGCATCAGCGGTGCGGCTGTCACATTCATAGCCGGTTATCAGTCTGCCGTTATCCGCCTTTTTCGGATTCTCTACATAGTCGATGATGTCGGAAACTGCACGGCTCACAGTCCGGCCTTTGCCGATATGGGGCGGCATGATACGCGTTGTTGTCATGGAAAAACCTCCCTTCGGAATTGAAATCAAGTTAAAAAACGGGTATACTATATAAAATATCCCGTTAAGATTTGCCCTGCATAAAAGGAGGCATTTATGATAGAACACCTGATTGCCGAATCCACCGAATGTGACTTCAAAGCAGCATTAGAGACAAAGAAGCCAAAAAGCTGGCTTAAAAGTGTCAGTGCATTTGCCAACGGGATTGGTGGCACGCTGGTTTTTGGTGTAGAGGACAACCGTCAGATATGTGGTCTCACAAACGTACAGGCAGACGCCGAAACCATCAGCCGACTGATTAAAGAGCGGATTACACCCTTACCTCAATTTGTACTGACACCGCTTCTGGAAGAAAATAAACATATCCTGGTTCTCTCTGTGGCTGCCGGACGCACCACCCCTTATTACTATAAAGCAGACGGCGTAAGGGAAGCCTATGTCCGTGTTGGAAATGAAAGTATTGCTGCCCCGGATCATGTAGTCAACGAACTGATTTTAAAAGGCACAAACCGCTCTTTTGACGCACTCGTAACGGAGGCAAAAAAGGCCGATTACAGCTTTACCTTATTGGAAGCTACCTATCTGGAACGCACCGGACTTCGCTTTGAACCAGCTGACTATGTTTCTTTCGGACTGGCTGATAAAGACGGATTCCTGACCAATGCAGGAAAACTTCTGGCCGACCAACACATCGTTTATAATTCAAGAGTGTTTTGCACTCGTTGGAATGGTCTTGAAAAAGGCTCCATTTTTGACGATGCGTTAGACGATAAAGAGTTTGAAGGCAATCTTATTTATCTGTTGCAAAACGGCAGTGATTTTGTGCGCAATAACTCTAAAGTCCGCTTTGTAAAAGAAGCCCGCTATCGGATAGACAAGCCGGACTACAGCGACCGGGCAGTAACCGAGGCCCTGGTAAATGCCCTGATCCATCGTGACTACATTGTCCTGGGCAGTGAAATACACATTGATATGTATGATGACCGTCTGGAAATCCAGTCTCCCGGTGGAATGTTTGAGGGGAAACCGATTCAGGAATGTGACATCAATACAGTAAGTTCCGTGCGCCGCAATCCGGTGATTGCCGATCTGTTCCACCGTATGAAGTACATGGAACGTCGGGGAAGCGGACTGAAAAAGATCCTCAGTGAAACTGCAAAGCTTCCGGGGTACACAGAACAACTAAAGCCGGAGTTTTTTTCTACACCATCGGACTTCCGGGTGGTTCTGAAAAATGTGAATTACAACTTGGATGGTGCTACCATCCAAGATACCATACAAGTCACCATACAAGATAAGCGCCAAAATGAATTGGTTGCCTTTTGTGCTGAAGCAAGAACAAGGGAAGAAATGCAGACCTTTATCGGCATTACCAATCGTTCACACTTCCGAAAGGCATATCTGAATCCGCTTCTTGAAGCTGGAAAACTGAAAATGACCATCCCGGATAAACCAAACAGCAAAAATCAAAAATACATGAAAGCATAAAACAGAAGCACGAGGGCAATTAAACGCTCCCGTGCTTCTTTCTTTATCCACATAGGCTTTTTTATCCCCCTGCTTCGTCAGTTCCTGTAGGCTTCTACTACTTTTCCTCCTAGGTCATGGGTATAAATACTCTTACTCTCAGCGCTAGTTTCCTTAGCTCGTAGTTTGTCCGGTTATCTACCATTGTCAGGAGAATACCGTCAATTTTCAATTTAGGATTAATTTGCTTTCATACTTTGCTAACTGTTTGCAAAAGTTATTCCAGCCCTTTGGCTGGTAATACTCTGCTTGGACGGGAATCAATATCCTATTTGCTGCGGCCAGCGCATTGACTGTCAGCATACCCAGAGACGGCTGACAATCAATCAAGCTATGGGAATACTGCCCCTTTACCGTATCCAGATATTGTCGTAGAATTGTCTCGCGACTCATGGCATTTACTAATGAGACCTCCATACCGGAAAGCTGAGTATCCGCAGGCATTAGGTCAATACCCGCCGCATTTCATCCCTTCTCCGTCCCCCCACCCACGCTGGCCCGTTCCAGCAGCGCGGGGGAAAACTCTATTTTTTTGCGGTAAATTCTGCCGCTCTCGATCTGCTCTAACAGTGTCAGAACCGTCTCCATCCCCATCCACTTGGTGTGCACATCCACCGTGGTCAGGGGTGGGTTCATGAACTCGCCGGAGGAATCCCCGTTGACCGCCATGATGGACACCTCCTCCGGGATTCGGATCCCCGCCTCCGCCAGCGCCTTCATCATGCCGATGGCGATGGGGTCGTTGGAGGCCACGAAGGCGTCCGGCAGGGGCCGCCCCTTTTTGAGCCACTCCCGCATCACCTTGTAGCCGTTCTCCGTCCCGTGGTCCACATCTGCACAGTCCAGGCAGCGAAGCCCCAGGGCCTGCGCGTGCGCCTTAAACGCGGCGGACTTGCTGTAGCGCGGGCTGCTCCCGGGCGTCTCCGTCCCACCGAAGTAGACCACGGTCCGCTTTCCCCGCTGCACCAGATAGCGCACCAGAAGCTCCAGCGCCCCGGACACGTCATAGGTCACCCAGTCCATCTTTTCCGGGTAAAAGTTCATGAGCCCGGTGAACACCAGGTGGTTGGTCTGCAGGGTCTTTAAGATAAAATCTATCTCCTCGAGCCAGAAATTTCCCATGATCACCGCGCCGTCGCACGGCTCCCCCATGGGCTCCAGTAAGCTGTAGGGAATATACTTGTAATCCACGCCGCGCTCCATGCAGGCCGCCTCCTGGCCGGTGCGCATGGAAAAATAGTAGGCGTTGTCCATCTGATTGTCAAAATGTGTGTCCTTGTGCACGATCAGGATATTTCTCTTGACCGGGCCGGACTTCTGCCGCTTCTGCTCGTAGCCCACCTTCTGGGCGGCCGCGAGGATCCGCTCTCTCGTGTCCGCTGTGATCTTCAGCGTCGCGTCGTTGCGCAGCGCCCTGGAAACCGTGGTGATCGCCACTCCCGCCACCGCTGCTACGTCTTCTAATGTCGCCATAATTGCCCTCCAATTCGGAGAAGAAAACTCCTGCAATAATTGTACTAAAAATTTCCTGTTTTATCAACGGAATTCTTTCTCCACCATGAAGTCCCGGAAAACCCGACCATCCGCCGCCCGGGCGTCACGGGCGCTCAAGCTCCGGCGTGTCGCTCTCGAACATGTCCACGCCCAGCTCTCTGGCCCGCCGCTTCCACCTTTCATCCCGCAGGATAGCCCCGTCCACAAAATAACCGGCCGCGTGCAGCGCATCTATGATTTCCGGCGTCATGTTGTAGATGTAGGAGAGATAGACCATGGCGTCCAGTTCCCGCATGAGCGCCACCGGGTCCGCGGGCACAAAGGGCACGATCAGGCCGATGGGATAGTCCCTGTCCACCTCCTTTAAGTGCCGCAGCACCTGGTAGTCCGCTCCGAAGGCGAACACCTGATCCCGCATGTGGTACTCCTCCGTCAGGACGGCCAGCTGCTCCACCAGGCGCATCCCCACCGGCTGCATGTCAAGGGGCACGCTCTTTAGCTCCAGAGCCAGGTTCACCCCGCCGCGCATCGCCCAGCTGAACACCTCCTTAAGCGTGTTCACCGGCAGCAGCTTCTGGATCTCCTCCAGTGTGTGCTGGTGGACATAGCCGGACAGGGCACACTTGTGCGACAGCTCCGTGTCGTGGTAGACCAAAATCTCCCCGTCCTTTGTCAGCTGCAGGTCGATCTCCAGGTAGTCCGCTCCCCGGCGGATCCCCTCCTTCATCGCCTGGATGGTGTTCTCAAAATACTCGCACGTACAGCCCCTGTGCCCTCCGATCAACACCTTGCTTCGGTTTTCGATGAGCCGTCTCACGCCTCTTCCCCCTCCCGCCGGATTAACAGATTCAAACCGGACTCCCGGTCAAACACGTTTAAGTGGTCGGTCAGCAGGATTCCCATGCCGCCGCCGGACGCGGCCAGCTTTCTGTAATGCTCGTACCGCCGGGTGTCCTCCTCGGAAATCCGAACCAGGTTATCCCCAACCTGAGCCTGAACCAGAAGCTCTTTGCCCAGGTTTTCCACCATCTGCACCGTGAGGCGGATTGCGTCGGGGGTACCCTCCTTCACGGGCGTAATCTGATGGGACCGGACGCCGATTTTCACGCCGCGCCCCGCGTATTTTTTAAGGGGTTCTCTGGCGGATTCCGGAACCGGAATGGTCTGCCCCGCCACCTTAAAGCACACGCTCCCATTCTCCGCCGCGAGCTCTGCGTCGATAAAGTTCATGGGCGGATTTCCCATAAAGTTTGCCACGAACAGGTTGACCGGGTGCTGGTACAGCTCAAAGGGCGTGTCGAACTGCTGGATGCGCCCGTTGTCCAAGATGGCGATCCGGTCCGCGATGGCCATGGCCTCCTCCTGGTCGTGGGTCACGATGATGGAGGTGATGCGGGTCTCCGCCTGCAGCTTCTTGATCACCTCGCGGATCTCGATCTTTAAGCGGGCGTCCAGGTTGGACATGGGCTCATCGAACAGCAGGATCTTCGGCTCCTTCACCATGGCGCGGCACATGGCCACGCGCTGCTGCTGGCCGCCGGAGAGCTGGGTGGGCTTGCGGTCTAAGAGATGCTCGATCTGCAGCTTCGCCGCCATCTTTCTGGCGTGGTCGTAGCGGACCTCCTTGGCCACCTTCTTCTGCTTTAACGGGAAGGCGATGTTGTCGATCACCCGCAGGTGCGGGTACAGGGCGTAGGACTGGAACACCATGCCGATGTTGCGGTCCTTGGGCGCCTTGTTGGTGATGTCCTCGCCGTCGGAGATGATGGTGCCGTCCGTTGGGTCCAAAAGCCCGGCCAGGCAGTTGAGCGTGGTGGATTTCCCGCAGCCCGAGGGGCCAAGGAGCGCGATAAACTCCCCGTCCTTTATGTCCATGTTGATGCCGTCTAAGGCTGTCACTCCGCCCTCAAATTCCATTCTCAGATTCTCTATCTTAATCATTTCTCGTTACACTCCTTTTCCGCTGGCGATATTGCCTTCCATGAGCGATCTCTGGGAGATCAGGAAGAACACGATAACCGGTAACATATAGACCAATGCCATGGCCGCGAACACCCCGTAGCTGGCGATCATCTGCTCATTGCTGGAGAGCGACCGCAGGTAGGTGGCAAAGACCGGAGTCTTCGAGTTGAAGATCAGGGTGTTGAACAGAATGTAGTTGGACCATGCGCTCAAAAATGAAAATACGGAGATCGAAGCGATGCCCGGCTTCACCAGGTAGATGATTACCTGGAAAAATGCGCTCACGCGGCTGCAGCCGTCCACCAGCGTGGAATTCTCGATATCCCTTGGGATCCCGTCGAAGAAGTTCTTGATGATAAAGGAGGAACCCGGAATTCTGAAGGCGATGGCCACCAGCAGCACGCCCAGCATGCTGTTTGCCAGCTTTAACTCCACCAGGACATACAAAACCCCGATGAGTAGCAGCAGGTGAGGGAACATGCGCAGCACCAGCAGCGCGTACTGTATGAATTTGCGCCCCCGGAACTGAAGCCTGGAGATGGCGTACCCGGACAGGCAGCTGATCACAACCTCCGTCACAGTCACCACCACGGTGAAGAAAATAGAGTTGTACAATGCCTTTCCCACCGGCTCGATTTTTGTCTGCTTCAGCTCCATCCCTTTATACAGAAACTGGAAATTTCCCAGTGTAAAATTCCCGGCGTCGTCGAAGAACGCCATCTTGAAAAATGAGCCGTAGATCAGAAGGATCGGGACCGTGATGGCCAACATCACAATGACTGCAATCCTCTGATTGCGCTTCTCATGTCGGTTTAATGTCTGTTTCATCGTCATCCCCTCCTTCTATGCCTGATCCCGCTTGCTCATGACACGGTTGACAAGCAGCATGAGCACAAGCACCACCACGATTAACAGCATGGATATGGCCGCGCCGTAGCCGTACTGCTGGTCACGGAACGCCTTGTGGTATGCGCTGAGCGCCCACACCTCCGTCTTGATTCCCGGGCCGCCGTCGGTGATCAGCATGATGGTCACGTAGTTGGTGAGTAACCCCAGCGTCTCCCAGAGCGTGATAAACTGAATGTGATAGCGGATGTTTGGCAGGATGATGCTCTTCACGATCTCCCACTCGCTGGCGCCGTCCACGCGGGCCGCCTTAAACTGGTTCTCCGGGATGCTCTTTATGGCGCTGGAGAAGATGGTCGTGCCGTAGGCAAAGCTGACCATGACCGTGGCGAACAAAATGATCTGAAATGGGTATTTTGCGATCCAGTTGAGCGGCAGGCTCCCCGTAATCGCCGTGTAGAGCTTGTTCACAAGGCCGGAATCGCTGGCCTCCAAGAGCCAGATCCAGAGCACCGAGTAGACCACCGCCGGCGTGATCATGGGCACCATCAAAAACGCCTTGAAGACGCCGGAAGCCCGCTCGCTCTTGATAAAGTAGGTGGTCATGACCGCGAAGAACAGATCCAGCACCACCGTGCCCGTGATGGCGATCAGCACAAACAATGCGGTATTTCTGATGATCGTCATGGTGTTCGGATCGCGGAAGATCTTTTGGTAATTTTTGAGCCCGATAAACTTCCACGTGAACGCGGAATCCAGGTTGGTAAAAGACATCGCCACCGTGATAATGGCAGGGAGCACATAGAACACGGTGACAAGGATCAGAAACGGGCTGAGAAAGGCGTAGGCCTGTCCGTTTTTATATTTCGTTTTCTTCATCTGACTTCCTCCTGTCGGTCAGAGGCCGAAAGGCCCGGCCTTGCGGGAATTTCCCGCCGCCGGGCCCCCTCCAAATTTCCCACTATTTCTGGACGATATCGTCAATGTTTAACTCCGCCTGGGCCTTCACGTTCTCAAAGGATTCCTCGGGCGTGGTCTGTCCCAGCTCCAGGGTCACGATCTCTGTGAACAGGTAGCCCCTGAGGGTGGTCTGTCCGTCGATGGTGGGCGGGGTCACCGCGTAGTCCGTCATGTAGGTGACGCCGGAGAGCAGCGGATGCTCCGTGATCTGCGGGTCCTCGTTGGCCTTCTTCACGGAGGACAGGGTGTAGATCGTCGCAGCGTGCTTTGCCATCATGTCGGGACATTCCGTCACCATCTCGCGCACGATGTCCTTGCAGATCTCCGGGTACTTGGTCGCCGCGCTGATCGCAATGGTCTGGGGCGCCGCCACGGCAAAGGGCTCATGGGAGCTGTCCGCCGCGGGGAACAGCACGAAGGCCTCCTGCTTGGCAAAGTCGTCGGTGCTTAAGCCTGCCGCCTGGGCCACATAGGTGGCGGAGAACATCGGGCCGTAGTAGGCGAAGGCCTCGCCGGTTCCCACCATCTTGTTGATGGTGTCCCATCCCAGCTGGTTTAAATTGTCCGGGGTGATCTTGCGGGTCTGGGCGTTATCGTATGTAAACTGGAAGAACTTCTGGATTCCCTGGCTGTCGAACACCAGGCGATTCTCCTCATCGTAGTAGCTGCCGCCCAGGGCATTGATGATGTCGTAGAAGTCGTTTCCTGCGCTGGGGCGGTGAACCAGGCCGTACTTGGCTCCGCCCTTCTCCACCACCTCCTGGCAGATGTCGATGAAATCACTGAACAGCACTTCCTTATTTTTGATCCTCTCCGGCAGCGCCTTCACTTCCTCGTCGCTCCAGCCGATCTTCTTTAAGTCCTCCTGGTTGTAGTAGATCACGCGGAACGGCATGTCCATGGGAATGGCGTATGCCTTTCCGTCCACCATGCAGGCGTTGAACGCCCCGTCCACGAAATCGTCCGTCATCAGGTCGGTCACGTCCATCACCACGCCCGCGTCCGCGTACCCCGCGATGTCGGCGTCGCAGCTGAAGATGTCCGGCGCGTCCCCACTCTTGTGGGCGAACACGATATTGTTGTGGTAGTCCGTCCAGTCGATCTGCTGATAGTCCGTCTCAAACTGGATCTCGATGTTTTTGCCCTCCGCAGCGTACTTCTCGTTCAGGCGCTTGCCCGCCTCCAGCACCGCCTCGGGGATTGTGGTGTAGTCCTTGTTGTGGGCTACCTTGATGGTGACGATCTCCTTCTCGGCCGCTCCGGAAGAGGCCTGCTCCCCGGATTGCGCTGCGGGAGCGGATGAACCGGCAGGCGCCGCCTCCTTGCCGCCGCAGCCTGCGAGCGTTCCCGCTGCCATCGCCGCACACAACAGTACACTGAGCATTCTCTTTTTCATCTTTTTTCCTCCTGCTTTCCTGATTTTGTTTCCTTTTTCCTTTACTGTTTTCCTGCATTATTTTCCTTGATTTTCCTTGTTCATCTCGGCATCCATGCAGTTTTAGCTATTTTTCCAGCATTTTTGTTTCTGCTAAGCTTTATAGCATGATTATAATGTCATCTCTCACAAAAGTCAATCATATTTCAGTA
>USJW01000093.1 GCA_900555045.1 uncultured Clostridium sp. | reverse complement strand
ATACAGGGAACAAAAAACGGCTGGGGTAGGGAGCCGCAAGCGGTGGTGAGGGGAAAATAAAATTGCCCGAGCCGGAAAAAGTCTTTGACGGTGACGGTGGTGATTTTATAAAATGGAATCATATGCCTGCGAAGCGGCGAGGGGTTCCGGAAAAGCTAAAAAATAAGGAGGATGCATGTATGGGGAAGTATGCAGAAATGTCCAAGCTGATTTTGCAGCATATGGGGGGCGTCGGGAACATCACGCATGTGACGCACTGTGCGACCAGGCTGCGCATCGACTACGCGGACAAAAAGCTGGTGGACGCCGGGGCGCTCAAGGAGTTGCCGGAGGCGGCGGGGGTCGTGGTCAAACCGGGACAGATTCAGGTGATTATCGGGGCGAAGGTGAACGACGCTTACAATGAGTTCCTGACGGTCTCCGGGTGGCACAAGGAGACGCCGAAGGACGAGGATGAGGGGCCGCACAATTTTTCCTATTGGGTCAACCGATTTGGCAATTTCGTGGCGCCGATCTTCATGCCGGTGGTGCCCGCCTTGATCGTGGGCGGCATGATCCTGGCCATCAAGAACCTGCTCGTCAACTACTTTGGAATGGACGTCACCGGTGGAACCGCCAACATCATGCTGGCCATCTTCAGCGCCGGCTTCAACTTCCTGCCGATCTACATCGGCTACACCCTGGCCTCCCAGCTGAAGATGCAGCCGATCATGGGCGCGTTTCTCGGGGCTGTGCTGATCACGGAGCGGATCAACGGCGTGGAGGGCTTGAGCTTTCTGGGAATCTCCATCCCGCAGGTGTCCTACGGCTCCACCATCATCCCGGTGGTCCTTGGCGTGTTCTTCACGTACTTTGTGGATAAGCTGCTGAAAAAAGTGATCCCGGAGGCGATAATCGTCTTCGCCAAGCCGCTTCTCACCATGCTGATTGTGGTGCCGGTGGAGCTCATCGTCTTAGGCCCCATCGGAACCCAGCTCAGCGGCGCGGTCGGAAACTTCTGTGTGTGGCTGGGCGATACCCTGGGATTTGTCTCCTCCCCGATTCTGGCCGCAGTGTACCCCTACATGGTGATGCTGGGGATGGACAAGGCGATGGCGCCTATCTCCCTGGAGCTGATCGCAACGGTGGGCTACAACTCCGTCACCGGCTCCATGGGCTTTATCTCCAACCTCTGCATCGGAGCCACCGCCTTGGCTGTGGCCACCACCATCAAGGAGAACAAGGCCCAGAAGGGCATGATCTCCTCCTTCGGATTCACCGCCCTGTGCGGCGTGACCGAGCCCGCGTTCTACGGCGCGCTGCTCTCACGGCCGAAGGCGCTCATCGGAACCGCCATCGGCGCGGTGTGCGGCGGGCTGGTGGCCGGTATCATGGGACTTCGCCTCTACGTGCAGGGCGGCTGCCCGGGCCTTTTGACCTTCTTGTTCTTTGTGGATGAGAACGGCGGACTTCACCACGTGTTCATCGCGGCCATCACCGCGGTGGTATCGATCGCGGTCTCCTTCGTGGCCACGCGGGTGGTCCTGACGAGAGGGCTGCAGAAAAAATAGAAGAGAGTGGAGGAAGGTTTCAGGTCACTGAGGCTTTCTTCCCATATTGAGAACAGAAAAGGAGAGAGAGCGATGAACGTATTAGTAGGACAGTTTGTGACGGAATCCAACGCCAACATCCCCATGAAGAACCAGATGAACAACTACGTGGTGGCCTTCGGCGAGGAGTGCGTGAAGAAGATGCACATCGGGGATGTGTTTGCGGATGCCGGGATTTCGGTGATTCCAGCCATCTACGCGGACGGCGGGGCCTCCGGCGTGGTCAGCAGGGAGGCGTTCGACTACATAGAGGCCTGCTTCGTGCGGGCTGCGAGGGAGCACTTGGACGAGATCGACGGCGTGTACCTGATGTTACACGGCGCCAGCGAGGTGGAGGGGTTGGGCTCCGGCGACCACCACATCTTAGCCAGCCTGCGACAGGTCCTTGGGCCCTACATCCCCATCGCGGTGGCCTGCGATCCCCACGGAAACCTCTGCAAGGAGTACGTGGAGGCCACGACCCTGATCCGCAGCTACCGCGAATCCCCCCACACGGACAGCCGGGACACGGTGCGAAAGGTGGCCGGGATGCTCTGTGAGCTCTTAATGAACCGCCGGAATATCCACTCCGTGTACCGGAAGCTCCCGCTGATTCTGGGCGGCGAACAGAGCGTGTCGGGGGATGAGCCGGTGAGGAGCATCAACGCCTACATGGATGAGCTGGAGAAGGATCCGCGGATTTTGAGCGCCAGCTGGCATGTGGGATACATCCGCCACGACTCGCCGGTGGCGGGCTGCGGCGTGGTGGTGGTGCCGAACACGGAGGCGGACCAGGCCTACGCCGAGGAGGTTGCGGACCGGCTGGCGGACTACGTCTGGGACAAACGCCACGAGTTCCACTACACGGGACTCACCGCCATGCCGGACGAGGCGCTTAAAATGGCGCTGGAGTTTGACGGAAAGCCCGTGTTCATCACGGACTCCGGGGACAACACCACCTCCGGGGCCACCGGCTGGAACACCTACATCCTGCGCCAGGTGCTGGCGGTCGACGGATTAAAGAAGCGCTTCCTGTTCTCCAACATCTGCGACCCTAAGACCTGCAGGCAGCTTGAAACGCTTGAGATCGGCGAGAAGACCCACGTCACCCTGGGCGTGAACCGCGACGAGATGTCAAGGAGCGTGGAGCTGGACGTGACGGTGAAGGCCAAGGGGACGCTGCGGGGCTACATGATGCACCCCCACGACGCGGACTACGGCTATGCGGTGACCGTGACCGTTGAGGGGCTTCCCATCGACATCGCGGTGGCGAGCACCCGCCAGACCATGGCGGAGCAGCACCAGTTTGTGGGGGCCGGCCTGGACTGGGACGAGTACGACGTGATCGTGGTGAAGCAGGGCTACATCTTCCCGGAGCTAAAGGCCAAGGGCAAGCTCTCCGTCATGTCCCTGACCCTGGGCGCCACGCCCCAGGACACCAAGCTGATCCCCTTTAAGCGGATCATGCGGCCCATGTACCCCATCGACAATATTTGAGCGCGGGGCAGAGAATGGAGGGAAACGCAATGCTGAAAATTTTGATCGGCGGATTTGTGGCGGAATCCAACGCCTACGTGGAAAAGCTCTGCGAGATCCAGGATTTCGCCATCACCACGGGCGACGCGGTGGCGGATCTCCTGTACGTCAGGGAGCTGGCGAAGGAGTGCCAGGTGGAGCTGGTGCCGTCCCTCATGGCTTACGGCGGCGGCGCGGGCTGCGTCAGCAAGGACGCCTTCGACTATATTTTAAACCAGTTTAAAAAGGTGGTACAGGCGAGGAAGCACGACATCGACGGCATGTTTTTCTTCTTCCACGGCGCCTCCAACGTGACGGACTTAGAGGGAGGCTCCGGGGACCACGCGCTGATCCGCGAGATTCGCAGGATTGTTGGCCCATACATGCCCATCGCCATGGTCATGGACCCCCACGGGAACCTGTCCCAGGAGCAGGCGGACAACTGCAACATCATCCGCACCTTCCGCCACAGCCCCCACACGGACCGAAAGGAGGCCCACCAGATCGTCTTTAGGGCCCTGGTGGACTTGTTAAACACCCGGCGGGTGATCCACCCGGTGTACCGCAAGGTGCCGATTCTGCTCGGCGGGGAGCG
The DNA here is from genome assembly GCA_900555045.1 of uncultured Clostridium sp. Lineage (GTDB taxonomy): Bacteria > Bacillota > Clostridia > Lachnospirales > Lachnospiraceae > Enterocloster. The sequence continues at coordinate 16,141 of USJW01000093.1, read as the reverse complement.
CTGCGTCTCCACCGACGAGCCGCTAATCTCCATCAACCGGCTTTTGGACGAGATCGAGGCGGACCCCAGGATCATGTGCTGTTCCTACCACATCGGCTACCTGCGCCACGACAGCGACAAGTGCGGGGCGGCGGTGGTCGTAGTTCCCTACAACCCGGAGGACCGGGCCTACGCTGAGGAGAAGGCGGATGAGATCTACGACTTTGTGTGGAGCCGCCATAGGGAATTCCACTTCACCGGCTGCGCGGACGATCCCCAGCCGGCCCTGGCGGCCATGATGGAGACCGGGGGCGGACCGCTCTATCTGACGGATTCCGGTGACAACGTCACCGCGGGGGCCTCCGGCAGGAACACGTTTGTGCTGCGCCAGGTGCTGGCCCTGGACGATTTCCGGGGCAAAAACATCCTGTTTGCGGGAATCCAGGACAAGGAGCTCTTCGACAGCGTGCTCTCCAAGAGAAATGTGGGGGACCACGTGGAGTTTCTGCTGGGGGCGGGGGTGGATGAGCTGTCCGCCAAGGTGCCGCTGTCCGGGACCATCCTCTCCTTCGGGGAACTGCATCACCACTACCACAACGAGGCGGTGGTGGGGGCCTGCTGCACCGTGAAGCTGGACCATGTTCCGGTGACGGTGATCGTGGAGAACTTCCCGGTCTCCTTCGCGGAGCGCTACCAGTACGAGTGCGCCAACGTGGACATGGACGCCTACGACTTCTTCATCGTCAAGCAGGGCTACCTGTACCCGGAGCTTAAGGGGCTGGCAAAGCGCTCCATCATGTCCCTGACCGACGGGGCGACCATGCAGCGGACGGAGCGGCTGACCTACAAGATGGTGATGCGGCCCATCTACCCGCTAGATCCCATTTGACGGAGAGAATAGGCCATGAACCTGATCATCACGCTGGCTGCAGCCTGCCTGGGCTACCGGCTTGCAAAAAAAGCGGGCCTTCCCGCCCCCGCCATGATTGGCAGCATGATCGCGGTGGGGATCAGCAACATTGTGTTCGACTACGCGGTGCTGCCGCTGTGGGTCAAGGTGTTCGCCCAGGCCATATCCGGCGCGTTCATCGGCATGCTGACGGCGAACACCTTTTTCACCGGGGCCGTGATCCACGCGGTCTCGGGGATGGACTACACCACCGCGCTGCTGGGGAGCGTGGCGGGCGGTGTGTCCGACATTTCCATGATCAGCATGGAGATGGACGCGTCCACGCCCCTTGTGGCGCTGATGCAGACGGTGCGCCTGACGGGGGTGCTCTTAATCTTTCCCTACTGGATCAAGTTTTTTACCAGAAATGAGGCGGCGGGGGATCAGGACAGCCGCCTCGTGACGGGGAGCGGGGAACGGTCCGACACGCCGCTTGACCGCCTGGCGCGGACACCCGGGCAGAAAATCGCGTTCACGCTGGCGGTGAGCATCCTGACCGGAATCCTGGGCAACGCCAGCGGGATGCCCGCCGGGGCCATGGTCTTTCCGATGTTCGCGGTGGCGGCCCTAAACATCACCACCTCGGTCTGCCGGGTGCCGGTCCAGGTGAAGAACGTGGCGCAGCTCCTGGCGGGGGCGCTGGTGGGGTGCAGCATGAGGCGGTCCACCTTCGCGGACATGGACCAGGTCCTTCTGCCGCTTCTGCTACTGTTAGTCAATTACTGGGGAGTCAACCTGATATACAGCCTGTACTGTAAAAAGCGCGGGCTTCTGGATCTGAAGTCCGCCATGTTTGCCTCCGCTCCCGGGGGAGCAACGGACATGTCGCTGATCGCGGCGGACCTAAACGCGGACTTAACCAAGATCGCGCTGATCCAGGTCCTGCGGGCCGTGTACGCGGTCACGGTGATGCCTGCGGCCATCACACTGTTTGTCTATTTTGTTTAAATGATTAAAATGCAGCGCCCCCATGGGGAGGAAGGGAGATTCGCATGGAAGAGTATGTAATTCAATTGGAAGAGGTCGAACAGCCGTTAAGGGACTGCGCCGGCGCGCCGGTGGGGCTGACGGACGAGACCATCCTGGAGCGGCGGGAGAAGGTCCTGCGCGGGATGAGGCGTGAGGGCCTCGACCAGCTGATCGTCTACGGGGATGTGGAGCACAGGGGGAATTTTGAGTACCTGGCTGGCTACTTCACCCGCTTTGAGGAGGCGCTCCTGGTGATTCAGGCGAGCGGGGAGATGACGCTTGTGCTGGGAAATGAGAATTTAAACAAGGCCTCCAAGGCCCGGGTGGAGGCGGGGGCGGTCCACGTGTCCTTATTCTCCCTGCCGAATCAGCCGAACAGGGAGGATAAGACCCTTCGGGAGCTGCTCTCGGAGGCGGGGATCAAACCGGGCGCCCGGACCGGCTTAGTGGGGTGGAAGCTCTTCACCAGCAGTCTGGAGGACAACCGGAGAATGTACGACATTCCCCACTTCATCGTGGAGGCCATCGCGGACATCGTGGGGGACGAAGCGCTCATCACCAACGAGGCAGCGCTGTTCATCGGCGCGGACGGCGCCCGGGTGACCAACAACGCCAACGAGGTGGCGCACTACGAGTACGGGGCGGCGCTGGCCTCGGACTGCCTGTTGGACGCCATGGATAAGCTGGCGCCAGGGGTCTCGGAGCTGGAGCTGGGGGACTGCCTGGTCCGCTACGGGCAGCACACGAGCATCGTCACCATCGCGGCCAGCGGCCCCCGCTTCATAAAGGCCAACATGTTCCCCACGGCCAACACCGTCAAGGTGGGGGACACCATCTCCTTAACCGTGGGCTACTGCGGCGGCTCCTCCAGCCGCTCCGGCTACGCGGTCCGCGGCCCGGAGGAGCTCCCGCAGGAGGCGAGGGACTACGCGGACCGGGTGGCCGCGCCGTACTTTGCCGCCTACGCCTGCTGGCTGGAGCAGATCCACGTGGGCATGGCCGGGGGGGAGCTGTTCGGTCAGATCGAGGAGATTCTGCCCAGAGCGCGCTACCACTGGTCCCTCTGCCCGGGGCATCTGACCGCGGAGGAGGAGTGGATGGCCTCGCCGATCTACGAGGGCTCAAAGGAGAAGCTAAAGAGCGGCATGCTCTTGCAGATCGACATCATCCCGTCCGTCCCCGGCTACGGCGGCATCAGCGCGGAGAGCGCGGTGCTCCTGGCGGACGGTGAGCTGAAGGCCCAGATCCGCGAGCAGTACCCCGAGATGTGGGAGCGGATGCAGGCCCGCAGGGCATATATAATTGAAAAGCTGGGAATCCGGCTGTCGGAGGACGTGCTGCCGATGTGCGGGACGGTCGCATATCTGAGGCCGTATTTATTGGATAAAAAGAGGGTGTTTGTGAGACGGTAGAAGGGGATCTTTCGCATTTTTTCTCCGCGCCTATTGCGCGCTTTCTCTGCGCCGCCTATACTGAAGGTAGAGGTGACAGATATGGAGCGCATACTGATTAAAGACACGACCCATGAGGAGCGGGAGGCGATCATCCGCCGGTCCTTAGACTGCGGGGGCGGCTGCGAGAACTGCTCCTCCTGTTGGCTGGGCGGCGGAAGCCCCTTCGAGATGTACCAGGACTACATCGACGGAAAAAAAGAGATCGCCCAGATCAACGCAGAGTACCGCGCGCGGTTTATCCGCGGGTAGCGGGAGGAGGGATTGCCCCCCCTCCATAAAACTACAAAAAAACCAACCACAAAACCCAAAAACGTCCGCCAGAGCCCCAATTATTCGGGCCCTGGCGGACGTTTTTTCTGAATGTCGGGTAATTTTCCGTCTTATATATTTCCCTGTCTGTGAAAAACTAACGGGCGCTCCCCAGGCTCTCACGAACGGATGCACCTCACATAATCCCTCACCAATGCCACAATATCCGGATCATACCACGACCCATGCCGTTCAAACTCGCTCAAATCGCATCCGGCTGCAAAATACGCGTCAACCACCGCGATGGCCCGGGAGAGGAGGGGGATATCGCGGCCCGCCAGACCCGCGGGCCAGCCGCTGCCGTCCCAGTGCTCGGCGCAGTGGAGGATGCAGCCCGCGATGCCGCGGTAGTCGTCCAGCACGGAGAGAAGGCGGTAGGCGTTCTCGGTCTGCTTGGGGTTGATCTTCTGGTCGCTTGCGTCGCCGGTCGGAAACAGGCTGCAGAGGCCCAGGTTGCGGAGCCGGTAGCTTCGCAGCAAAAGGTTTCCGGTGTCCGGGCAGAGGGCGCCGGTCATCTGTCCCAGAAGGCGCGTCTCCTCCCCGCAAAGCGGCAGGATCAGGTGTTCTTTCTCGGCCGCATTTATGAGGTTTTCAGCGGTGCGCCGCTTCATCTGTTCGCTCTCGGTCAGCTTTCTGCCGTACATCATCCGGTCCGCCCGGCGCAGGACGTCGTCCATGGACTCCCCGGCCTGCTCCTTGACGGCGAAGCCCAGGGAGGCGGACACCTCGGCGCCCCATATATTCTCCCGGGGGAAGCTGGATTTGATGCGGCGGATGATCCGCGCAGCGTCCGCGTCCGAGGTCCGGGGCATGATGACGCAGAATTCGTCCCCGCCGGTTCGGGCCAAAATGTCGTCCGCGCGGCAGGCGGCGGCCAGGCACTTTGCCACCCGGGCGATCAGCCGGTCGCCCACGTCGTGGCCGAACACGTCGTTGGCCAGCTTTAAGCCGTTGATGTCGCAGCAGACCAGGCACAGCGGGTAATTTCTCCCGGTGTCCAGGCGCTGTAGCTCCTCCTCGAAGAACCTGCGGTTGTACAGCCCGGTCATGGAGTCGTGGAAGCTTAAGTACTCCGCAGCCTTGCGCTGCTCCTCGCGCCGGGTAATGTCCTTCACGATGATCTCGATGCTGTCCGCGATCCCGTTCATCTCCGCGTTGGAGCGCGTCAGCTTCTGGTCCGCTTCCGGGCGGCCCGCGGCGATCAGCTCGATCCGGTCCTTGAGGGCGATAATGGGCCTGGCGAAGCGGTACACCATCACGCGGCTTAGGATGACGCCTAAGGCGATGCACAGCGCGGCCACCGCCATGAGGAGGTACATCACGCTGCGGACGATGGGGCTTGTGACCTCCCAGGCGTCGATGGCCGTGGCCACGATGAAGGTAGTCTCGGGAATCCGCTCGAAGTACGCCATGGCGTTGACGCCGGATTTCTTGTACTCCCCGTAGTTGCTGGACCCGTTCGCGATCCTTTCCCAGGTTCTGGGATCCATGTAGTTGCGGATGGAATCGTCGATGTACTTGACCTCCGGGTGGATCAGCACGTTGCCTGAAGCGTCCATGATGAAGCTTCTCTGGGAGGTGTACTGGTATTTGGCGCTCAGCTGCCGGGTGATGTTTTCGTTGGAGCAGTCGATGGAGAGGACGCCCGTGATGTTCCCGTCCTTATCCACCAGCCGTTTGCACTGGCTGAACAGCCGCTCCCCGGTGGAGGCGTCCGTGTAGGCCAGCCTTGCGACCCCGTTCGTCGCGATGGCCGCGGTGTACCAGGGGCGGACGGTGGCGTCATACCCCTGCGGGATCGGATAGTCGTTGATATATAGGCTTCCGTCCGCATAGCCGGAATAAATGTAGGTGATATTGGAAGAATTTTCCATAATAAGGCGGTGAATGGACTTGACTGCGTCCGGGCCCCGGGAGGCGCCGTCTATGATAACCTCGTCCCGGGAAAGAAGATTCAGTATGGAGGCGTTCTCGCGGAACAGCCCCTCTGTGTAGGTGACGATCTGGCTGTTGCACTGCCGCAGGGAGTTCTTTGCGCTGTCCATGTTGGTCAGGTAGAGAACCCGCAGAAAGATACCGGAAAAAATGAGTGCGACAACCGCCAAAAAAGCAGAGCTGAGAAGAAAAATTTCACGCTTGATTGTAAGCGTGCCGTGCCCCGCGCCTCCCATGGCCGTCACCCTCCTTTCGCTGAACAGTGCTTGCTCTGTCAAGTATAGCACAAGCTGTGGAAAATTGTCATCTCTTTATAGCCGGTGAAACATTTTTTTCAGAATCTCACCCCTCGCGTCCCCAACCTCTGATAAAAAATTTCTAATTCGTCCATTTCTCTTTAAAAAATCCATCACTTCATTAAAATGAAGTTATCAAACACTGCAGGAGGGATTACATGGATGGAAAGATAAAAAAGGGCTTTTTGTGGGGGACAGCCAGCGCGGCATACCAGTGCGAGGGGGGCTGGAACGAAGGGGGGAAGGGGGAGAGCACATGGGACCAGTTCTGCCATGGGCCGAAGAACGGGAAGGGGATCACCGGGGACGTGGCGGCGGACTTTTACCACCGCTACAAGGAGGACATCCGCCTGCTGCGGGAGGGCGGCCACAACACACTGCGCTTCTCCATCGCATGGACCCGGATTCTGCCGGACCGGAGCGGGCGGGTGAACGAGGAGGGCGTGGCCTTCTACCGGAATGTGCTGCGGGAGTGCAGGGAGAACGGGATTACGCCCAATGTCACCCTGCTGCACTACGACATCCCGGCGTGGCTGGAGGACATCGGCGGGTACCAGAACCCGGTCTTCTCCGACGAGTTCGCCAAGTATGCGAGGGCGGTGTTTGAGGCGTTCGGGGATGAGATTCCCCTGTACGTGACAATTAACGAGTGCACCCACAACGGAACCTGCTCCTACCTGACCGGCAATTACCCGCCCAACAGGCACGACGTGCAGGCCATGGTCCAGGTGTCCTACAACATGATGGTGGCAAGTGCCAAGGCCATCCGGGAGTTTCGAAGGCTCCACCTGAACGCCCAGATCGGCATCGTGCACACCACCAACAGCGTGCAGATCCTAAAGGACACGCCGGAGTACCGGACCGCGCGGCGCAGGGCCGACTTATTCAAGAACAAATGGGTGACGGACCCGGCCATCCTGGGGAGATTCCCGGAGGATTTAAAGCCGCTTCTTTTGGAGAGCGGGATCGATTTGTCCTTTGTGCGGGACGAGGATCTGGAGATCATCCGGGACAACACGGTGGATTTCCTGGGTCAGAACTGCTACACCCGCGCGGTGGTGAAGCCCTACGAGTCCGGGGAGACCAACTACTATCCCAACAACCAGGGGGCCGGGCAGAAGACGGTGGAGGGGTATGTGGTGAAGGGGTGGTTCCAGACGGATGTGGACCCGACCACGCCGAAGAACGCCTGGAGCCGGGAAATTTACCCCAAGACCATCTACGACATGCTCATGGGGATCAGGGAGGACTACGGCGATATCCCGGTCTACATCACGGAGAACGGCCACGCCATGTACGAGCGGCCGGACGAGAACGGCCAGGTGAACGATGACGAGCGGATCGAATTCATGAAATCCTACTTGGACTGGCTGGTGCGGGCGGAAAACGAGGGCTGCAACGTGAAGGGCTACTACGCCTGGTCCACCACGGACTGCTATTCCTGGATCAACGGGTACGAGAAGCGCTACGGGCTGATCTACATCGACTACGAGAACGGCCTGAAGCGGATTCCGAAGAAGAGCTACCACTGGTATAAGAGGTACATTGAGGAGCACACGGAGCGGTAGCCCTCAAATCCGCTAAGGCCGCGGCATGTGGGACCGGATCGTCTCGTAGGCGTTTAGCTTTTGTGTGACATTCGCCTTGTATCGGCGGCAGAAGTAGACGGTGTAGAGGGTGTCCAGAATGTAGAGGAGGGTCATCCGGGTGGAGAAGGAGGAGATCTTCTGGTAGTGGTCCTCGTAGGCCGACATGTTGAGTATGTATTTGGCGTAGCGGCGCAGGCTCTTGTTCTGCTCCGAGGCGATCAGCACGATGGGGGAGCCGCAGTCCTTCAGGATGCGGCAGAGCAGCTCCGAGGCGGTTCCGCGGCCGCCGAAGGAGATCACGATGGAGAGGTGGGAGGGGCCGGAATTGCTGGCCGTCAGCTTCTGCATGTAGTCCTCATGAGGCACGTTCACGACGGCGCCGATCTCCTGCATCTGGAAGCGGAAATTGTCGGCGAAGAAGATGTTCCCGGCAAAGGCGTAGACGTCGATGGCCTCGCTCGCCTCCATGAGCGCGCCCACCTGGTATAGGGTGGAGGAGTCGGCCAGGTCCAGGGTGTCCGCGATGGTGTACGCGTACACGGCCTTTAAGCGCAGCAGAATTTCACTGATGGAGGCGTAGCTGTCGATGGGAAAATTGATGTTTTCCACCGGGAGCTCGGATTGATTGAGAAGGGCGGCCTTTAACTCCAGCTTGAATTCGCCAAGGCCCTTTAAGCCCAGCTTGTGGATCAGCCGGTAGACGGTGGGAAGGGAGATGAAGAGCCGGTCCGGGATCTCCCTCGGGGGCATGGCGATGAAATCCTTGGTGTTCTTTAAAATATAGTCGGCCAGACGGCTCTCGCCCGGCGTCAGACCCTCCGCCTCCTTCAGTATGGTTAAAATATTCATGTGTGCTCCTTCTTCCCTTCAGCGTGCGGTATTTTTTCAGAATCAGTATAGCATAATCGCGGGGGAAAAAGTAGGGGAAGTATCAGCATCAAGGAGAAACTTAGTATGTCGTTTGAGATAGGGACATTCATTGAAAACTTAAGCCGGTGCTCGGCCGAGAGCCCCGGTGTGACCCGCCTTCCGTTCACGGAGGCGTCGCAGATGGGGTGGGAGTACATCTGCCGGACCATGGAGGCGCTTGGCCTTGCGGTCCGCACGGACCCGTACGGGACCATCCTGGGGCATCTTGAGGGGGAGCGGCCGGAGCGCGTGGTGATCGGCTCCCACTACGACTCGGTGATTCACGGGGGAAAATACGACGGGGTGGCGGGCATCGCCGTGGGGCTGATGGCGGCGGCGCATTTTGTGGAGACGGGCACAAAGCCCGCCTTTTCGCTGGATATTCTGGCGAACAACGACGAGGAGGGGATTACCTTCACAAAGGGATTTCTGTCCAGCAAGCGCGTCTGCGGGCTTTTAAAGGAGGGGGAATACAAAAATCCCATGACCGGGAAAACGTTAAAGACCTGCCTTGCCCAGGGGTGGTACGCGAAGGGAGGAAGGGGGCGGGACGACATCCGCCTCACCACCGCCCTTGAGCGCGCAGTCTGCTTCATCGAGCCCCACATCGAGCAGGGAGGGATTCTCTGGAGCAGCGGGGAGCGAATCGGCGTGGTGCGGCACATCGTGGGGTGCACAAGGCTCTACGTGACGGTGAACGGCCTGAGCAACCACGCGGGCACCACGCCCATGAATCTGCGGCGGGATCCCCTGGCGGCGGCCGGGCGCATCATCGGCCAGATTCCGCAGCTGACCCGGGCGTATCCCGGGGCCGTGGCCACGGTGGGGCAGATCTTTTGCATGCCAAATGTCAGCAACGTGATCCCAAACCAGGTAAGATTTACCGTGGACATCCGCTCGGCCAGCGACGCGGACCGGAAGCGGCTGGGGGAGGAGGTCCGCAGGCTGGTGGCGAGGGAGAGCCCGATGGAGTTTGAGATCATTCAGGGGGCCAGAGAGGAGGCGGTGCCCATGAAGACAGAGCTGGTGAGGGCCATGGAGGAGATCTGCGGGGAGCTGGGGATCGCCTACCGGGTCATGGACAGCGGGGCCGTCCACGACGCCCAGGTGTTCGGGACAGCCCTGGACACGGTCATGCTGTTCATCCCCAGCCGGGACGGCCTAAGTCACTGCCCGGAGGAATTCTCCAGGTTGGAGGATTTGGAGACGGCGGCCAGGGTGCTGGTGCGATACTGTGAGGGCAGCGGAAGCGGGGCGGCAGAAACGAAAACTAAATTTGCATTAGAAAATGATCTATGCTATACTACGGGATAAGGAAAAGGCTGGGAATAACAGCCGAGGAGGAGATAGCCGTGGGGGATCAGATATTTTCACTGATCAGGACAAAGTACAATACACTGTCCAGTTCACAGAAAAATGTGGCGGATTATATCTTGAAAAATCCGGATAAGGTGATGATGAATACGCTGAATGAGATTGCGGCGGCGTGCAACGTCAGCGAGACCACCGTGCTGCGCTTTCTGCGCAAGTTAAACTACAACTCCTACCAGCTGTTCCGGATCAATCTGACCCAGGAGCTCTCCAAAAACCGGCAGGAGACGGTGTACAACGACGTGGGCTTCCACGACTCGGAGCGGGAGATCATCGACAAGATCATCCACTCCACCGTCGCGTCCATCGCGGACAGCCGCCAGATCATCGACCCGGAGAGCGTGGAGAAGGTGGTCAAAAAGATCCGGACCGCCAACCGCATCGTGGTGGCGGGAGTGGGCGCCTCCGGGTTTATCGCCATGGACATGTACCACAAGTTAATCAAGCTGGGGCTCAACGTGGTGTGCAGCAACGACCCCCACATCATGAATATCCTGGCCACCGGGCTGGACCAGAACGCGTTCCTCCTGCTGTTTTCGCACTCCGGGGAGAGCAGGGAGGTGCTGGACATGGCCGCCATCGCCAAAGAGCAGGGCTGCGAGATCTGCGCGGTGACCAGCTACGCCAAGTCCACGCTGGCAAACCACGCCACATATCTTCTGTGCAGCTCGTCCCGGGAGACCATGTTCCGCTCCGACGCCATGACCTCCAGGATCGTCCAGCTGGTGATCATCGATATCATCTACGTGAGCCTTGTGACCGCCATGGGGGACCGCATTATGGTGCAGGTTCACAAGTCCAGACAGGCGGTTGCCAAAAATAAAGTGTAAATTAACATAATCATAATTGTAGCGTCATACCTTGTATTGTAATGTTTGCAGCAGGGATGGCGCTATTTTTGCGTTAATTTCGGTAAAACTGTATTGACAAGCAGGGAATAAAGATGTAATATTCACCTAGATGGTAGCAATAATGCTACTTATAGCTAATGTAGAGTAGTAAAATTACTAATAAAAGGAAAGGGGAAAAACAATGAAGGCGATACTTTTAGGAGATGCGATGATCGGAGGAGAGGGCTTTAAGAAGGCGTGGGAGAAATATCTCGGGAATTACGGCGCACAGCTGGTGGTGAATGACTGGGAGAAGGACTGGGGAAAGCTTCAGTACCGGCGCCTGGAGGTGGAAAAGCGGGGACCGGAGATCGAGACGGTGGATGAGACCATCTTAAAGGAGGGCAAGGACGCCCAGGCGCTCATGGGACTGTTCGTGCCCGTGTCCAGCAAGGTGATGGACGCCATGCCGAACCTGCGGCTGGTGGGCGTTTCCCGGGCGGGCTTAGAGAACGTCAACGTGGATGAGGCCACAAAGCGCGGGATCCTGGTGTTCAACGTGCAGGGTCGCAACGCCCATGCGGTATCTGATTTCGCCATCGGCATGATGCTGGCCGAGTGCAGAAACATTGCCAGAGCCCACAATGCGATCCGGAGCGGGCAGTGGAGAAAGACCTTTGTGAACAGCGATTCCATCCCGGAGCTGCACGGAAAGACCATCGGACTTGTGGGCTTCGGACACATCGGCCGCCTGGTGGCGAAGAAGCTCTCGGGCTTTGAGGTGGACATTGTGGTGTACGACCCCTACACCCCCGCGGAGGCCATCGAGGCCCTGGGAGCCAAGAAGGTGGAGCTTGAGGACCTGCTGAGAAACAGCGATTTTATCTCCGTCCACGCGCGTCTGACCGCCGAGAACAAAAAGATGATCGGCGAGAAGGAGATTGCGCTCATGAAGCCCACCGCCTACTTTATCAACACCGGGCGCGCCGGGCTGATCGATCAGGATGCCCTGGCGGCGGCCCTGGAGCAGAAGCGGATCATGGGAGCCGCGCTGGATGTGTTCACCACCGAGCCGATCCCCGCGGACAGCCCGTTCATGACTCTGGACAACGTGACGCTCACCACCCACATCGCCGGGACCACGACGGATGCCCTGACCAACTCCCCCTACCTGCTGCTTGAGGATGTGGCCAAATTCTTAAACGAAGGGGATGCCCGCTTTATCGTGAACCGCGCCGTGCTGGAGGACGAGGGCTTTAAGGCCTGGGTGGCTTCCGTCAGAAAATAAGCTTGGGAGGAATGAGACGTGCTGGTCAATTTAAAACATATTTTGGATGAAGCATATAAAAATTACTATGCAGTGGGCTCCTTCAACGGGTACAACTATGAGACCTTTAAGGGGATTGTGGACGCGGGTGTGGAGACCGGAACACCGGTCATCCTGGCCTTCGGGGCAAAGTACCTGGCAAACATGACGGTGGAGACGGCGGCGGCCATGGCGGAGAGCCTGGCAAAGGACGCCCCCATCCCGGTGTGCCTGCACTTAGACCACTGCAAGGACAAGGAGGTGGTATACCGGGCGATCAAGGCGGGCTTCGGCTCAGTGATGTACGACGGCTCTGCGCTGCCGTTTGCGGAGAACCTTAAGAACACGAGGGAGGTGTGCCGCGTGGCTCATGCCTGCGGCGTCTCCGTGGAGGCGGAGCTGGGAAGCCTGGCGGCGGGGGAGAAATCCCACGAGGGCACGGCGGCGGATGTGGAGGCCTACACGGACCCGGACGCAGCCAAGCAGTTTGTGGATGAGACCGGCGTGGATGCGCTGGCCGTCTCCGTCGGGACGGTGCACGGGCTGTACAAGGGAAAGCCCAACATCCGGATCGACATCCTAAACGCCATCAACGAGAAGCTCAACATGCCGTTAGTGCTCCACGGCGGTTCCGGCATCCCGGAGAAGGACATACTCGCGTGCATCCGCCATGGAATTGCCAAGATCAATGTGAACACGGAGATATCGGTCTACACTGTGGAGCAGACGAAGCAGTATCTGATGAAAGAGGAACCCCATTTTTCAGTGCTGTCGCTGGCGCAGATCGGCTATGTCAAGGAGATTGTCAAGAAGTACATGAATTTCTTCAGAGAATAGCCCGGCCAAATGAGACGGGGAACCCGGCAAATCTCTGAGCAATCAATCCAAATGGAGGAGGAAGCAGAATGGGGTTAGGTATATTATTAGTAGTTTTTGCAATTTCGCTGATCTTTGTTTTGGTATCCATCATTAAATTCAATCTGCACCCGTTTTTGGCGCTGCTGATCGGCGGCCTGATTATGGGCATACTGGCAGGGCTCCCGCTCACGCAGGTGGCGGACGGCCTGGCGAGCGGATTCGGAAGCACGATGCAGGGCATCGGCATCCTGATCATCCTGGGCGTGGGCCTTGGGCATCTCCTGCACATATCCGGCTGCACCAGCCAGATCGCCGCGCTGATGCTGCGGATGACCGGGCAGAAGAATGCCAATCTGGCCGTCAACCTGACCGGCTACATCGTGTCCATCCCGGTGTTCTTTGACGCGGCGTTCGTGATCCTGGTGAACCTGGTGAAATCCCTTTCCAGAAAGGGCAAGATTCCCTTCGTGTCCTTAGTGACCTCGCTGTCCGTGGGCCTGATCGTGACCCACGCCATGGTCATCCCCACCCCCGGACCCATCGCGGTGGCCGGCACCATGGGAGTCAACATCGGTTTCTTTCTGATCTACAGCATCATCGTGAGCCTTCCGGCCTCCCTGGTCGGCGGCGTATTGTACGGCAAGTATCTGGGCAAAAAGCCTGGGTATTCGGAGGACTTCGCCAACGCCTTTGACGACATCGACGAGGGCGAGATTGCGGAGTCGGCCGACCTGCCCACCGGCGGCATGGGAATTTTCCTGATCTTCCTCCCCATCATCATCATCCTGGTGGGCACCGTGGTCTCCATGTTCCTGGAGCCGGGATCGTCGGCGTACATATTCTTCAGCTTTATCGGAAACAAGAACATCGCACTGCTCATCGGCCTTTTGGCCGCGTTCTTCTCGCTGAAAAAGTACATCAAGGTTTCCTTCAATGAGGTCGTCACCGAGGCTGCAACCCAGTCCGGCATCATTCTTGCCATCACTGGCGCGGGCGGTGCCTTCGGCGCCATCATCAACGCCACCGGAATCGGCGAGAAGCTGGTGGGCGGCATGTCAGGAATGACCCAGGGCGCAGGCATCGCCATGATCGTGGCGGCGTTCGTGATCAGCCAGGTGCTGAGGGCGGCCCAGGGCTCCACCACCGTGGCGCTTGTGACAACCTCCGCAATCTTTTCCCCCATCGTGGCGGGAATGGCCACGGTCTCCCCGATCCTTGTAGCCCTGGCGATCTGCGCAGGCGGCATCGGCTTATCGCTGCCCAACGACTCCGGGTTCTGGGTGATCAACCGGTTCAGCAAATTTGACGTGCCCGGCACGATGCGCGTTTGGACGGCCGGCGGCACCATCGCGGGCGTCACGGCGCTGGTGATCATTGTGGTGCTCAGCCTGTTTACCACAGCGCTTCCGGGACTTTTGTAGGACAGATTTTGTAAGATAGATTTTGTAAGGTAGAAAAGAGGTATGGAAATGAGTTTGATTGCGCTTGATATCGGTACATCGGGCATGCGGGCCGTGATCTACGGGCTGGACGGCAGCCAGAGGGGGACCTCGTATCATGAATACCACTCGGACTTTCCTGCGCCCGGCTATGTGGAGCAGGACCCGCAGTCCTGGCTGGACGCAGCGGTCCATTGTCTGAGCGGGGTCTCCGGGTATTTTAAGGAGGGCGATGACCGCCCTCAGGCGATCACCGTGACCTCCCAGAGGTCCTCGCTGATCCCCATGGGAGCGGACGGAAAGCCCATGAGAAGCGCCATTATGTGGCAGGACAAACGGACGGTAAAGCAGTGCGGCCAGCTGATCGAAAAGTACACCATGCAGGGCCTGTACCGCCGCACCGGGCTCAGGATCAACCCCTATTTCGTACTTCCGAAGATATTGTGGCTGAGGGAGAACCAGCCGGAGATTTACAGGGCGGCGGACCGGTTGATCGGCGTGCAGGACCTGGTGATTCACTTTCTCACCGGCGAGTACGTGACGGACCACTCCCAGGCCTGCCGGACCATGCTCATGGACATCAAAACCTTCCAGTGGGACCGGGAGCTTCTGGCGGAGGCGGGCATCGGCGAGGAGCGCCTGCCGCGGCTGGTGGCCCCGGGAACCATCGGGGGCGGCCTGACGGATGAGCTGGCAAAGGCGACCGGGCTGCCCGCGGGCCTTCCCGTCATTTTGGCGGGTGGGGACCAGCAGAACGCGGCCGTGGCCCTGGGCGTGGTGAAGCCGGGGACGGCGGAGGCCAACACCGGGACCGGATCCTTTGTGATCTGCGCGGTGGAGCAGCCGGCCTTTGAGCGCAGCGCCAGAGTCCTGTGCCAGGCCTCGGCCATCGCGGGACAGTGGATCATGGAGGCCGGAATCTTCAACACGGGCTCCACGTACCGGTGGATGAAGGAGCAGCTCTGCCCGGATTTAGCGGACAGCGACGCGGCCTACGACCGGATGAACGAGGAGGCGGCAAAGTCCCCGGTGGGGGCCCACGGCGTCATGCTTCTGCCCCACTTCGAGGGGAGCGCAGCGCCCTTCTGGAACCCGATCGCCAAGGGCATGTTCTTCAACCTCTCGCTCAACACCAAGCGGGGCGACATGATCCGGGCCATCATGGAGGGCATCGCCATCGAGATCAACGACAATGTGAGTCTGATCGAGATCACCTCCGGTGAGATCGGCACGGTCAGCGTGGCCGGCGGCATGGTCCGCTCCGACTTATTCTGCCAGATCCAGGCGGACATCTACAACAAGAAGGTAGCCCGCTACAAGAACAGCGAGGCCTCCTCCCTGGGGGCCGCGATGATCGCAGCGGTCACCCTGGGCGTCTACCGGGATGTGGAGGAAGCGTACCACCACATGGTGTCCGACCAGCCGAAGATTTTCTCGCCGCTGCCGGAGAACGCCGCAAGGACGTTAAAGCTGTTGGAGCGGAAGCATAAGCTGTATAATGCGCTGGAGGAGGAGAATGTGTATGGGAGTTTTGTGTAGGGAAGGAGGCAAATTTTACCTGCATGATTCCGATTCGAGGCGTAAAATGAAGGTGTCTATATAATTGAGGCGCCCTGGCTGGAATGGCTGGGGCGCTTTTTGAGGGAGGAAAATAGAGTTGGCGAAGAAACTCCCGATGCAGGTCAAGGAATGGATATCCTGGACAAGGAGTTCCGCTATCATTCATGGTCCGAGTCATCCTATGTGGAGAAGGAAAAGGACTATGGAATGACAGTCACCAGCAAGATTGCAGAGATGAATTGTATATCCGTGTACACCGAGTGATCACTTAATAGATTATGGAAGCTCATGGCCGCATCCATCGGCGCGCACGGAAGGTGCATATACTTAAACTTTGAGGAGGACTACTTCTGGAAAGCCCGGGATTTCAAAACTTATTTTGATAAAG
>USJW01000092.1 GCA_900555045.1 uncultured Clostridium sp. | reverse complement strand
ATAGAAATATTAGGTGGGTTGTTGTTATAATGGAAGGGAATAGCCTCAGGCGCAGGCGCCGGGGGAGAATGAAAGAAAAAGCGAGGAGAGAAACATGAGTGAAGAAATGAAAAAAGACATGGAACTGGAGACTTCAGAGGTGAAGGAAGAGACCGCAGAACCGGTAGAGACAATGGAGGATTATGCGGCGGAGCTGGAGGCCTCTTATAAGACTCTGAATAAGAGAAATATTGAGATCGTCGAGGATGAGAGCGGCGTCGCTGAGAAGTGGGCGCACTTTGCACAGATGCTCGAGGAGCGGACTGTGTTCCAGGTAAAGATCGCTGAGGCCGTCAAGGCTGGCGTTGTGGCATACGTGGACGACGTGAGAGCGTTTATCCCGGCTTCCCAGCTGTCCACCGAGTACGTGGAGAAGCTGGAGGACTGGCAGGGCAAGCACATCGATGTGATCGTGATCACCGCGGATGTGGAGAAGAAGCGCCTGGTGCTGTCCGGCCGCGAGGTTGAGAAGGAGCGCAAGGAGAAGGAGCGTAAAGAGCGCGTCGCACAGTTTAAGGCGGGCGACGTGGTGGAGGGCACCGTGGACAGCATAAAGAACTACGGCGCGTTTATCAAGCTGGCCGACGGCGTGGACGGACTGTTACACGTATCCCAGATCAGCACCCAGCGCATCAAGCATCCGGGCGTTGTGTTAAAGGAAGGCCAGACCGTGAAGGTGAAGATCCTGTCCATGGCGGACGGAAAGATCAGCCTGAGCATGAAGGCGCTCACCGCGCCGGCGGAGGAAGAGGAGCAGCACGAGCGCTTCGACTACAAGGAGACTGCATCCGTGACCACCGGTCTGGGAGATCTGTTAAAGGGACTGAAGCTGTAAGAAAGCGAGAAGGAGGGATAGCGATGTCGAATATCCCCAAAGCCGACGACCAGGTGGACCAATGGCGTTCGGTTATGTTCCTGTACGATTCTGCCCTGAAGAAAGTCAACACCAAAATCGAGATACTGAACAACGAGTTTGTGAACCGATATAACTACAACCCCATTGAGCACATCAAGTCCAGGCTGAAGACTGCTGACAGCATTGTAAAGAAACTCAAGAAGGACGGGCACGAGGTGACCATCGAGAACATGCTGGAGTACCTAAGCGACATCGCCGGTATCCGGATTATCTGTTCGTTTACCTCGGATATCTATCAGATCGCGGAGATGATCTCCAACCAGGCGGATGTGACGGTGCTCCACGTGAAGGACTACATCAAGTACCCCAAGCCCAACGGCTACAAGAGCTACCACATGGTGGTCACCGTGCCGGTCTATCTGTCCGACGGACCGGTGGAGACGAAGGTGGAGATTCAGATCCGCTCCGTGGCGATGGACTTCTGGGCGAGTCTGGAACACAAAATCGCGTATAAATTTGAGGGCAACGCGCCCGAGAATCTGTTGAAGGAATTGAAGGCCTGCGCCGACATTGTCGACATGCTGGACGCCAAGATGTTCTCCTTAAACCAGGCCATCACGGCCATCGCGGAGGAGCAGCGGCGTCTGGAAGCGCAGGGGCGGCAGACGGAAGAAGAGACTGTGTGAGAAATTTTTTCAGAGAAACGTATCAGGTTTTGAGAGTGAACCTGCGCCAGCTGGTGATTTTTGAGATTTTGTACCGGCTGGTGGCAGGTGCATTCTATATACGGCTGGTAAACCTGCTGCTGGGGATTTCCCTTCGGGCGGCGGGTTTCAGTTATCTGACCATGAGCAACCTTGCGGCATTCCTGCTGCGGCCGGTGACGGTGGGCTGCGCCATGGTCCTTGTGCTAGTAGGAGCTGTTTTAATGGTCGTGGAGGTGGGCGGTCTGATGACCGTGTACCAGGCGGCCGCATATTCCAGGCGCATCGACGTAGTGACGATTGTGCGGGGAGCTGCCGGGAAGGCGGCGGATGAGCTGTCAAAACGCAACTGGCAGCTTTTTTTGCTTGCCCTGGCGAGCTACGTGATGATGAACTGCCTGGTACTTTTGCGCCTTTTGACCCGGGTGAAGCCGGTCAATTTTGTGATGTACGAGATCTGGCATCAACCGCTTACCAGGGCCGCCTTCGCCGCGTTTGTTGTCGCCCTGGTGCTCATCGGGATTCCGACCATGCTGGTGTTTTTCGCCTGCATGGTGGAACAAAAGCGGTTTCGGGACGGCTTAAGGCGCAGCGCAGAGCTGGTGAAGGGCCGGTGGCCCGGGGCCCTGGGACTTCTGTTCGGGGTGAACGCGCTGCTTGCGGTGGGGGTGATTGCCCTGTATCTGTTCCTGGTGTTTGCCGCCGCGGTGTGCGTGAAATTGTTCGTGGACAGCTACGCGGCCATGGCGGTCTTCGCGGCGGTCTGCCTGCGGCTGGAGCTGGCGGTGCTCTTTCTGGCAAGCCTGGCTGCGGGAATCACAGATTTCGCGGCGCTGACGGTGATCTACTACCAGCCCCAGACGCGGGGGAACCGGGAAAAGCCGTGGGACTTTACCTGCGTGAATCCCGACCACATAAGCCGCAGGCGGGTGCTGGCGCTGACCGGGGCCGCTGCGGGGCTGGGGCTGTACTTTGTGATTGACATGGTGTGCAACGGCTCCCCGCTGGACTCCTCCGTGCTGATCCAGACGGAGGTCACCGCCCACAGGGGCAGCTCCAGGCGCGCGCCGGAGAACACCCTGGCGGCCCTGGAGACGGCCATCGACGAGATGGCGGACTTTGCGGAGATCGATGTGCAGACCACGTCGGACGGCGTGGTGGTGCTCTGCCATGACCTGAATTTAAAGCGCCTGGCCGGGGTGAACCGCCGCCTTGGCAGCATGACCTACAGCCAGGTCCGGGAGCTGGACGTGGGCCGCTCCTTCGGGGACGAATTCGCCGGGGAGCGGATCCCCACGCTGGAGGAGGCCCTTCTGACCTGCAAGGGACGGATCAAGCTCAATATTGAGCTAAAGAACATCGGGGACGACTCGGATCTGCCCGAGCAGGTGGTGAAGCTGATCCAGGAGCGGGGGATGGAGGAGCAGTGCGTGATCACCTCCGTGAAGCTGGGATACCTGGAGCGGGTGAAGGCGTGCAGCGAGGACATCCACACCGGCTACATCCTCCCTGCGGCCTACGGGAAGTATTACGAGAACGACGCCTTCGATTTTATCAGCATCCGCTCCAGCTTTGTGACGCCTGGCCTGGTGGAGAAGGTGCACGAGCGGGGCAAGGCGGTGCACGTGTGGACCGTGAACCGCAAGGGCGAGATGGAGCAGATGAGGGCCCTGGGGGTGGACAACGTGATCACCGACTACCCCACCCTGGCGATGGAGGTCATGTACCGCGAGGAGGCTGCGGAGAGCTTAATGGGATATCTTAAGGCTGTGCTGCGGTGATTGCGCGGTCTATATACATAGAGAGAACCGGCTGGGCCGGGAAATGATGTGACAGAGGAGAACAGACAATGAGAGCAGTGGTACAGCGGGTCGCACACGCCAGTGTGGCGGTGGACGGAACTGTTTTGGGAAAAATAGGAAATGGGTTCATGATTCTGCTGGGCGTGTCGGACGAGGACACGGAGCAGATTGCGGACCGGATGGCGGATAAGATCTGCAAACTGCGGATTTTTGTGGACGAGAACGGCAAGACCAATCTGTCCCTGGCGGACGTGGGCGGGGAGCTTCTGGTGATCAGCCAGTTTACCCTGTACGCGGACTGTAAAAAGGGCAACCGGCCCAGCTTCACCAAGGCGGGGGCGCCGGACCGGGCCAACGAGCTGTACGAATATTTTATGAAGCGGTGCAGAGAATATGTGGAAGTGGTGGAGCGCGGGCAGTTTGGCGCGGACATGAAGGTGGAGCTGTTAAACGACGGCCCGTTTACCCTGATGCTGGACAGCAGCGAGCTGTTTAAATAGAGAGGAATTGCGATGGCAAAGATCATGGAATCGGTTTTGTACTACAATCCGGGGACGCCGGAGACAATGGAGCACGTGGCAAAGCTCAAGAGCGTGCTGGTGCGCATGGGCATCCGCATCCGGAACGTCAGCCCTGAGCAGGTGAACCAGACGGTGGGGTATCTGGCGGGGGTGCCGGGATTTGAGGAGAACAAGGACGCGGGGGAGGCGCCGGTGATCGGCGAGGAGATGATGGTGCTAAAGCAGTTCTCCAACCGGCGCCTGGATGAGCTCCTGTTGAACCTGCGAAAGGCCGGGGTGCCGCGGATCGCCCTGAAGGCGGTTCTGACGGAGCACAACTGCGGGTGGACCTTCTACGCGCTCTATCATGAGCTTCGGGAGGAGCACGAGAAGATGAGCGCCATGGCAAAGGAAGAACCCGGCCAGGCAGAATAATCCCCGGAGGCAGAGAATATGATTGACCCAACCAGACACCGGCAGCATTTGGAGCTGGACCAGGTGAACCAATGCGTCCGGATTCTCTCCCTGGCCAGAAATGAGCTCTACCTGAACATGCGCTTTTTGGACATCCCGCTCAGCAGTCTGGGGTTTGAGGCGGAGTGGGGGCTCTATGGAATCCGCACGGACGGCTTCAATATCTACTACAACCCGGACTGGCTGCTGGATTTTTACCGCCAGGGGCGGGTGAAGGTGAACCGGGCCTACCTGCACATGCTGCTCCACTGCCTGTTCGGGCATCTGGACGGCCGGGGGGAGCGGGACGCCGGGTACTGGAATCTGGCCTGCGACATCGCGATGGAGTCGGTGCTTGACGGGCTGTACCAGAAGTGCACCCACGTCCAGCCCGGTGCGTTCCGCAGGGAGACGTATCTCAGGATTCGAAAGATGCTGGACCGGCAGGTGCTCACCGCCCAGGGGGTGTACAAGGCGCTTTTGGAGATGAACCCGGACGAGCGGCGCCTCGGCCAGCTCACCGCAGAGTTCCTGGTGGACGATCACAGCCGGTGGGAGGAGAGAGCGCCCAAGCAGGCCATGGAGCGGCAGAACCGCTGGAAGGACAACCGGGAGCGCATGCAGACGGAGATGGAGACCGGATCAAAGGACACCTCCGAGGACAACAAGAGCCTTTTGGATGAGCTGGAGGTGGAGAACCGGGAGCGCTACGACTACCGGCAGTTTCTGCGGCGGTTTGCGGTGCTGAAGGAGGAGATCCAGGTGGACATGGACTCCTTCGACTACGCGTTCTACACCTACGGCCTGTCGCTGTACGGAAATATGCCCCTCATCGAGCCCCAGGAGTCCAGGGAGGTGTACCGGGTGGAGGACTTTGCGGTGGTGATCGACACCTCCATGTCCTGCTCCGGGGAACTGGTGCAGCGCTTCCTGGAGGAGACCTACGACGTGCTCAGCCAGTCGGAGAGCTTTTTCAGGCGGGTGAACGTGCACGTGATCCAGTGTGACGACCAGATCCAGTCGGATGTGGTGATCACGCGGGCCGAGGAGCTGGCGGACTACATGGAGCATCTGACCCTAAAGGGCCTTGGCGGGACGGATTTCAGGCCGGCCTTCGACTACGTGAACGGGCTTCGGGCCTCGGGGGCGTTTGCGAGGCTGCGGGGGCTCATCTACTTTACCGACGGGAAGGGAATCTACCCGGTCCAGGCTCCGCCCTACGACACGGCCTTTGTGTTTGTGAAGGACCAGTACAGCGACGAGTCGGTTCCTCCCTGGGCCATGAAGGTGATCCTGGAGACCGATGAGATCATGGAGAAGGCGGCTGGGGGAGAGAAGGCCGACGAATTGGGGCTTCGGCAGAATGAAGAGCAGGAGAGAACGACATGAATATAAAACGGGCCAAACAAGAGATTAAGGACACCATCGAGGCGTACCTTCTGAGGGACGAGACGGGAGCCTACGCGATCCCCTCCATCCGGCAGAGGCCGGTGCTTCTCATGGGGCCGCCCGGCGTTGGCAAAACCCAGATTATGGAACAGATTTCCCAGGAGATGGGGATCGGGCTGGTGGCCTACACCATCACCCACCACACCCGCCAGAGCGCGGTGGGGCTGCCGTTTATCGAGAAGAAACTTTACGGCGGCAGGGAGTACACGGTGACGGAGTACACCATGAGCGAGATCGTGGCGTCCATCTACGACAAGATCGAGGCCGCGGGCCTGGCGGAGGGGATTCTGTTCATCGATGAGATCAACTGCGTCTCCGAGACCCTGGCGCCCACCATGCTGCAGTTTTTGCAGTGCAAGACCTTCGGCAGCCACCGGATCCCGGAGGGCTGGGTGATCGTGGCCGCGGGGAACCCGCCGGAGTACAACAAGTCCGTCCGGGAGTTCGACGTGGTGACGCTTGACCGGATCAAGAAGATCACGGTGGAGCCGGACTTTGAGGTGTGGAAGGAGTACGCCTACCAGGTGAATATCCACCCGGCCATTCTCTCTTACCTCAACATCAAGCGCCAGAATTTCTGCCAGATCGAGACCACGGTGGACGGCAAGCGGTTCGCCACGCCCAGAGGCTGGGAGGACCTGTCCGAGCTGATCGCGGTGTACGAGAAGCTGGGGAAGAAGGCGGACCGGGACGTGGTGGGGCAGTACATCCAGTTTCCTAAAATTTCCAAAGACTTTGCCAACTACCTGGAGCTGTACTACAAATACCAGAACGACTACCAGGTGGACGAGATCCTGGCGGGCAAGATCAATGAGGCGCTCTGCGACAAGGTGGCCCGGGCGCCCTTCGACGAGAAGCTCAGCGTGGTGGGGCTGCTCCTGTCCCGGCTGTTTGGCGCATTTCGCCGGCAGCGGCTCACAGAGCTGGAGCTGGAACTGGTGATGGCGCGGCTCAAGGCATTTGGACGTCAGGTGGAGACCGGGGCGCTTTCTGAGGCTCCGGCTGCGCGGATGAAGGATTTGGCGGAAAAGCTGGAGCAGGAGACCGCGCGGTCCAAGGAGGCCGGGCTCCTCGGCCGCAGGGACGAGCGGGTACGGCGGTCCGCAGCGGCATATCTGGAAGAAACTGGAAGAGAGATGGAGCTTGCGGGGCTTGACGAGCCGGCACAGGCGTGGGAGTGGCTGCGCAGCCGGTTTGGCGAGAGAAGCGACCGCTACGAGGAGCAGCAGGCGGAGGCCGCGGCCATGCTGGAGCACGCCTTTGACTTTATGGAGGCGGCCTTCGGGGACAGCCAGGAGATGGTGATCTTCGTGACCGAGTTAAACTCCAACGAGTACTGCATCCACTTTTTGCAGGAAAATGGGTGCGAGCGCTACTACGAGTACAATAAACGCCTGCTCTTTGACGAGCAGGAGCAGATGCTGCGGGCGGGAATTTGACGGCTGATGGCGAAAGGAACAGGCGGTATGAGAAATTTGTTTAAAAATAAGGACGGGCAGGTGCGGTGGGGCTACAAGTTCCTGTCCGTGATCGTGATCTGGGAGATTCTCGTCCCGATCGCCATGCTGTTAGTCTCCGTTGGGATCCTGGGGGCGCTCACCCCCGCGCTGCAGGCCAGGGGCATGATCGACGCTTCCGGGAGACTGACCGGGGAGATGGCCGCGGCCTTCCAGAGCTTTTACTTCATTCTGGCGATGTGTATCCAGAACGCGCTGCTGGTGATTTTCTGTACGGCGGTCTGGAAGACCATGTTCCGGCTGCCGCTGCGGTTCATGGGATTCTGGGGAAAGAACTGGCTTAAGGAGACCGGCGCCGGATTCCTGTTCGGGGCGGCGCTCGTCAGCACCATCAGCGTCCTTATCTATCTGACCGGGAGTGCGCGGCCAGAGCTTTCCGGCGGGCTGCATTTTAGCCCCTGGCTGGCGGGATATTTTTTGATGTTTGTGTTTGTGGGCATCGGCGAGGAGACCGGATTTCGCGGCTACGCCATGGGGACGCTCCGGCAGACGGAGAATCCCTGGCTGATCTGCGTGCTTCCCGCGTTTCTGTTCGGAATCGCCCACAGCACAAACGACAATTTCAGCGCCCTGGGCTGTGTGAACATCATCCTCGCGGGGCTGCTGTTCGGGGTTATGGCGTACAGGACCGGGCGGCTGTGGCTGGGAATCGGGTTTCACATCGCCTGGAATTTCTTCCAGGGGTGCGTGTTTGGGTTTGAGGTCAGCGGAATCCGGACGGCCAGCGTGATCAGCACGGTTTCGTCCGGGCCCGCGCTGTTAAACGGCGGCGAGTTCGGTCTGGAGGGGAGCATCGTGACCACAGTGGTTCTGGCGGTATCCATCGGAGCCGTGCTGTGGTGGTTTGAGAAGAGGCAGACGTCCTAGGGGGGCGTCAGGGGGATGGGTATGTTGTACAAGAAATTGCTTCGTTTTACATATGCGCTGGAGCACAACGCCGTGTTTGGCTCGATCAAGCGGGGACTGCTTCTCCTGACTCCGGTCCTGATTGTGGGGGCGGTGGCGCTTATGCTGCGAAATCTGCCGGTTCCGGCCTTTCACGCGTGGATTTCCCAGGCGGCCGGCGGGCAGCTCCACATGGCGCTGGGCTTTATCTACGACGCGACCATCGGGATCATGTCGCTGGGGCTTCTGTGCGGGATCAGCTATTCCTACGCGGAGACATTTCCCGAGGCGGACAGAACCTTCTGCCTGGTGGCGGTCATGGCCGCCCTCGGCAGCTTCTTCGTGCTGTTCTGCGTGAGGGGGGACGGCGGGTTTGATTTCGCCTCCCTGGGCGCGGTCAGCATGTTCGGGGCCATCCTCTGTTCCATCGGGGCCACCGCCCTGCTGCGGGCCTTAAGCCGCTACCTTCCGGCCTGCTTCCGGTCCTACAGCGCGGGCACGGACGTGCAGTTTCAGGTTTCGGTCTCGCTGATTGTGCCGCTGGCGCTCTGTCTGGCGTTTTTCACGCTCTTAAGCCTGGGGGTGAAGGGCCTGTTCGGGGTGGAAAATATCAGCGAGATGCTCTCGGGCGGGATGATGGCGCTGTTCGCCAATGTGCCCGGGGAGTTGGGAAAGGGAATTCTCTTTGTGCTGCTGACGGACCTCCTCTGGCTGTTCGGGATTCACGGCGGGAACGTGATGGAGCCGGTGGCCCTGGCCTACTTTGCGCCGCTGGACGAAAACCCCATGGCCATCGTTTGTAAGACGTTCGTGGACAACTTTGCGTTAATCGGGGGCAGCGGGGCCACGCTCTGCCTTCTCCTGGCCCTTCTTCTGTGTTCCCGGTCCTCCGAGAACCGCCGGCTGGCCTGGTGCTCTCTGCCCTTTGGCATCTTCAACATGAATGAGCCGCTGGTGTTCGGCCTGCCGGTGATCCTAAACCCGATCCTGTTCCTGCCGTTTCTGGCGGTGCCGGTGGTCTCGATGCTCATCGCCTACCTGGCCACCGCCTGCGGGTTCATGCCCGTGGTGACCTCCAGCGTCACCTGGACCACGCCGGTGCCGCTCAGCGGCCTGGCGATCTCAGGCTCCATAAACGGCGCCCTGGTGCAGCTCGTGATCCTGGCGGCGGGGACGCTCATCTACATACCCTTTGTCCGCCTGGCGGAGCGGATGCAGCAGGCGCGCACGCAGATTGACCTGGAGGATTTGCGCCGGGTCTACTGGGCGGAGAACCGGGCGGCCTCGGGCAGCCGGTACAACTTTTTGGAGCGCCCAGGCAATATCGGCGGCGTGGCCAAGATGGTGGTGGAGCAGCTCCACCGGGATATCCGGGCCGGTGTGATTCCTCTAAAATATCAGCCTCAGGTGGACGAGAGCGGCCGGGTGTGCGGCGCGGAGGCGCTGCTGCGCTGGAATTTTCACGGGACGCCCCTGGAGCCGCCGCTCGTGATCACCCTGGCGCAGGAGGGCGGAATTTTCGACCAGCTGACGGATTGCATCCTGGATCTGGCGGCTGCGGAGGCGGTCCGGTTCCGGGAGGCGCTTAAGCGGCCGTTTACCGTGTCCGTGAATATCTCCGCCCAGGAGGCCAACAATGCGCCGTTTATCCGGCGGGTGGCAAAGCGGGTGGATGAGGCCGGGCTTGCGGGCAGCTTCTGCCTGGAGGTGACCGAGGACACGGCTCTCGAGCATTACGGCGGGATCGCCGAGAACCTGCGCTATCTCTCGGAGCACGGCATCATGACCGCCATCGACGATTTCAGCATGGGCCAGACCTCCCTCAAGTATTTGCAGGAGAACAGCTTCCATTTCGTCAAGCTGGACGGCGCTCTGGTGCGCCAGCTGCTTGACAGCCCGCGCAGCCAGGACATTGTCCGGGCCATCGTGGGGCTGGGCGAGGACCTCCACTTCAAGGTGGTGGCGGAGTATGTGGAGAACGAGCGGCTTAGGGATGTGCTGGCGGGGCTGGGGTGCGCCCTGTTCCAGGGATATCTCTACAGCCCGGCGATCCCTGCGGATGAGCTCGTTGAATATGTGCGCTCGCGGGATTGGGAAAAAGGAAGGGATTGAAAAGAGAGCCAAGATATGGCATACTGATAATAACAAAAAAGGGGTAGACAGCGCCGCGCAATCGAGGCGCTGTGTTTCTATAAATGATTGCATCTTTATCGTGAGAAAGGAGAAGGAATGATTAACAAATTCTGTAAAACACCACTGTGGGAGGCTTCCATGACGCTGGCCGCGACGGCCCAGGGGAGGACTCCGGCCGAGACTGTGATCCGTGGCGCAAAGCTGGTAAACGTGTGCACGGGCGAGATTTTGGAGAATGTGGACGTGGCGGTTGCCATGGGCCGCATCGCACTGGTGGGGGACGCCTCCCACTGCATTGGCCCGGACACCCGGGTGATTGACGCTGAAGGACAGTACATAGCGCCCGGCTTCCTGGACGGACACATCCACGTGGAGTCCTCCATGATGGGCGTGGGCGAGTACGCCAGGGCCGTGATTCCCCACGGAACAGTGGGCATCTACATGGATCCCCACGAGATCTGCAATGTTTTGGGGCTGGAGGGCGTGAAGTGCATGGCAGAGGACGCGGCCAGAACGCCCTTAAAGGCCATGATCACCACCCCGTCCTGCGTGCCTGCGGTGCCGGGATTTGAGGACACCGGCTCCTCCATCGGCCCCGAGGACGTGGAGGGGACCATGGACTGGGACAGCGTCGTGGGCCTGGGCGAGATGATGAATTTCCCGGGCATCCTAAACTCCGACGAGCGGACCCACCGGATCGTGGGGGCCACCCTGAAGGCCGGCAAGATCGTCACCGGCCACTACTCCATGCCGGAGACCGGAAAAGGGTTAAACGCCTACATCGCCTCCGGAACCCGCTGCTGCCACGAGTCCACCAGGGCGGAGGACGCGCTGGCAAAGATGCGCCTGGGAATGTACGCCCAGCTGCGCGAGGGCTCCGCGTGGCATGACCTGCACCAGGTGGCGAAGGCCATCACGGAGCACAAGGTGGACACGCGGTACGCGAACCTGGTGTCCGACGACGCCCACCCGGAGACGCTGATCCACGAGGGCCATCTGGACCACATCGTGCGCAGGGCGGTCCAGGAGGGAATCGACCCGGTGACGGCGATTCAGATGGTGACGATCAACTGCGCCCAGTGTTTCCAGATGGACCACGAGCTGGGCTCCATCGCGCCGGGCAAGTGCGCGGATATCGTGTTTATCAATAACCTGGAGGACCTCAAGGTGACGCGGGTGATGATCGACGGCGACGTGGTGGCGGAGAACGGAAAAATGACCGTCAGCTTTGAGCCCTACACCTACCCGGACTGGGCCATGGACTCCGTGCACGTGGGAAGCGTTGTCACGGCGGACTCCTTCCGGATTGACGCGCCGAAGGCGGCGGACGGCAGCGCACCGGCGGACGGGAGCAAGGTGAAGGTCCAGGTGATCGAGGTCGGCTCCGGCAAGGTGGCGGACATCGCGGGCACTGCGGTGCTCACGGTCGCGGACGGCCAGGTGCACTCCGACACGGAGCAGGACGTGCTAAAGACCGCCGTGTTTGAGCGCCACCACAGAACCGGGAAGGTGGGCTTCGGCTTCTGCAAGGGCTTTGGCATCCGCTGCGGCGCCATGGCGTCCACGGTGGCCCACGACGCCCACAACCTGCTGGTGGTGGGAACCAACGACGAGGACATGGCGCTGGCGGCAAACACCCTGATCGAGAGCAGGGGCGGCATGGCCGTGGTCCAGAACGGCAAGGTTCTGGGCGTGGTTCCGCTTCCCATCGCCGGGCTGATGAACGACAAGCCGGCGGAGGAGATGGCCGCCATGGTGGACCATCTGACCAAGTGCTGGGAGCAGATCGGCTGCACCATGGTTTCGCCCTTCATGACCATGGCCCTGATCCCGTTAGCCTGCCTGCCGGAGCTGCGCCTGACCGACAGGGGACTGGTGGACTGCCGCACCTTCCAGTTCACGCCGCTGTTCGCAGAGGAGGACACGGCCCAGTGAAGAGTACAAACACGGTGACGGAGCCGTGGCTGCCCGCAGCGCTTACCGAGGCTGCGGGCGGCCTTTTATATCTCCTCCGGTGCGTTCGGGAGGAGGAGTGCGCGCGGGAGCTCTCGTTCTCGGGGGTGGCCGCGGAGGAACAGTTTTTCCCGCTGCTGCAGGCCGCCCAGTGTGAGTTCACAAACTGCAGCTTCCAGGGCTGTTCGTTCACCCAGGGGAGCTTCACGGACGTGGTGTTTAAGTCCTGCGACTTCTCCAACTGTGATTTCAGCGACAGCTTTTTTAACCGCTGCCGGTTCGAGTCCTGCAAGGGGCTGGGGGCGAAGTTTGCGGGCAGCACGGTGAAAAACCTTCTGGTGTCCGGCTGCGCCATGGATTTCGCCAATTTCGACTCCTGCAGGCTGGAGCGGGTGCGCATATCGGACAGCCGGATGAAGAGCGCTGTGTTCAGCCAGTGCCGGGTGAAGGAGGTTTCCTGGGACCGGGCCGGACTCTCGGGCGCAAGCTTTTTTAAGACCCCGCTTCGGGGGATGGACTTTACCACCTGCGACATCGGCGGCCTGGTCCTGTCCGACGGATGCGAGGAGCTTAGGGGGGCGGTTGTGGACTTATATCAAGCGGCGGAGCTGGCAAAGCGGCTGGGCCTGGTGATTAAATAGCCTGTTTTTTGGATAAAATGCTTCTTGACGCAGAATGGTGTTATGCAGTAGTCTTTTAAATAACACATTCTGCGTTTGGCATGTCCGGGCGGCGCTTTTGGGGGAGGGCCGTCCGGAGGGGGTGCATGGTCCGTGGGGCGCAGGCACAAAGGATGGAAAAAAATGCAGCAGTCGGGTAAAACGGAATATTTGTTCTCCAATCAGGATTTAAAGCGCCTGATTTTACCGCTCATCGTGGAGCAGATTCTGGCGGTGACCGTTGGCATGGTGGACACCATGATGGTCTCCAGCGCTGGGGAGGCGGCCACCTCCGGCGTCTCCCTGGTGGACATGGTCAACACGGTGATCATCAACGTGTTCGCGGCGGTCTCCACCGGCGGCGCGGTGGTGGTTTCCCAGTATTTGGGACAGAAACGGCGGGACTTGGCCTGCCAGGCGGCGGACCAGCTTCTCCTCATCACAGGGATCGTCTCGGTGGCGATCATGGCGGCGTCGATTCTGGTGCGAAAGGGCCTTTTAGAGCTCCTCTACGGGGGCATCGAGGCGGATGTGATGCGCAATGCCCTGATCTATCTGGTGATCTCGGCGCTGTCCTACCCGTTTCTGGCGATCTACAACTCCTGCGCGGCGCTGTTCCGCTCCATGGGAAATTCACGGATCTCCATGCAGGCCTCCATCGTCATGAACATCGTCAACGTGGCCGGGGACGCCTGGCTCATCTTCGGCATGGGCTGGGGCGTGGCTGGGGCGGCCATCGCCTCCCTGGCCTCGCGGATTCTGGCCTGCGCGGTGCTGACCTTCCGGCTGCGAAACCGGAAGCTCGACATCTTCATCGGCGGCAGCTCCCTGTGGCCGGACGGGCGGATGATCCGGCAGATTCTGCACATCGGGATCCCCGGCGGGATTGAGAGCTGCATCTTCCAGATGGGCCGGGTTTTGGTGGTGAGCATCATCGCGCTGTTCGGAACCAGCCAGATCGCGGCCAACGCCATCGCCAACAACCTGGACGGCATGGGCGTTCTGCCGGGACAGGCCATGAACCTGGCGGTGATCACGGTCATCGGCCGCTGCGTGGGCGCGGGGGACTTTGACCAGGCGGACTACTATGCGAGAAAGATGATGAAGCTGACCTACGCGGTCACCGCCGGCTGCTGTGCGCTGGTGATCGCCACCATGCCGCTGACGCTGCGCCTCTACGGGCTCCCGGAGGAGACGCTGCGCCTGGCCGCGGTGCTGGTCCTGATCCACGACGGCTGTGCCATTTTCCTGTGGCCCGCGTCCTTCACGCTGACCAACATCATGCGCGCCGCGGACGACGTGAAATTCCCGATGTTTGTGTCCATCTTCTCCATGTGCGTGTTCCGCATCGCCTTCAGCTATGTGCTGGCGGTGGGGCTTGGCCTGGGCGCGGTGGGCGTCTGGGTGGCCATGATCTTGGACTGGACCGCCAGGGTCTGCCTGCTGGTGCCCCGATTCCTGCGGGGAAAGTGGAAAAGCTTTTATCACGGGGCATTCTGATATATAATGGAGAGAGAGGCAGTTTAATACGGCATGGAAAGGGGGATTTACACATGAAAGTTACATATATTCACCACAGCTCGTTTCTGGTGGAGATGGAGCAGGCGGCATTTTTGTTCGACTATTTTGAGGGGGAGCTCCCCCAGGTGTTGGACAAACCGCTGATCATATTTTCCAGCCACCGCCACGGGGACCATTTTTCTCCGGTGATCTTTGACCTGGCGGATCAGGCGGAGCAGGTTTTGTACGTGCTGAGCGACGACATCTGGCGCAAGCGGGCGCCCCAGGAGCTGCGCAGGCAGATTTTGTTTTTGGGGCCGGAGGAGGAGGCGTCCGTCAACCTTCCGCCTGCCGTCAAGGTGCGCACCTTTAAGTCCACGGACGAGGGCGTGGCGTTCATGGTGGAGTGCGAGGGGAAACGGATTTACCACGCCGGGGACCTGAACAACTGGGTGTGGCGGGGCGAGCCGGAGGCGGACAATGCCCGCATGAGCGACAAGTACCACAGGGAGCTGGATGAGATGGCGGGAAACCACGTGGATGTGGCCTTTGTGCCCTTAGACCCGCGCCAGGAGGAGGACTTTTACCGAGGCATGGACGATTACATGCGCACTGTGGGCGCGGACGTGGTATTTCCCATGCATTTCTGGGGAGAATTTGACGTAGCGGAGCGGCTCAAAAGGCTGGACTGCTCGGAGCCGTACAGGGACCGGGTGGTGGAGATCCACCGCTGCGGGGAAGAATTTCTTGTGTGACAGGCGATAACTGGGAAAGGATGGAAAAATCGATGATATTGATTCGCGGCGGACGTTTGCTCGACCCGGCTTCCGGAAGGGACGAGCGGGCGGATATTGTGCTGGAGGGCAGTGAGATAAAGGAAATTTACAGGGCCGGCGAGGCGCCGGATGTGGCCTATGAGCAGGTGATTGAGGCGGAAAATCTGGCGGTGGCGCCGGGGCTTGTGGACGTGCACGTGCACTTCAGGGATCCGGGTCTGACCTACAAGGAGGACATCCAGACGGGCGCCCGCGCTGCGGCGAAGGGCGGCTTCACCACGGTGGTGCTGATGGCGAACACGAAGCCCATCGTGGACAACGAGGAGACGCTGCGGTATGTCCTGTCGGAGGGGAAGAAGACCGGAATCCACGTGCTCAGCTGCGCGGCGGTGTCAAAGGGCTTTGAGGGACGGGAGCTCACGGACATGGAGGGACTTTTGGCCGCCGGGGCCGCCGGGTTCACGGACGACGGAATCCCGCTCATGGACGGCGTGTTTGTGAAGCGCGCCATGGAGGAGGCAGCCCGCCTTGACACGGTGCTCAGCTTCCACGAGGAGGACAAGACCTTCATCGAGAACAACGGGATCAACCGTGGGGAGGTGTCAAAAGCCCTGGGAATCGGCGGTTCTCCCGCGCTGGCCGAGGACTCCCTGGTGGCGAGGGACTGCATGATCGCGCTGGACACCGGGGCGACGGTGGACATCCAGCACATCAGCTCCGGCCACGCGGTGAAGCTGGTGAAGTTGGCCAAGGAGCTGGGGGCGAAGGTGTGGGCGGAGGTGACGCCCCACCACATTGCGCTGACCGAGGAGGCGGTGCTGGCGCACGGGACGCTCGCGAAGATGAACCCGCCGCTCAGAACCGAGTGGGACCGGCAGATGCTGATCGAGGGCCTTAAGGACGGCACAATCGACATGATCGCCACGGACCACGCGCCCCACAGCGCCGAGGAGAAGGCGAAGCCGCTGACCGAGGCGCCCAGCGGGATTATCGGGCTGGAGACGGCGCTGGCCATTGGAATCACCCACCTGGTGAAGGAGGGCCATTTAAGCCTGTGCCAGCTCATGGAGAAGATGAGCTGCAACCCGGCCAGACTCTACAAGCTGCCCTGCGGGCGCCTGGAAGCGGGCGCGCCTGCGGATCTGGTGATTTTTGACGAGAACGAGCGCTGGACTGTGGACGGGTTTGCGTCCAAGGCCAGCAACAGCCCCTTTGCGGGCGAGACGCTCACCGGGCGCGTGAAGTATACGATCTGTGAGGGAAAGGTGGTATACGAGGACAGGTGATGAGCGAGAATAAAAAATACGATGTGATTCTGCTGGATGTGGACGGGACCCTTTTAAACTTCGACCAGGCGGAGGCGGACGGTATGCGCGTTGTCCTGCGGGAACACGGGTTTGAGCCCACGGAGGAGCTTTTGGAGATGTACCACCAGGTGAACAACGCCGCCTGGGCGGCCTTCGAGCGGGGAGAGGTGACCAAGGAGAAGCTGGTGTGCCAGCGGTTTGAAACATTTTTTGGAAGACTGGGACGCCAGGTGGACGGAGCGCAGGTGGAGAGCATGTACCGGGGGCTTCTGGACAAGTCGGCGATTCTGATCGACGGGGCGTTGGAGGTTTGCGGGTATCTGCGGGACCGGTACGGATTGTATATTGTGACCAACGGGACCTCCACCACGCAGTACAAGCGGCTGGCGGCCTCGGGGCTGGACCTGTACGTGAAGGACATCTTCGTGTCCGAGGACGCGGGGAGCCAGAAGCCGCAGAAGGAGTACTTTGAGTACTGCTTCTCCAGAATTCCCGACGCGGACCCGACGCGGATGCTCTTGGTGGGGGATTCCCTGCACTCAGATATCCTGGGCGGAAACGTGGCCGGGACGGACACCTGCTGGTACAACCCCTGCGGGAAGCCGCGGGAGGACGGGATACGGGTGGACTATGAGATCCGGGATTTGAGAGAGTTGAAAGAGATATTGTAATTGCGATTCGGACAGAACGGCGATTTCCCTGTGCAAGGCTTGGCACCTGGAAATCGCCGTTTCTGCGCTGTGCTGAAAAATTCCTCTTTACAGATTTACTTTAGTGTGCTACTATGGTAGAGTGATTTTTGAGTGAAGTGATAATTATATGAAATCATGTTTTGAGGAGGAACGTATTATGAAAAAGAAAATGATCAGTATCGCGCTGGCAGCTCTGATGGCTTTGAGCCTGGCCGGGTGCGGGGGAGCGAAGACGGAGGCTCCCGCGAAGACGGATGCGACCACTGCCGGGACGGCGGCGGACACGAAAGCGGCGGATACGAAGGTGGCGGATACGGCCGCAGCGGACACGAAGGCGGCAGATACGACCGCAGCGGGCACCGCGGAGGCGTCCGGCGGAACATTGATTGTGGGATTTGACCAGGAATTCCCGCCCATGGGCTTCATGGGGGACAACGGGGAGTACACCGGATTTGACCTGGAGTTGGCCAAGGAGGTGGCCAGCCGCCTGGGACTTACATACACGCCTCAGCCCATCGCCTGGGATTCCAAGGACATGGAGCTGGACGCCGGCAACATCGACTGCATCTGGAACGGCTTTACCATGACGGGCCGCGAGAACGACTATGAGTGGACCACTCCCTACATGGCGAACTCTCAGGTGTTCGTGGTGGCCAAGGATTCCGGCATCACCGGCCGGGCCGATCTGGCGGGCAAGGTGGTGGAGTGCCAGGCCGATTCCTCCGCGTTAGCGGCGTTAAACGAGAATCCGGACCTGGTTGCGACCTTCAAGCAGCTTCTGACCACTGCGGATTACAACTCCGCGTTCATGGATCTGGAGCAGGGCGCGGTGGACGCCATCGCCATGGACGTGATCGTGGCTGGATACCAGATTCAGCAGAGAAACGCAGATTTCGTGATCCTGGACGACACCCTCTCCGCGGAGGAGTACGGCGTGGGCTTTAAGAAGGGCAACACCGAGCTGCGCGACAAGGTACAGAAGACCCTGGAGGAGATGGCTGCGGACGGAACCATGAAGGCCATATCCGAAAAGTGGTTCAGCGAGGACGTGACGACCATCGGCAAATAGAGCCGGGGATAGAGACAGAGTAAAAGCCGCTGCATGTGAACGCGTACAGCGGTTTTTCTGGCGCCGGAGGGCGGATGCGCTTATAGGCGGTCCGGGAAAGCCCGGGCGGGCAAATATGATTTCACAAGAAGGCGGAGATTGATTATGGGGAAGATGACGGTACAACAGATACTTGTGCAGCTCATGGGAGGTATGCTGACCAGCGTGCAGATCTTTGCGGTGACGCTGATTTTTTCGCTGCCCCTGGGGCTGTTGGTGGCCTTTGGGCGGATGTCGAAGAACGGGGTGATCCGCACCCTGGTGAAGGTGTACATCTCCATCATGCGGGGCACGCCGCTTATGCTGCAGCTGATGGTGGTGTACTTCGGGCCCTACTATCTGTTCGGGTTAAAGTTCGGCAGCGGGTACCGCCTGTGGGCTGCGCTGATCGGCTTTGTGGTCAACTACGCCGCCTACTTCGCGGAGATTTACCGCAGCGGGATCCAGTCCATGCCCCAGGGCCAGTACGAGGCAGCGAAGCTCCTCGGCTACAGCCGGGCGCAGACCTTCTTTAAGATTATTCTGCCACAGGTGATCAAGCACATTCTGCCCTCCGTGACCAACGAGGTCATCACGCTGGTTAAGGACACCTCCCTGGCGTTCACGCTGAGCGTGATGGAGATGTTCTCCATCGCCAAGATGCTGGCGGCGGCCCAGAGCAACATGATCCCGTTTGTGGCCGCGGGGCTGTTCTATTACATTTTCAATCTGCTGGTGGCTCTGGCCATGGAGGGGATTGAGAAGAAGCTGAATTATTACCAGTAAGGGGAAGGAGATTGTGGACAATGAAGCTGCTTGAGATCAACCATGTGGAAAAGTCCTTTGACGGGACGCAGGTGTTAAAGGATATTTCCCTGTCCGTGGAGGAGGGGGAGATCGTGTCCATCATCGGGCCCTCGGGCTCCGGGAAATCCACCCTGCTGCGCTGCGCGACGATGCTTGAGACCATGGACAGCGGGGAAGTGGTGTACCTGGGGAAGAAGGCGGCCTGGACCGGGGCGGACGGGAAGGCGGTCTACGCGGGCAAGAAGGAGCTTAAGGAGATCCAGAGCCAGTACGGCCTGGTGTTCCAGAATTTTAACCTGTTCCCCCACTTTTCCGTGATCAAAAATATCACCGACGCGCCCATCCATGTGCAGAAGCGGGATAAGGCTGTGGTGTACCGGGAGGCCAGGGAGCTGCTCAGGAAGATGGGCCTGGAGGACAAGGAGAACGCCTACCCCTGCCAGCTCTCCGGCGGCCAGTGCCAGCGTGTGGCCATCGCCCGGGCGCTGGCGCTAAACCCCAAGATCCTGTTCTTTGACGAGCCCACCTCGGCGCTGGACCCGGAGCTGACCGGCGAGGTGTTGAAGGTGATCCGGTCCCTGGCGGACCTGGATATCGCCATGGTGATCGTTACCCACGAGATGGCCTTCGCGCGGGACATCTCCCACCGGGTGGTGTTCATGGCGGACGGGGTGATCGTGGAGGAGGGAACACCCGAGAAGGTGTTTGCCTCGGACAATGAGCGGACTCAGAGCTTTCTGGGGAGATATGGGGCGTTGCTGCAGGGGGGATGAAGCCCCTGAAAGTGATCCCGGCGGACCGGCAAAAGCCATGC
>USJW01000091.1 GCA_900555045.1 uncultured Clostridium sp. | reverse complement strand
CGCCCTCGCCCGCAGGCACCATGATCTCGATCCGGTGATCGAACTTAAAATCGCTGGCTGGGGCCGCTGCTTCCGCCGCCGCGGTGGTGTCACCGCCCGCCGGCTTGCCGGCATCCGCAGCCGGAGCCTCGGTTTTTGCAGCCGTCTCGGCCGGAGCCGCCTTCTGGCTCCCGGAACCTCCGCATGCACATAAGGACAGCAGCATCGCACCGCTCACCATACCAGCCATGAGGCGCATAAGTTTTCTTGATTTCATAATCATTTCCTCCGTTTTCTTTATATTCATTGATTGGATATCTCAGGGAAGCCGGCGTCAGTCCACCGGAATTTCCAGGTTGACCATAGGGCGGTGCTGTTGGCAGCCGTACAGGTCGTCGTCCAGGAAGTCGCCGGACGGAGCCTTGCGCGGGAACGAGAACTTGACCGCGTTGGCGAGGGGGAGATTGTGCTGGCTGACCGTCTTCTCGTCCACCCCGTAAAGGGCAGCGACGGCGGCCGGGCTCAGCGCGCCCGTGGCGAGCACCCGCTCGTAGGTCTCATGGTCCGCGAACAGAATGTCGATGGATTCCATGAACGGACCAGCATTTTTGGAGCGGATCAGCTTCGCCAGCTCATACAATTTTTTCATCCTTTGCCCTCCTTATAAGTCATAGTAGGTGAAGCGGCAGGTCTCCAGCGGATCGTCCACCTCGATCACATGGTTTAAGCAGAAGGAGTAGGTGGCGCCGTTCTCCTGGGTCATCAGGGTCGGCGGCGAGAACGGGAACGCGGTCTGGCTCTGGGCTCCCTCCCAGTCCTTGATCGGGACGTGCAGGGCGGTGTGCCACACATTGGAGATAATCCCGTCGGCATCCTCCGGTGTGCGGGCGATGATGTCGAAGACCACACCGACACTGT
Source organism: uncultured Clostridium sp. (assembly GCA_900555045.1). Lineage (GTDB taxonomy): Bacteria > Bacillota > Clostridia > Lachnospirales > Lachnospiraceae > Enterocloster. Next base: position 19,548 of record USJW01000091.1, on the reverse strand, counting down.
CAGTGTCCGGATCTTTGGGATTTCCGTAGACCAGGTGGCGCATGCGGTAGTCGTCTCTCTCAAGCCCCATTCCCAGCCGGATTTTGTTGCGGGCATCCCGCTCACACTGGGCCAGCCAGGAGTCAAACTGCTTTAAAATCAGCGGGTCGGAGACTCCGGCCACAGCCACCCTTCGGTAGCCCTTAAATTTCACGCCCTCCAACTTGAGGGTGTAGGGCCGCCTCTCAAGTCTGGTGCCGGTGATGCGCACCCTCCGGTCCGTCTCCTGCTCGTATCGGGAGTCCTCGGTCACAAGCAGGACGCCGGGCTCCGGCAGATGGTAGGGATCGGTGTTCTCGTACAGCGTGTGCGACACGATGGACACGGGCGAGGCGGCCATCTCCGGGTGGCCGGGCTCGATGCTGGCGGAGTCCTCGCGGATCCAGGCCAGCATGCTGCCGTGATACTTCTCAAACACGGTGGCGAGTGTCCCGCACTCCAGCACCTTGGCCGCGTGCCAGGTAAAGCCGTTCTCTAAGCCGTGCATGATGGGGACCGCTGCGAAGATGGAGGTGTCCGTGGCCCGCCCGGCGATGACCACCTGGGCCCCCTCCTCCAGCGCCTTGATGAACGGTTCCGCGCCGATCACGGAGATACAGCGGCTGAGAGTGTCTAAATCCCGGTCTGTGAATTCGGGCGCCCCCTCCAGGGGGTGAAGGCGGCCCTCCTCCATGTAGTGGTAGAGCTGTTCATGGGTCAGCTCGGTCTTTATCTCGGCCAGCTTGAAGTGAAGGTTCTGCTCTGCGGCGATCTCCCTCACGATCTCCACCACCCAGTCCACGTTTGGGTCTGCGCCTGCGGTTCCGGCGGAACCGATCAGCACGGGAATTCCACGCTTCACGCCCTCGGTGATCATCAGCTGCAGATCCCGCTTGGCGGCTTTCCGGTTCATGCGCGGCTTTCCGGCGCCGGGGTAGAAGGGGCCGGAGTCCGAGGTCCCGGAGTCACACCCGATCACGTCGGGATGCTGCTCCAGGGCCCGGTAAAAACCGGTGGCGTCAAAGGAGGAGCCCAGCATCCCGGCGGCGGCCAGGACGCACACTTCTTTCTTTTTCTCTGCCATGGTCAGTTGTTCGCACTCCTTTCTTGAAAAATATGGAATTGTTGAAAATGACGATTAAAGACCCGATTATATATAAAGATATAGTCGATTTGTATAGATACAGTTTACACTTGACGGGGTTTTATAACAAGAATATAATAATTATGTTCGCAATAAACAGTCTTTATTGCATGACAATGACCGGGAGGTGGGGAGATGGACAAGATAGACTGGCTGCTTTTAAAGACGCTCTACAGCGATAAGAGTATGGCAAAGGCCGCTGAGAAGCTGTTTATCTCGCAGCCCGCGGTGTCCTACCGCATGACCCGGATGGAGCAGGAGTTTGACCAGGTGCTCTTCCTGCGCAGCAACAAGGGGATCTCCCTGACCAGTGCAGGCCTCAGACTCTACACCTTCGCCAATTTGATGCTGCAGTACGAGGAGGACATCAGCTCCTACGTGCGCCAGGAGGGGGAGGAGCTGTCCGGCCTGGTGACAATCGGCGTCACAAGCACCTTCTTAAACATTTTTCTGGTGCCCCAGATTCGCCAGTTCTGCGATCAATATCCCAAGATCCGGATCGGCCTCACCGTGGAGCCGAGCCTCAACCTGCGCAACATGATGGAGAACAACCGGCTGATGATGGCGGTGATCCGGGGCCCTCACGAGTGGAACGGCCCGTCGGTGGAGCTGTTTGAGGAGCCGCTGGAGATAATCTCCTCGGAGCCCATCACCGAGGAGATGCTGCACACCCGCCCGTTCATCAGCAACTGCATGCGCTCACCGCTGACGCTTCAGATCGAGCAGTGGCTCAGCGACAACTTTGACGGAGGGCTGCCGCCGTCGGCCCAGGTGGAGGTCTACGGGGACTCCCGCAATCTGGTGAACCTGGTGAAGGTGGGGTTCGGCTGGGCGATCATCTCAAATCTTCGGATCGACCCGCGGGACGGGCTGTACCACCAGCCAATTTTACGCAATGACGGCTCCAACTATCTCTACAAGACTCACCTGGTGTACAGCGAGGAGTGCCGCCTGTTCGACACCTATATGACCTACATAAACCACTTGAAAAACTATTTTGAGGAGGGCCGCGGGCACCTGAAACGTTAAAATGTTGTGGGCCTGGTTTGGGGTTAAAAATGGCTAACCGCCGGAAAACCGCGTAACAACAAGGCTTTGCGGCAATTATAAGCAGAGGTAATAAAACACAATATCTAGTTCAACATAAAAAGTTGATCATAGATATTGTGTTTTCCTTTGGGGTCTGCTATAATGTGCTAAGTGGCTGACTGACACACAGATAGAAATCAATCGGACGTCACCGGGTTTTATATCCGGGGACTTTCTGTTTCTTAAGGGAGAAAGCCGGGGGCCATTATCATTGGACTAGGGTCGAAAGGAGTTATGTTTGTAATGATTGAAGTTGTAAAACGAGACGGGGAGGTCGCTGAGTTCAGCTTAAACAAGATCACAGAGGCGATCAAGAAGGCATTTAAGGCGACGAAGAAGGATTACAATAACGAGATTCTGGAGCTGCTCTCACTGCGCGTAACCGCAGACTTCCAGGGCAAGATGAGACAGGGCCGTATTTCCGTGGAGGAGATTCAGGACAGCGTCGAGCACGTGCTGGAGCAGACCGGTTACACGGATGTGGCGAAAGCGTACATATTATATAGAAAACAGCGGGAGAAAATCCGCAACATGAACAGCACCATCCTGGACTACAAGGACGTGGTGAACAGCTACGTGAAGGTGGAGGACTGGCGTGTGAAGGAGAACTCCACCGTGACCTACTCGGTGGGCGGACTGATTTTGAGCAACTCCGGCGCCGTGACCGCCAACTACTGGCTCAGCGAGATCTACGACCAGGAGATCGCGGAGGCGCACCGGAATGCGGACATCCACATCCACGACCTGTCCATGCTGACCGGGTACTGCGCAGGGTGGTCCTTAAAGCAGCTGCTCTTAGAGGGCTTGGGCGGAATCACCGGCAAGATCACCTCCTCCCCGGCAAAGCACTTGTCCGTGCTGTGCAACCAGATGGTGAACTTCCTCGGAATTATGCAGAACGAGTGGGCCGGAGCCCAGGCATTCTCCTCCTTCGATACATACTTAGCTCCGTTCGTGAAAGTGGACAACTTAAGCTACCCGGAGGTGAAGAAGTGCATCGAGTCCTTCATCTACGGCGTGAACACCCCCAGCCGTTGGGGCACCCAGGCACCCTTCTCCAACATTACGCTGGACTGGACCGTGCCGGCCGACTTGGCGGAGATGAACGCCATCGTTGGCGGCAAGGAGATGGATTTCAAGTACAAGGACTGCAAGGCTGAGATGGACCTGATCAACAAGGCCTTCATCGAGACCATGATCGAGGGCGACGCCAACGGCCGCGGCTTCCAGTACCCGATTCCGACCTACTCCATCACCAGAGACTTCGACTGGTCCGACACGGAGAACAACCGTCTCCTGTTCGAGATGACGGCCAAGTACGGCACCCCGTATTTCTCCAACTACATCAACAGCGATATGGAGCCCAGCGACGTGCGCAGCATGTGCTGCCGCCTGCGCTTAGACCTGCGCGAGCTTCGCAAGAAGACCGGCGGCTTCTTCGGCGCCGGGGAGAGCACCGGCTCCGTGGGCGTTGTGACCATCAACATCCCCAGGATCGCTTACTTGGCGAAGGATGAGAAGGACTTCTACGAGCGCTTAGACCACATGATGGACGTCTCCGCGCGCTCCTTAAAGACCAAGCGCGAGGTGATCACCAAGCTGCTAAACCAGGGCTTATACCCCTACACCAAGCGCTACCTGGGAACCTTTGAGAACCACTTCTCCACCATCGGCTTGATCGGCATGAACGAGGCCGGGCTGAACGCCAACTGGATCCGCAGAGATATGACCGATCCGGTCTGCCAGAAGTTCACCAAGGACGTGTTAAACCACATGCGCGAGCGTCTGGCGGATTACCAGGAGATGTACGGCGACCTCTACAACCTGGAGGCGACTCCGGCTGAGTCCACCACCTACCGCCTGGCCAAGCACGACAAGAAGCGCTACCCGGATATCATCACCGCCGGAGCACAGGGAGACACCCCCTACTACACCAACAGCTCCCACCTGCCGGTGGATTACACCGAGGATGTGTTCGACGCGTTGGACATCCAGGACGAGCTTCAGACGCTTTACACCTCCGGAACCGTGTTCCACGCGTTCCTGGGCGAGAAGCTGCCTGATTGGAAGGCTGCGGCCAACCTGGTTCGGACCATCGCGGAGAACTACAAGCTGCCCTACTACACCATGTCTCCCACCTACTCCATCTGCAAGAGCCATGGTTACCTGTCCGGCGAGCACTTCACCTGCCCCGTCTGCGGGGAGAAGGCGGAGGTTTACAGCCGCATCACCGGATACTACCGCCCGGTTCAGAACTGGAACGAGGGCAAGACCCAGGAGTACAAGAACCGCACCTCCTACAACATCGGAAACTCCAAGCTGAAGCACGGCGTGTCCCGGATCCAGCCGGAGAGCCGCGTGGCAGAGCCGGTCAAGGAGAGCGCAGGCGGACACCAGGTGAAGGCGGACACCGGACTGTTCCTGTTTACCACCAAGACCTGCCCCAACTGCAAGATGGCGAAGGAGTTCTTAAAGGGCGTGAACTACCACGTGATCGACGCGGAGGAGCATCCGGAGCTGGCGGAGAAGTTCAACATTCTCCAGGCGCCCACTCTGGTGGTGGACTTCGAGAACGACGGAATCGTGCAGAAGTTCGCAGGAGCTTCCAATATCAGGAAATTTGTGGAACAGAACCGCGATATTCTGACTGCCAGCGTCTGAGAAAAACGGCAGGGGACGCGGGATTATAGATCAGACGAGTGAAAAACAAGCCGGCGCTATGTGACGAACACACTGCGCCGGCTTGTCTTGTGAAATTGATCCGTATATGTTACAATAGCTCATATCTTTATCCGCCGGTGGGCGGCTAAACGCGTGCGAAGGAGGAGCTATGGATTTAATTTTCTGGTTTATGGGGGGCTTGTGTATCGCTGAGGGCATCGACCTGTTTATGGGCAAGGACTTTATGATATTCGTGGGGACGAACGTCGATAAGAGTGACTACGACGTGGATAAGGTGTACGCGGTGGAGCGGTGGCTGTTCGCTGCGGACGGGCTTTTGAGCTTTGCCATCGCGTCGCACCTGGGCACGGAGCAGCTGGAGTGGGCGCTCATGGGCGTGTTTTTCCTGACGCTCGTCGGCCATGTGTACGTGTTCAAGAGCCGGCGTTTCCGAAAAAAGCCGGGGGAGAAAAAGAAGAAATAGACGGGAGAGGGCTGCTGGGCAGTGCACGCTGCGGGAGGAGCGCCGGGGAATGTGCCGGCGTTTGACCGGAAAGCGCATTGGCAGCAGCCTTTGCATGAATATGAGAATCTGTGCGCTACTGCACCTTTGCTTTGTCCAGCGCGGTCTCAATGGCCTTCAACAGCGCGGTCGAGGTGTAGCGGGATTGGCTGGAGTATGTAATGTTTTCCAGCGACTGACTCTTCACAATCTGACTCGCCAGATCGTCCAGCGTCGGCTGCATGAGCGGGTACATGGTGGTCACCGCTTCGCTTAAGGGGATCAGGGAGATGGAGCTGATCCGGTCCGCATCCACGGCGACCTGCACGTTCACGTCCTGATTTCCGAGGTTTAGAGAGGCGCTGTAGACGCCGGGGATATAGCTGGCCGCTTCGCTGCCGGCTGTATCTTTTTTGGGGCGGAACATGATGAGGCACAGGGCGACAAGCAGGATGGCCAGGCCGACAAAGATTCCCGTGTAGATGATCTCTTTCATGCGCAGCACAACGATTTTGGTTTTGGAGCTCATAGGTAGAACCTCCGGTACAATTTGTTATAGCTTATGAGAGAAACGGGGGAAATATGAGCGGCGTGACCGCAAAACATGAGAAACAGCAGGAGGAAAAAACGTGGCGTTACAATTTGTTTTCGGCGGTTCCGGGTCCGGTAAAACCCGCTATCTGTACGAGCAGGCGATCCGCCTGTCCTTAGAGCATCCAGAGCGGCAGTTTCTGGTGGTGGTGCCCGAGCAGTTCACCATGCAGGCCCAGAAGGAGATCGTGCGCCTGCACCCCCGGCATGCCATCATGAACATCGACATTTTGAGCTTCAAGCGGCTGGCCTACCGGGTCTTCGACGAGCTGGCGGTGCAGGTGCCGGTGGTTCTCGACGACATGGGCAAGTCCATGGTGCTGCGCCGGGTCTCCGGAAAGAAGAAGGGGGGCCTGGGGCTCTACGGCGGCCACTTAGGGCAGGCGGGCTTTATCAACCAGCTGAAATCCCAGATCTCCGAGCTGTGCCAGTACGGGATCAGCCCCCAGGATCTGGAAAAACTTCAGGGGGAGGCCGAGAACCCGCTGCTGCGGCAGAAGCTGGGGGACCTGTCCGTGATCTACCAGGAGTTCCGGGACTATATCGAGAACCACTATATCACGGCGGAGGAGATTCTGGACATCCTGTGCCGGGAGCTGCCGCGCTCGGAGATGTTAAAAAACAGCGTGATCTTCCTGGACGGCTACACGGGCTTCACGCCGGTGCAGTACCGGCTGGTGGAGATCTTCATCACCCATGCCCTGGACGTGGTGTGCGCGGTGACCGTTGACTACAAGGCCGACCCTTACCGGGAGAGCGGCATCCAGAACCTGTTCTACATGAGCAAGCACACCGTCTGCCGCCTGGCGGCCATGGCCAGAGAGCACGGCGTGGAGAAGAAGGAGGACGTGATTCTGGAGCGGCGCCCGGCCTGGCGGTTTGCGGGCAGCCCGGCGCTGGACTTCCTGGAGCAGAACATTTACCGCTACAGCGGCGGAACCTGGACCAAGCCCCAGGGGCAGGTGAAGGTGTTTGCCGGGCAGACCCCGGCGGAGGAGGTGCGCTACGTCACGTGCTGCATCGAGAACTACGTCCGGGAGCGGGGGCTGCGCTACCGGGATATGGCGGTGGTCACCGGCGACTTAGCCGGCTATGGCCGGGAGATCGCCAGGCAGTTCGACGCGGCGGGGATCCCCTTCTTCATGGACGACAAGAAGAGCATCCTGGAGAACCCCATGGTGGAGCTGATCCGGGCGGTGCTGGAGGCAATGAGGGACTTTTCGTATGAGAATGTGTTCCGGTATTTAAAGACGGGGTTGGTGTATGATTTAGGGGCTGAGGCTGATGCGGCGGACTCCCCTGAGGCAGTCCCACTTGATACCGATTCCCCCGCAGCCCCTCTTTCTGCCAAACCTCCACGCCGCTACACCCGCGAGGAGGCCGCCCGGATGACCGACCGACTGGAAAACTATGTCCGGGCGCTGGGAATCAACGGGTGGAAGCGCTGGGACAGCCAGTGGGAGCGGCAGTACAAGGGGGCTGAGAATTTAAACCTTGCAGAGCTGAACGAGTTCCGCAGCTGGGTGTTAGAGCCCCTGCGGCCGCTGCGGGAGGCGATGTCAAGGGAGGCCACGGTGGCCTCCGTGACGGAGGCGCTGCGCCGGTACATGGAGTCCATGGGGCTTCGGGAGAAGCTGGAGGAGTACAGCGCGTACTTTGAGAGCCGGGGGCGGCGCGGGGACGAGAACCTGGCGCGGGAATACGGCCAGGTCTACGACCGCGTGGAGGAGCTTTTGGAGCGCCTCACCGGCCTTTTGGGCGACGAGAAGGCGGAGAAGAAGAGCTACGGCCAGATTTTAGACGCGGGCTTTGGCGAGATCCAGGTGGGCGTGATCCCCGCCACCATCGACCAGGTGATGGTGGGCGATATCACCAGAACCCGTCTGGACGGGGTGAAGGCGCTGTTCTTTGTGGGCGTCAACGACGGCGTGGTGCCCCAGAGGAAGAACGGCGGCAGCCTGTTGAACGACCGGGACCGGGAGTTCTTTAAGGCCCACCGGCTGGAGCTGGCGCCCACGGCCAGAGAGGACGGGTGCATGCAGAAATTTTACCTGTACCTGATGCTCACCAAGCCCTCGGACCGCCTGATCATCACCTACGCCGGGTGCAGCGCGGAGGGAAAGAGCCTGCGCCCCTCCGTCCTGCTGGGCGAGGTGTACAAGCTGTTTCCGAACCTGCGCGTCTTTGACGCGGCGTCCATCAAGTGGCCCCTCCAGACCAGGCGGGACGGCAAGGAGCTTCTGATTCAGGGGCTTAAGACCTACCGGGACATGCGGGAGCCGGACGCGGAGGGCGATTCTGCACAGGATTCAGCGTGGGAGCAGGAGTTTCTTGAGCTGTACCGGTGGTTCTTCGACAGCGACGACTACCGGGAGGAGGTAAAAATGCTGGTGAAGGCCGCGTTTTACTCCTACGAGGAGCGGGGAATCGGCCGTGCCGCCGCCCGGGCACTTTATGGGAAAATTTTACAGGGAAGTGTCACGCGGCTGGAGCAGTACGCCTCCTGCGCCTACGCCCATTTCCTGCGCTACGGCCTGGAGCTCATGGAGCGGAAGGAGTATGAGCTGGAGGCCGTGGACATGGGCAATCTGTTCCACCAGTCCATCGACCGGTGTTTCAGGACCATGAAAGAGCGAAACCAGGACTGGCGCAGCCTCACGGAGGAGGGGCGCCAGGTGCTGGTGCAGGAGAGCGTCTCCCAGGTGGTGGAGGACTACGGGAACACCATCATGATGAGCAGCGCGCGCTACACCTACCTGGCCGGACGCGTGGAGCGGATGACGGACCGCACCATCTGGGCGTTAGCTGAGCAGGTGAAGCGGGGGGACTTCGAGCCCGCCGGGTTCGAGGTGTCCTTCAGCGCGGTGGACAACTTAAGGGCCATGCGCATCGCCCTGTCAGACCAGGAGGAGCTGCAGCTTCGCGGGCGCATCGACCGGGAGGACGTGTGCGAGGACGGCGACAAGCTGTACGTGAAGATCATCGATTACAAGTCCGGAAGCACCAGCTTTGACTTAGCGACCCTCTACCACGGCCTTCAGCTGCAGCTGGTGGTGTACCTGGACGCGGCCCTGGAGATGGAGGAGCGGCGTCACCCGGACAAGGAGGTGGTGCCCGCGGGCATCTTCTACTACAACATCCAGGACCCGCTTGTGGAAAAGAAGGAGGCTATGACGCCCGAGGAGATCGAACAGCAGATTTTGCGGCAGCTGCGCATGAACGGGCTGGTCAACCGGGAGCTGGACGTGATCCGGCATATGGACCGGGAGATCGAGACCCAGTCGGACGTGATCCCCGTGGCCCTAAAGGCCGGGCTAATCCAGGAGAGCCGCTCCTCCGTGGCCAGCGGCAAGCGGTTCTCGCAGCTAAAATCCTACGTGAACCGGAAGCTTCGGACTGCGGGAAGGGAAATTCTGGACGGGGAGACCACCCTAAAGCCATACAAGCAGGGGACGCGCACCGCCTGCGACTACTGCCCGTACCACGCGGTTTGCGGCTTTGACACCAAGACCGCGGGTTACGGCTACCGGAAGCTGCGGGCGTTAAAACCGGAGGAGATTTGGGAGGAACTGGGACAGGACGAGGGAGAGGAGGGCCAGGACAATGGCAGTGAATTGGACTGAAAAACAGCAGCAGGTGATCGACAGCAGAAACCGCAACCTGCTGGTGTCAGCGGCCGCCGGATCCGGCAAGACGGCGGTGTTAGTGGAGCGAATCATCCGCATGATCAGCGAGGGGGAACACCCCTTAAGCATCGACCAGCTGCTGGTGATGACCTTCACCAACGCGGCCGCCGCGGAGATGCGCGAGCGGGTCAGCGCAGCGGTGGACAAGCTCCTGGCAGAACGGCCGGGGGATGAGCATCTGTGGCTTCAGGCGGCGCTGATCCCCCAGGCGCAGATCACCACCATCGACAGCTTCTGCTTAAACCTGATCCGCAACCACTACAGCAGCTTAAAAATCGACCCCTCCTTCCGGATCGGGGACGAGGGGGAGCTGGCCCTGCTGCGGGCGGACGTGATGAAGGACATGCTGGAGGAGCGCTACCAGGAGGGCGGCGAGGCGTTCGCTGCCTTTGTGGAGCAGTTCGGCAGAGGCAAGTCTGACGCAGGGATCGAGAACGTGATCCTGCAGGCATGGCAGTTCTCCCAGAGCCACCCCTGGCCCATGGAGTGGGTCTGGGCCTGCCGGGCCGAGCTTGAGGAGGAGAGCCTGGAGCAGATCGAGAAGAGCGCCTGGATGGAGTTTGTCCTGCAGGACGTGGCGCTTCAGATGGAGGAGCTGGCGGTCCAGCTGGGCGAGGCCATCGACGTGTGCCGGGAGGAGAACGGGCCGCTGGCCTACGAGCCCATGCTGGTGAACGACCGGCGCCAGGTGCTGGCGGTGTTGGAGGCCGCCAAGAAGGGTACCTACCGGGGGTTGTACGAGGGACTGGAAAATATTTCCTTCGACCGGCTGGCCAGCATAAGGAGCAAGGACATTGACGCAGAGAAGAAGGCGTTCGTGTCCGCCTGCCGCGACCGTGCCAAGAAGGCGGTGGCAAAATGCCGCGAGAACTACGGATCCCAGACGCCGGAGGAGATGGTGGAGGCGGTCTGCGGCACGCGTGATGTGATCGCAACCCTTCTGGACCTGACGGAGCGGTTTGACCGCTGCTACCGGGAGAAAAAGCAGGACCGGAATGTGCTGGACTTTAACGATCTGGAGCATTTGGCGCTGGCGGTGCTGCTGGAGGAGGTGCCGGAGGAAGGGAGCGGGGAGAAAGGGCAGGAAGCCGCGGAGAGCGGGGGAGAGGGCGAAAATGAGGCCGCGAAAGGTCCCGTAAAGCGCCGTCCCACCGCGGTGGCGGACGAGCTGTCGCGGCAGTACGAGGAAATTCTCGTGGACGAGTACCAGGACAGCAACCTGGTGCAGGAGACGCTGATCACCAGCATTTCCCGGGAGCGGCGGGGACAGCCCAACGTGTTCATGGTCGGAGATGTGAAGCAGAGCATCTACCGGTTCCGCCTGGCGCGGCCGGAGCTGTTCATGGACAAGTACGACCGCTACTCGGAGGAAGAGAGCAACTATCAGAAAATAGAGCTGCACCAGAACTTCCGCAGCCGCCCCACGGTGCTGGAGAGCGTCAACGACGTGTTCTACCGGATCATGACGAAGGCCCTGGGCGGAATCCGCTACACCGAGGAGGCGGCCCTGCACCCGGGCGCTGTGTTCGCGCCCGGCGAGCGCACAGGCACGCCCACGGAGCTCTTGATGGTGGACACGGGGGCCGACGCCCTGAAGCAGCTGGACGAGGAGGCCATGGACTACACGGCCAAGGAGTTGGAGGCGCGGCTGATCGCAGTGCGCATCCGCCAGCTGACGGACCCGGAGACGGGGCTGATGGTCTGGGACAAGGGAACTGAAGAGTACCGGACCGCGCGGCTGGGGGATATGGTGATCCTGCTTCGGAGCCTAAGCGGCTGGTCGGAGGTGTTTGTCAACGTGCTGATGAACGAGGGGATCCCCGCCTACGCCCAGACCAAGACCGGGTATTTTAACACTGTCGAGGTGGAGACGATCCTGAGCCTGCTGGCCGTGGTGGACAATCCCATGCAGGACATCCCGCTGGCGGCGGTGATGAAGTCGCCGATGGTGGGCATGACCGACGAGGAGCTGGCCTGGATGACGGCAAAGTACAAGAACGCGCCGGAGAAGGGGCAGGACCGGGGGATTTTTGGGGCGTGGATGCATTGGAAGGAGACCCGGGACGGCGAGATGGATATGCTTGGGGGAGCGGATGCAAGCCGGGGGAATGCGGCGGGTGCTTCAGGAGGAGCGGAGGCGAGCCGGGGAAATGCGGCGGGCGATTCGGCAGGAGCGGAGGCGAGCCGGGGAAATGCGGCAGGCGATTCCGGTGATGCGGATGCCAGTCCGGGAAATGCGGCGGGCACTTCGGCAGGCGCAGCGCCAATCCCGCAGGAAGCGGCCGCATCCATCAGCGCGAAGCTTTCACGGCTGAAGGCCCTGCTGGAGGGCCTGCGGCTGGAGGCGCGCTTCCTGCCGGTCCACCAGCTTTTATACCGGGCCTTTGAGGAGAGCGGGTACTACGATTACGTGTCCGCCATGCCGGCCGGGGAGACGAGGCGGGCCAACCTGGATATGCTGGTGGAGAAGGCCATCGCCTATGAGGCCACCAGCTACAAGGGCCTGTTCCACTTCATCCGATATATTGAGAAGCTGAAGAAATACGACACGGATTTCGGCGAGGCCAACGTGGCGGGAGAGCAAGCCAATACGGTGCGGATCATGAGCATCCACAAGAGCAAGGGCCTGGAGTTTCCGGTGGTTTTCCTGGCAGGGCTTGGCAAGCGCTTCAACAAGCAGGACGCCTACGCCCCGGTGCTGTTGGACGCGGATCTGGGCGTGGCGGCGGACTATCTGGACTTAAAGCAGCGGTTAAAGATGCCGACGCTCAAGAAACAGGCGCTTAAGCGGCGTATGGAGTTGGAGTCCATGGGTGAGGAACTGCGCGTGCTCTACGTGGCCATGACCCGGGCCAAGGAGAAGCTGATTATGACGGGCACGGACCGCTCCCTGGCCGGAAAGCTGGAGAAGTGGGCCCAGGTGCCCGTGGCGGACGGACAGATTCCCTACACCATCCTGTCGGCGGCCGGTTCCTTCCTGGACTGGATGCTCATGAGCGCCTCCACCGGGAACATCGTGATGCGCGAGGTGCCGCTTGCCGGGCTGGTGGGCATGGAGGTGCAGCGCCAGATATCCAGGCAGGGCTCCAAGGAGGAGCTTTTGGGGCTGGACACCCAAAAGACGTACCACGAGGAGATGAAAAAGACGCTGGAGCATGCGATGGGGTACCGGTATCCCTTTGCGGGCGATACTGGGCTGTACGCGATGCTGTCGGTGTCAGAGCTGAAAAAACAGGGGCAGATTGGACAGGATGAGGAAGAAATTGGAAAAGTAGGAAGCGGTTGGGAAGGTGGAACGCGGCGGGATGTGGAACACCGCGCGGTAGGACATGGTGTGCGTGATAAGGAGACAGAGCGGGAGCGTGCGGGTGGGCCGGTAGGCGCTGCTTCATCCGCCCCCGCCTCATCCTCCCCATCCCTCGCCTCCGCCCGCGGCACCGCCTACCATCGCGCGTTGGAATGCCTCAATCTGGGGGAGATTTACACGATTGACGATCTCCAGTCGGCGCTCACTTGCCTCTTGGAGACCGGCTACCTGACGCAGGAGGCATACGACGCATTGGAGGTGGACACCCTATGGACCATGCTGCAGAGCCCCCTGGGGCAGCGCATGGCAAAGGCCTGCAGGGAGGGGCGGCTCCACCGGGAGCAGCAGTTTATCATCGGGATCCCGGCGGAGGAGATCGGCCGGGGCGAGTCGAAGGAGTTGGTGCTGGTGCAGGGCGTCATTGACGCCTACATTGAGGAGGAGGACGGCCTGGTGCTGATCGATTACAAGACGGACCGGGTGCCAAAAAACGCAGCCGGAAGGGCCATTTTGGCCGAGAGGTACCGCTCCCAGGTGATGTACTACCGCCGGGCGTTGGAGCAGCTGACTGTTAAAAAGGTGATAGAGAATGTCATTTACTCATTGACATTACAGGAAAGTATTCTATTATAATAGGTAATATTAATTGAGGTAGGAAGGGTGATCGCTATGGAAAAAGGACTGAGAGGACTTCTGGAACAGGCGGCGACCGCTAAGGGGCGCAATCAGGGAAAACGGATTGTGCGTATCTGGCAGGCCAGAGCCTGGAGTATTCTGGCGCTGTGCGTGGCGGCATGTCTGCTCTCGATTTACTGGCTTTGGAGGCCGTGGCGTTTTCTGGCGATGGCGGGCATCGCGCTGGTGTTTGCGCTGTGCATGTATCTGCTGATCCGGGGCTACAACCGGATGATCGTCAGGCTGGTCTGTGACCAGTGCGATCCAACCCTGGCGCTTGGCGTTATGCGGGAAGCTGGCCGCGGACCGCTTCTGGGGCTGTTTGTGAACCGGGATGTGGAGACGGTGGCCGCGGTGCTCAACTGCATGATGCTGGAGGGCCGCGAGGATGAGGCGCGCCAGGCCATGAAGGAGCTGGAGATCAATTCCCGGGCATGGGATTACCGCAGAACGGTGCTTCTGTGCAGTTACCATTTCATGAAGAAGGACAGCATGGAGATCGACAAGCAGTACGGCGATCTGGGCAAATATGCCGCCGCAGGCTACCGGGATGCCAGACAGAACTTCAAGTGGATGCGCGACATGCAGCGGATGACCGAGCTGGAGGATTTTTACGGCTACACCCGCGACCCGGAGAAGAAGGCGAAGTACCGGGATGAGCTGGTGGGGCTCCTGGAGGAGAAGATCCGCCTGAGCTACAACAAGGCCCAGCGGCTGCAGATGATGTACCGCCTGGCGGAGATTGAGCTCAAGGAGGAGGACTACGACCGCGCGGCGGAGCTTTTGGAGGAGATCGCCACCCAGGGCAACACCCTCGGCGTGGCCGGTCAGGCCCAGCAGCTCTTGGGGCGGCTCTCCCGCTGATCGGCGGACGGCCCTGTTAGACAACTAAAAAATCAATCAAAGAGTTCCTGCGAGGGAACTCTTTATTTAAATTCTCGGGCAGGATTGCATTTTTATTTGCCGGACTGTATAATAAAAGCCGGTGCCAGAGATAGAAAATTTCGGTGAAGGAGTACACATGATTCAATTAGAGAGAACCAGCGTGATGAACCTGGAGAACGCGATCCGGGGAGCGCGCAACCCCATGAACAGCTGGGGAAGAATGGACAGCTACTACGATGAGCAGGGGCAGTACATTTTGGGGCCCAATGACCTGGACCTGGCGAAGCGGCTGAGAAAGGCCGGGAGCGACCACCGCAAGTACCTGCGGCAGGTGTTCGTGTCCGTGGACATCACCGCGCCCTTATACTGGTGGAAGGAGTACGACACCTACAAGGTGGCCACGGTGGCAAACTCCACCAGCACCATGCATAAAATACACAGCAAGCCCTTTGAGCTGGACGATTTCAGCCATGACCACATGACGGAGGAGACTAGGGCGTTTATGGAGACGGTGGTCGCGAAGCTGGAGGAGATCCGGCTGCGCTACGTGAACGAGGGGAAGAACAAGGAGGACTGGTACGACATGATCCAGCTGCTTCCCTCCAGCTACAACCAGATGCGCACCTGCAGCTTCAACTATGAGACACTGATCAACATTTATTATGCCAGAAGAAACCACAAGCTGAGCGAGTGGCACACCTTCTGTGACTGGATTCTGACGCTTCCCTATGGCCGGGAGCTGATCGCAATCGAGGAGGATGAGGCATGAACCTGATCGTTGCGGTTGACAGGAATTGGGCGATCGGCAAGGACGGCCGCCTCCTGGTGAACATCCCGGCGGACCGCCAGCTGTTTGTGAAGGAGACCACCGGCAAGGTGGTGGTCATGGGGCGAAAGACCCTGGAGAGCCTTCCGGGCGGCCAGCCACTGGGAAAGCGGGAGAACATCGTGCTGTCTAAGGATCCCGGATACCGCGTGAAGGGTGCCAAGGTCTGCAACAGCGTGGATGAGGCCCTAGAGCTTTTGGCGGGCATGAATTCGGACGACGTGTACATCATCGGGGGTCAGAGCATCTACGAGCAGTTTCTGCCCTACTGTGACACGGCCCATGTGACGTTTGTGGACTACATCTACGACGCGGACACGCTGTTCCCGAACCTGGACGCGGACCCGCAGTGGCGATTGGCCGAGGAGAGCGATGAGCAGACCTATTTTGACCTCTGCTACTGCTTCCGCCGGTATGAGCGGGTAAAATAAACAAAAAAATTGTATAGATAATAAAAAATCTAAAAGTTTTTTAGAATTTTTCTGAAAAACTATTGTAACTCTTATTGGAAGATGGTAATATAAAATCAATGCCAACGCAGAATGGGGGATTTGTTTATGAAACACGACGGAGAGTTGTTTACCCTGGAAAATGAGGAGCTGCTGGTGCAGGTGAGCCGTCACGGCGCGGAGCTGACCCGGATTTACGACAAGAAGGCGGGGCAGGAGATGCTCTGGGAGGCGGATCCTGCGGTGTGGGGGCGGCATGCGCCGATCCTGTTCCCCTTTGTGGGAAAGAGCTACGACGGAAAATTCCGTCACCAGGAGAAGGAGTACCCCATCACGCCCCACGGCTTTGCCCGGGACATGGAGTTTGAGCCGCTGCTCTGCGACGTGGACGAGTGCTGGTACAGGCTTAAGGACACGCCAAAGACTATGGAGAAATACCCCTTCCGCTTTGAGCTGGAGGTGGGGCACCGCCTTGTGGGACGGACGATCGAGGTGATGTGGCGGGTGACGAACCCGGATTTCGAGGAGATGTTCTTTATGATCGGCGGACACCCCGCATTTCGTGTGCCGGAGGGAAAGACCATCTACGACTACACCTTCGCGTTCAACAAGACCGGCAAATCGGCGGGAAGTCACCAGGACAGCCTGCACTACCAGGCCCCAAACGCGGACGGCTTTGAGGACAAGGCATGCGCCGGTGAATTAAAGCTTGCGGACGGCCAGGTGCCGCTCACCAAGGGACTTTTCGACACCGCCCTGACATACATATTTGACCAGGCCCAGGTGGGAAGCGTAAGCCTCCTGTTAGACGGGAAGCCCTACGTGACCGTGTGCTGCGACGACTTCCCCTACGTGGGCGTCTGGACCATGGAGAAGACCCATCCCTTCGTCTGTCTGGAGCCGTGGTACGGCCGCTGCGACGAGGAGGGATATACCGGGGAGCTCAAGGACCGGGAGGGCGTTGTGGCGCTGCCGGGCCAGGAGAGCTGGGAGAGGAGCTACTCCATCACCATTGGAGAGTAAGTAACGGGTGCAGCTGCGCCCGATGATAATTAGGAGGAAAACCATGTACAAGATTGTTAAGGCAGAGTGCCTGGCAGACAAGATTTACCTGATGGACGTGGAAGCGCCGCGCGTGGCGAAGGCCTGTCAGCCGGGTGAGTTTGTGATCGTTAAGATGGATGAGATCGGGGAGAGAATTCCGCTCACCATCTGTGACTATGACCGCGAGAAGGGGCTGGTGACCATTGTGTTCCAGACGGTGGGCGCTTCCACCGAGCGCATGGCAACGCTCAAAGCGGGAGACTATTTCCAGGACTTCGTAGGCCCCCTGGGCCAGCCCTCCGAGTTCGTGAAGGATGATCTGGAGGAAGTCAAGAAGCGCCGTTACCTCTTCGTGGCGGGCGGCGTCGGATCCGCTCCGGTGTACCCGCAGGTCAAGTGGCTGAAGGAGCACGGCATCGAGGCGGACGTGATCGAGGGCTCCAAGACCAAGAGCCTGCTGATTCTGGAGGATGAGCTGCGGGCGGTTGCCGGCAATCTGTACGTGACCACCGACGACGGTTCCTACGAGCGCAAGGGCATGGTGACCGCGGTGATCGAGGATCTGGTGAAGAACCAGGGCAAGACCTACGACGTGTGCGTGGCCATCGGACCCATGATCATGATGAAATTCGTCTGCAAGCTGACCAAGGAGCTGGGAATCCCCACCATCGTCAGCTTAAACCCCATCATGGTGGACGGCACCGGCATGTGCGGAGCCTGCCGCGTCTCCGTTGGCGGCCAGGTGAAATTCGCCTGCGTGGACGGTCCGGAGTTTGACGGACACCTGGTGGACTTTGACCAGGCCATGAAGCGCCAGCAGATGTACAAGACAGAAGAGGGGCGCGCCCTGTTACGGCTGCGGGAGGGCGATACCCATCACGGCGGATGCGGACATTGCGGAGGTGACGAATAATGGATGTGTTAAAGAAAGTACCGGTTAGAGAACAGGATCCCAAGGTGAGAGCCACCAACTTCGAGGAGGTTTGCCTGGGATATAATAAGGAGGAGGCGCAGGAGGAAGCTGCTCGCTGCATCAACTGCAAGAACGCCCAGTGCGTGAAGGGCTGCCCTGTCTCCATCGATATTCCTAAGTTTATCCATGAGGTGAAAGAGGGCCGCTTCGAGGACGCCGCCAACACCATCGCTCAGTCCAGCGCACTTCCGGCGGTCTGCGGGCGCGTGTGCCCCCAGGAGAGCCAGTGCGAGGGCAAATGTATCCGCGGCATCAAGGGTGAGCCGATCTCCATCGGCAAGCTGGAGCGCTTTGTGGCCGACTGGTCCAGAGAGAACGGTTTTGTGCCCAAGAAGCCCGAGAAGACCAACGGCAAGAAGGTTGCAGTCATCGGTTCCGGCCCCGCAGGTCTGACCTGTGCCGGAGACCTGGCAAAGCTTGGCTATGAGGTCACCATTTTTGAGGCCCTGCATGAGCCCGGCGGCGTTCTGACCTACGGAATCCCCGAGTTCCGTCTTCCCAAGCTCGGCGTGGTTCGCCCGGAGATCGAGAATGTGAAGAAGCTGGGCGTAAAGATCGAGACCAACGTGATCATCGGCAAGTCCGTGACCATCGACGAGCTGATGGACGAGGAGGGCTTTAAGGCCGTGTTCATCGGTTCCGGCGCCGGACTTCCCAAGTTCATGGGAATCCCCGGAGAGAACGCCAACGGCGTGTTCTCCGCCAACGAGTACCTGACCAGAAGCAACCTGATGAAGGCCTTTAGAGACGACTACGACACCCCCATCTTCCTCGGCAAGAAGGTAGCCGTGGTGGGCGGCGGCAACGTGGCCATGGACGCGGCCAGAACCGCTCTGCGCCTGGGCGCTGAGGTACATATTGTATACAGAAGAAGCGAGGCTGAGCTGCCCGCCCGTGTGGAGGAAGTACACCACGCCAAGGAGGAGGGCATCATCTTCAACCTGCTGACCAACCCGGTGGAGATCCTGACCGACGAGAACGACTGGGTGAAGGGCATGGTTGTCCGCAAGATGGAGCTGGGCGAGCCGGATGCCTCCGGACGCCGCAGACCCGTTGAGATCCCGGGCTCCGACTACACCATCGATGTGGACACAGTGATCATGTCCCTCGGAACCTCCCCGAACCCGCTAATCTCCTCCACCACCGAGGGTCTTGAGACCAACAAGTGGAAGTGCATCATCGCCGACGAGAGCAACGGCAAGACCACCAAGGAAGGCGTCTACGCCGGCGGCGACGCCGTAACCGGCGCGGCCACAGTCATCCTCGCAATGGAAGCCGGAAGAGCAGGCGCCAGAGGAATCGACGAGTTTTTGTCTGGGAAATAAATGAAAAAGCAGAATCGAATTTGAGGTAATACAGAAGACAGGAGCTTTAAATCTGTACCGAGAGGTAGATTTAGAGCTCCGGTTTTTTAAATTCAGTGGGATAGAAAGGTTTCGCGTTCCTTTTTATATCCCCTCCCATCATAAATCAATAGAAAATACCTGGCGGACACAATATTTTTTCTTTCTCCCAAAAACTAACGATCGCTTTTATGCGACAACGCAGTGGGTGAGAGCCGGGGGAGTGGGGGATGGAGGTGACTGTCGGAGCGGTTCGGAGAGTCTTGGGCGCAAGGGGGGCGAAAAGTCGGGATGGCGCAGGTGCGTTCAACGCCCTGCGCCAGCGGAGGCGGAGGGGCAGCCATCAGGGCTGCGC
>USJW01000090.1 GCA_900555045.1 uncultured Clostridium sp. | reverse complement strand
ATAATATTTATAAGAATAACTAATTAATAAAAATAAGGGGGACTAAAGATTGAGATGAGTGCTTTGCTGACAGATTTACTGGCCGTATTTGGGGTGGTTTTAAACGCGCTCCCACAGGGGCTCCTGGCGCTGTCCTATGGGTTTGCGGCGGTGCCGACAGCCATGGCGTTTTTTATCGGAGTGGTGGGAAATGTAATCACGGGAAATGTGGCGCCGATCTCATTCCAGGCGGAGACCATAACCTACGCGGGGACCAGCGGGAGAAACCGTTCGGAGCGGTGCACCATGATCTTTATCGGGGCGGTCATTCTCGCAGTGGTGGGTGCCTGCGGAATGCTGACGAGGATTGTGGAGTTTATCGGGACGGACATCGCGAACGGGATGATGGCCGGAGTCGGGCTGATTTTGACAAAGGCGGCGATCGATATGGTGAAGGCGGACCATCTGGCCGGCGGTGTGTCGCTGGTCGCGGCGGTGATCACCTATCTTCTGACCAGATCCAGCGCGAACACGCTGGTCTACACGATTGTCATCTCGGTCACCGTATCCAGCATCGTCTCGGCGGCTTTTAATCGGGAGAAGAAAAATATTATCGTCGCAGACGACAAATTCACGCGCCAGAAGTTTACGGTCAACGGGACGGTGATTCTCGGGGCCCTGGGCATGGTCTGCCTCAATATCGGCTCCAACATTTCGTTCGGGGCGATCACCGCCGGCATGGCCGGTGTGGACACCTTCAATGTGGATCATCTGACGCTGATCTCATCCCTGGCGGATATGGGCTCCTCCTTCTTCGGAGGCGCACCGGTCGAGTCGATTATCTCCGCGACCGCCAACGCGCCGCACCCGGTGTGGGCCGGTGTGGCCATGATGGCGGTGGTGGGCGTGATTCTTCTAAGCGGACTGCTGCCGAAGATTGGAAATTATGTTCCGTCCTCGTCCATCGCAGGCTTTCTGCTGGTGCTGGGACTGTTCAAGACCTTTGTGTTGGATGCGCCCGCGGCACTGTCGGTGAATCCGGCGGTGGGGGGAAGCGCACTCGTTGTCACGGCAATCTCGAACCCGTTTTTGGGGATGCTTGCCGGAATCGCAGCCAGAATTCTGGGACTGTAGGGGAGGAAATTGTACATGAAGACCTATGAATTGAATCTTTTCGGTGTGAAACGGGAGCTGCCCTTTATCGACCTGGAGGGCGATATGGCATTTGCCAGCTTTGTGATTATGGGGGACACGGAGCTGATCGCGGCCTGCGCGCCAGAGCTGGCGGATCGGATCGGGGATGTGGACGTGATCATAACCGCGGAGGCAAAGGGGATTGCCCTCGCCTATGAGATCAGCAGAATTCTCGGGAAAAGGGAGTTTATCGTCGCGAGAAAAAGCGTCAAATCCTATATGAGCGGCGTGGTGTCGGTTCCGGTGCACTCCATCACCACCTCGGGGGAGCAGCACCTGTATCTGGACGGCCACGACGCAGAGAAGATCTGCGGAAGGCGCGTGTGCATCGTGGACGATGTGATCTCCACCGGGGAATCCCTTGGAGCGCTGGAAGCCCTGGTCGGGCGCGCCGGGGGGATTGTCACGAGGAAGGCGGCGGTGCTCGCGGAGGGGGATGCGGCTGGGAGAGAGGATATTATTTTTCTGCAGAGGCTGCCGTTGTTTCGGAGGGATGAGAATGGGGGGTATGAGGTTAAGGACCGTGTGTAACAGAAAAATGAGTCTGGAAACAGGCGCAGCAGAGAGAAATCTTTGCTGCGCCTGCTTTTTTGCTTTCGTGCAATGAGCTGCCGGAAAAATGGCAGGAAATTATTCACGGTCTATTACCTCCATCTATTTTCCTCCACCATATTCCTCTGGCAAAAACAAAGAAGTATGGTAAAATGAGAATGATACGCCATATGATATGTAAAGGACAACGACATGGGAAAAAATGTAAAATCAAAATACAGAAAGCTGCATCTGATTTTCCGCTTTCTGGATGGCTCCAAAGCCTACTTTGCGCTGGCGGTGGTCGCGTCGCTTCTCTCCACGCTGTTAAACGCGCTGACGCCGCAGATTTTCCGCTTCAGCATCGACGAGGTGCTGAGCGGGGACAAGAACCGATATCTGTCGGATAACCTGTGGATCCTGGCGCTCATGATCGTCGCGGTGGCGGTGGGCTCGGGGATTTTCACCTATATCAGCCGCACCAACACGGCGAAGGCGGGGGAAAACTTTGCCAAAAACCTGCGGGACACGCTGTTTATCCACGTGCAGAAGCTCCCGATGAAGTGGCACGACCGGAACCAGACGGGGGACATCATTCAGCGGTGCACCTCCGACGTGGAGGTGATCCGGGGGTTTGTGGTGACGCAGCTCCTGGAGGTATTCCGGACTGCGTTTTTGGTGATCATCTCGTTTGTGATGATGTTTTCCATGAACGTGAAGCTGTCATTGATCGTGATGCTTTTCATCCCAGTGGTCATCGTGTACTCCACGGTGTTCTACCGGCTCATCGCCAAGCGCTTCACCACCGCGGACGAGGCGGAGGGGGCACTCTCCACCGTGGTGCAGGAGAACGCGACGGGTGTCCGCGTGGTGCGGGCATTCGGCAGGGAACAGTTTGAGATGGAGCGGTTCGACGAGAAGAACGACGCCTTCGCGAAGCTGTGGATCCGCCTGGGAACCCTGTCGGGGCTGTACTGGGGGACCGGCGATCTGATCACGGGGCTTCAGGTGGTGGCGGTGATTGTGTTCGGGGTGATGGAGGCGGTGAGCGGCGCCATCTCGGTGGGCGAGTTTATCGCGTTCGCCACCTACAATTCCACTCTGGTGTGGCCGATCCGCGGCCTGGGGCGCATCCTGTCGGATATGAGCAAGGCGGGGGTGTCCTTTGAGCGCGTGGACTATATCATTCATGCCGGTGAGGAGGAGTACGGGAAAACCTGTGCCAAGGAGGCTGGAACGTACGACATTTCCTTCCAAAACGTGTCGTTCGGGTACGAGGAGGGCAAGGAGGTTCTGCGGGATATCTCGTTTGAGATCCCGCAGGGCAGCACCTTTGGAATCCTTGGCGGAACCGGGAGCGGCAAGTCCACGATCATCCAGCTTCTCACGAGGCTGTACGAGGTCGGCGCGGAGAAGGGCGGAATTTATATCGGCGGCAGGGACATAAAGGACATCCCCATCGAGGAGCTCAGGCGGAGCATCGGGATGGTGCTTCAGGAACCGTTTCTGTACTCACGGACCATCCGGGAGAACATCGCAGCCTCCGTGCCGGGCGCAACGCTGGAGGAGATCCGGTATGCGGCAAGGATTGCGTGCATTGACGACTCCATCATGAGCTTTCCGGACGGGTATGACACGCTGGTCGGGGAGCGGGGAGTCACTCTTTCGGGCGGACAGAAGCAGCGGATCGCCATCGCGCGGATGCTCCTGCGGAAGACGCCGATCATGGTGTTCGACGACTCGCTTTCGGCGGTGGACTCCCAGACGGACTACCAGATCCGCCACGCCTTAAAGGAGCAAATGAGGAAGGCCACGGTCATCCTGATATCCCACCGGGTGACCTCCCTAATGGGGGCGGATGAGATCATGGTGTTGAGCCAGGGGAGAATCGAGGAGTGCGGAACCCACGGCGAGCTGATCCAGAAGAACGGCATCTACCGCAAGATTTATGAGATTCAGATGAGCCGCGATGACAGAGAGAGGATGGAGGGATGACCGATGGCAGCATACGAAGAACAGGAATATAACAATCCCTTCAGCTTCAAAATATGGATGAAGCTGTTGCCCTTTTTTAAGCCGTACAGAACGTTCTTTGCGATCACGCTGGGACTCAACATTCTGTTGGCGGGCGTGGACATTCTGGTCCCGCTGTTCCAGAGCTACGCCATTGACACGTTTATCATACCCGGGAATATGGAGGGTCTGGGATCATTTACAATTGTTTACGGTTTGGTGATCGCGGCCCAGATGCTGGCCGTGTACCTGTCGGTCCATGCGGCCACCACCATCGAGATGAATGTGGGAAAGGATCTAAAGCGGGCGCAGTTCCACCACCTGCAGGTGCTGTCATTCTCCTACTACAACACGACGCCGGTGGGGTATATCCACGCCCGGGTCATGAGCGACACGCTGCGGATTGCGGGGATGATCGCCTGGGGCCTGGTGGACATGTTCTGGGCGCTCATCTACGTGGTCAGCGTGTTTGTGATCATGTTCATTTTGAATGCCAGGCTGGCGCTCATCATCACCGTGATCGTTCCCTGCATCGCCCTTCTCACCATGTATTTCCAGAACCGGATTTTAAAGTGGAACCGGAAGGTGAGGCGGATCAACTCCCAGATTACCAGCGCCTACAACGAGGGGATCACCGGGGTCAAGACGTCCAAGAGCATGGTGATCGAGAAGGACAACGAGAAGCGCTTCTTTGAGCGCACGTCGGACATGCACGAGGCGGCGATCCGCTCGGCGAAGCTGAACGCGGTCTACATCCCGGCCATCCTGTTTTTCAGCTCTGTCGCCTCGGCGGTGGTGCTGGCAAGGGGCGGCCACATGGTGCAGCAGAATCTGATCAAGCTGGGCACGCTGTCCGTGTTTATCTCCTACGCGGTGGTGATTTTTGAGCCGATCCAGCAGCTTGCCAGGCTGCTGGCGGATTTGATTTCCTGCCAGGCCAATATCGAGCGGGTGATGGACCTCCTGGAGCAGAAGCCGAACGTGGTGGACCGGCCCGACGTTTTGGAAAAGTATGGGGATTCTTTTTCGCCTAACCGGGAAAATTGGGAGAGAATTGAGGGGGATATTGTGTTTGAGGACGTCTCCTTCAGGTACCCGGACGGCAAGGAGTATGTCTTAGAGCACTTCAACCTCCATGTGCCCGCGGGCATGAACGTGGCCATTGTGGGCGAGACGGGGGCGGGAAAGTCCACGCTGGTGAACCTGGTGGGCCGGTTCTTCGAGCCCACCAAGGGGAGAATCCTGATCGACGGCGTGGATTACAGGGAGCGGTCTCAGCTTTGGCTCCACAGCCAGATCGGCTACGTGCTGCAGAACCCGCATCTGTTCTCGGGGACTGTGCGTGAGAATATCCGATACGGGCGCCTGGACGCCACGGACGCGGAGATCGAGGAAGCGGCAAAGCGCGTGTCCGCGGACCGGGTGGTGGAGAAGATGGAAAAAGGGTATGACAGCGACGTGGGCGAGAGCGGCGGCCTTTTGTCCACCGGCGAGAAGCAGCTGATCTCGTTCGCGCGGGCGGTGCTCGCGAACCCGGCCATCTTTGTGCTCGACGAGGCGACCTCCTCCATTGATACCCAGACGGAACGGTTGATCCAGGATGCGACCAACCAGCTGTTAAAGGGGCATACCTCGTTTGTGATCGCCCATCGACTCTCCACCATACGCCAGGCGGATCTGATTCTGGTGGTGAAGGATGGGAAGATTATTGAGAGGGGAAATCACAGGGAGCTGTTGGATAAAAAGGGATATTATTATGAATTGTATTCCAGGCAGTTTGAGGAGGAGGCGGCTATGGAGGTGTATGAGGGGGGATGCATCCGTTCGTGAGAGCCGGGGGAGCGGGGGATGGAGGTTCCAGGTCTCCGCGGTGGGAGAGTCTAGGGCGCAAGGGGTGCGAAAAGACGGGCACTGCTCCGAGCTCCAGCGCAGCCCTGATGGCTGCCCCTCCGCCTCCGCTGGCTCCGGGCGGGGAACGCCCTGCGCCATCCCGCCTTTTCGTACCCCTTGCACCCAAGACTCTCCGAACCGCTCCGACAGTCACCTCCATCCCCCGCTCCCCCGGCTCTCACCCACTGCGCAGTCGCGTAGGGAGGTCTGCTTGTGGTGGGGGAGGGGGTATAGATAGGAATAGAAAAAAATAGAAGCTTTAAACCTGCATCAAAAAGCAGATTTGAAGCTTCTATTTTTGATATTGCCCAAAGTTCAGAAAGAACTTATAATGTACGGTTCCTGCCGTTTTATATTTATAGCGATTTATTGAGAGTTATTGTGATTTATAGCGATTTATAGTGTTTTATAGTGCGCCTGGCAGCGTATGCCTTTTTGCGGGGCGCAGCCCTTATGCAACTGCGCGGCGGTTTAAGATTTCTTTTTTCCGCCCCTACCCAGGTAGGCCGCTTTTACTGACTCGTCGGCCAGGAGTTCTTTGCCGGTGCCGGTTAGGGAGATGTGGCCGGTCTCGAGTACGTAGCCTTCGTCTGCGATCCGCAGCGCCATGTTGGCGTTTTGCTCGATGAGCAGGATGGTTACGCCCTGCTTGTTGATCTCGCGGATGATGTCGAAGATTCCCTGTACGATCAGCGGGGCCAGGCCCAGGGAGGGCTCATCCATCATCAGCAGCTTGGGGCGGGACAGGAGGGCGCGGGCCACGGCCAGCATCTGCTGCTCGCCGCCGGACAGGGTGCCCGCCAGCTGCCAGCTGCGCTCCTTTAAGCGGGGAAACAGGTCGTAGACCCAGCGGATGTCCTCGTCCAGGGAGTCCTTTCGCAGGTAGGCGCCGATCTTGATGTTCTCGATCACCGTCATGTCCGGGAACACGCGGCGTCCCTCCGGCACCAGGGAGATGCCCCGCGACACAATGTCCGGCGTGTCCTTTCCGAGAATTTCCTGGTCCAGGAAGCGGATGGAGCCGTGGGAGGCCTTCACCAGCCCCACGATGGAGCGCAGGGTGGTGCTCTTTCCCGCGCCGTTGGCGCCAATCAGGGTCACGATGGATCGCTCCGGCACCTCAAAGCTGATCCCTTTCACGGCCTCAATGCCGCCGTAGTTTACCCGTAAATCATCAATCTTCAGCATCGTCGCTCACCCCCAGATATGCTTCTATTACACGCGGATCGTTCTGGACGGTTTCCGGATCGCCCTGGGCGATCAGCTTGCCGAAATCCAGCACATAGATGCGGTCGGAAATCTGCATGACCAGATCCATGTGGTGCTCGATCATAAAAATCGTCAGATGGTAGTCGTCCCGGATCTGCCGGATAAAGTCGGTCAGCTCCTGGGTCTCCTGCGGGTTCATGCCCGCGGCGGGCTCGTCGAGCAGCAGCAGGCTGGGCCCGGTGGCCAGGGCTCTGGCGATCTCTAAGCGCCGCTGGAGGCCGTAGGGAAGGGAGGAGGCCTGCTCGTTCTTTAAGTGGGCCAGCCCCTGCATCTCTAGGAGCTCCATGGTCTCGTCGCGCATCCGTTTCTCCTCCCGGTGGTTTAAGCGCAGTGTGGCGGAGAACACGTTCTGCTTCGCCCGCATGTGCTTTGCGATCAGCACGTTCTCGAACACGGTCAGGTCGCCGAAGAGGCGGATGTTCTGGAAGGTCCGGGCGATGCCCAGCTTCGTGATCTCATCCGGCGTCTTGCGCACCGGCTGCAGGGCCTTCGGCTCCACATCCCCGGCGTAGAGCTTTCGCATCTTGCCCTGGGGGGTGTCCGCCAGGATGACCTGGCCGTTAAAGGACACGGAGCCGTAGGTGGGCTGGTAGATGCCGGTCACGCAGTTGAACGCCGTGGTCTTGCCCGCGCCGTTGGGGCCGATTAGGGCCACGATCTCATGCTCGTTTACGTCCAAGGAGAGTCCGTTGACCGCCACCACGCCGCCGAACTGCATGGTCACGTCCTCCATGTGCAGTACATTTTTGATCCCGTCCATCACCGGTCACCTCCTTTTGCCCTGGCGGCCCGCTTCCCGCGCGTAAACCGCTTTGGGAGGCCCTTTATAAGCCGGAACAGGCCGTCCCAGGAGAATTCGTTTCTGCCCATGATTCCGCGGCGGTAGAACAGCACCACGGCCATCAGCAGGATGGAGAAGATGACCATGCGAAAGCCCGAGCGGAACAGCGGGATGCTCACGCCCGCGATGGTGAGCGGATCGTCGAAGAAGCGCAGCCACTCGCGGCCCGCGGTCACCAAAAACGCGCCCAGCACGCTTCCGGTCACGCTGCCGATTCCGCCCAGCACCACGATCAGGAGAATGTCGTAGGTCAGGGCCACCTGGAAGGTCTTGGAGTCGATGGAGCGCATGAACATGGCCAGCATCCCGCCGCCCACGCCGGTGAAGAAGGAGGAGATCACGAAGGACAGCTCCTTGTAGCGGAACAGGTTGAGTCCCATGGACTGGGCCGCCACCTCGTCCTCGCGGATGGCCTTGAAGGCGCGGCCGTAGGAGGAGTTGATGAGCAGCACCATGAGGCCGATGCACAGCGCCGATAAGGCAAACACGGTGACCACGCCGCCCTTAAAGCCGGGGATGCTCTTTAAGCCGTAGGAGCCGTTGGTGATGGTGTCAAACATGGGCGCAGCGATAAATGCCCGGATGATCTCGGAGAAGCCCAGGGTGGCGATGGCCAGGTAGTCGCTCTTTAAGCGCAGCACCGGGATTCCAATGAGGGCGGCCATCCCTGCCGCAGCCAGACCGGCCAGGAGCAGCGCCAGCCACACGGGCAGCTGCACATTGGCGATCACCGGGGAGATTCCGCTGACATAGTACACGCTGGGGCGGGAGGCCACCGGGATGGTGAAGATGGCCACGATGTAGGCGCCGATGGCCATGAAGCCCGCCTGACCCAGGGAGAACAGTCCCGTAAAGCCGGTCAGAAGGTTCATGGAAACGGCCACCACCGCGTAGATGGCGCTCCGCTCCAGGATAGATATCTGGTATGTATAGTCCGAGCTGTTGGCCTGCATGAACGCCAGGATGCCGATGATTGCCAGCAGCGCGATCAGAGTATAAATCTTGTTCTTGTTTTTCATATCCGCCACCTCACACTTTATCGGTTGTCTTCTCACCGAACAGGCCGGTCGGGCGGATGAGAAGCATGATGATTAACAGGATGAACGTAAAGGCGTCGCTGAAGGTGGAGTAGCCCAGGGCCACCAGAGCGGTCTCGCCCAGCCCCAGGATGAAGCCACCGATCACGGCGCCGGGGATGCTGCCGATTCCGCCGAACACCGCCGCCACGAAGCACTTGAGGCCGGGCAGGGAGCCGGAGAAGGGGAACACGGTCATGCGGTCCGTAAAGTACAGAATGGATCCGATTCCCGCCAGCAGGGAGCCCACGGCAAAGGTGATGGTGATGGTCCGGTTGATCTTGATCCCCATGAGCGCCGCGGTCTCATAGTCCTTGGACACGGCGCGCATGGCCATGCCGATCTTGGTGTGGTTGATTAATGCGATCAGCCCGTAGACCAGCACCAGGGTGAGCACCGGCGTCAAAAACGTCACAAAGGAGGCGGAAAGTCCGCCGATCTGAAAGATTTTTTTGAGGAACGGGATCTCGGGATACCCCTTCGGCAGGGCGGTGAACAGATAGGTTGCCAGGTTCTGCAGCAGATAGGAGACGCCGATGGCGGAGATCATCACGGACATTCTCGGCGCAGAGCGGAGGGGCCGGTACGCCGCCCGCTCGATGACCACGCCCAGAAGGACGGTGGCGGCCAGAGTGACAGGGATGGCGATAAACCAGGGCATGCTGGCCATGGCAAAGATCATGAAATAGCCCGCCATCATGAAAATATCGCCGTGGGCGAAATTGATCAGGCGCAGAATCCCGTAGACCAGGGTATAACCGATGGCGATGAGGGCGTAGGCGCCTCCCAGGGAGATACCGGTCAGGCACTGCTGTAAAAATGTTGTCAAGCTCATGAGGAAATGCCTCCTGCATTGTTGGATAGGGATGAGTTGCTTTTTGGACGCCGGCCTGTGCCCGGGAAAAACACGGGAGCGGGGTCAGCCGGCCAAAAGCCGCAGGCGGTTGTGAGGCGCCTGCGGCCTGCGTGCGTATTAGTCGCTTATGGTCGTGGTGGTTAAGAACTGGAATTTGCCGTCCTTGATCACCTTGATGAACGCCAGGTTCTTGTTGGCGTCGCCGGTCTCGTTGAAGGTGATGGTGCCGGTCACGCCCTCGATCTTCACCTTGGCCAGCGCGTCGCGGATGGCGGCGGGATCGGTGGAGTTCGCGTCCTCGATGGCCTTGATGGCGGCCAGGTAGGAGTCGTAGCCCAGAGCGGATACTGCGGGGATGATCTCCTCCTGCTTCTGGCTCTTTAAGTACTCCTTAAAGCCCTTGATGAATGCGGCCGCCTCGTCGTTGGCCGGCTCGGCCTCGTCGAAGAAGGTGGAGAGCACAACGCCCTCGGCCTGCTCGCCCGCGTTCTCGATGATGGTGGAGTTCTCCCAGGTGTCGCCCGCCGCGATGGTGGCGGTGATTCCCAGCTCTCTGGCCTGCTTGATGATCAGCGGGGCGGTGGTGATGGAGGAGGGAGCGAAAATGATATCCGGGTTCGCGGCCTTGATGTTGGTTAAGATCGCCTTGAAATCAGTCTGGTTGGTCTGGAACTGCTGCTCGCTGACGATCTGGCCGCCCAGGTTCGCGAAGGCCTCCTTGAAGTAGTTGCCCAGGCCGGAGGAGTAGTCGTCGCCCAGCTGGGTGATCACGGCCGCGCTCTTCGCACCGTTCTGGTACGCGTAGTTGGCCATCACGGTTCCCTGGAAGGGATCGATGAAGCACACGCGGAAGTAGTAGTCGTTGCCCTCAGTCACCTGCGGGTTGGTGCAGGAACAGCCGATGGCCGGGATCTTGCTGTCCGCGAAGATCTGTCCGGCTGCGATGGACACGCCGGAGCCGTAGCTTCCGAGCACCACGCTGACCTTGTCGCTCACCAGCTTGTTGGCGGCGTTTACGGCCTCGGTCTTGTCGGATTTATTGTCTACCTCAACCAGCTTGACGGTGTAGTCCTCGCCGCCGATCTTGACGGTGGGGTGGACCTGGTTGGCGTAGCGGATTCCCAGCACTTCCTGGAAGCCGCCGCCCCCGTTCTCGCCGGTAGTCGGCTCGAACACGCCGATTTTGATCACTTTTTCGTCGGATTTCTTGCTGCCGCACCCGGCCAGAGCGCCGACTGCGAGACAGGCCGCCATAGCGACTGCAGCTGCTTTTTTCATTTTCATAATTCCAATCCTCCTTTTTATTTCTGAGTGTACGTGCTGTAAGGACAAGTGTCCTCTGCATACAAACAATGAATATATTATAGCAGAATTTAAGAAAAATACAAGAAAAAAGTTAAGATTCGGCTCTAAATCTAATATTTAACAGACCTGTGAGGGCCAGAATATCAATAGAGAATATTTTTGCAAATGTTTCCGCTGGATGTGGTATAATGGGCATGTCCGTCCCGGAAAGCCACGGCAGGAGAGACGGATATCAGTGAAAATAAAGACTACGAGGAGACACAATGCAATTTAAAGAATTAAATATTATGCCAGGCATCATAAGAGCGCTGGAAAATGAAAACTATGAGATTCCCACACCGATCCAGCAGGAGGCGATACCGGTGGTGCTGGAAGGCAGGGATTTGCTTGGCTGCGCGCAGACGGGCACCGGAAAGACGGCGGCGTTTGCGATACCGACCCTTCAGATGCTGAGTAAGGCCCCGGCGCAGCGCTGGGAGCGGCAGCAGGTGAGGGCGCTGGTGGTGACTCCGACCAGGGAGCTTGCCCTGCAGATCTATGAGAGCTTTAACACCTACGGGCAGTACCTCAAGCTGAAGACCTGTGTGGTCTTCGGCGGCGTGTCC
Source organism: uncultured Clostridium sp. (assembly GCA_900555045.1). Lineage (GTDB taxonomy): Bacteria > Bacillota > Clostridia > Lachnospirales > Lachnospiraceae > Enterocloster. The sequence continues at coordinate 9,082 of USJW01000090.1, read as the reverse complement.
CAGAAGCCCCAGGAGGAGAGCTTAAAGCGCGGGGTCGATATCCTGGTTGCCACGCCGGGACGGCTGCTGGATTTGATGGATCAGAAGATTGTGGATATCAGTCACATAAAAATTCTCGTGCTGGACGAGGCGGACCGGATGCTGGATATGGGATTTATCCACGACGTCAAGCGGATTATCGCCAAGACGCCGGCCGAGCGGCAGACCTTGCTCTTTTCCGCCACGATGCCGCCGGATATCGCCAAGCTGGCGGACAAGATTTTGAAAAACCCGGAGAGAATTGAGGTCACCCCGGCGTCCACCACGGTGGATTCCATTGAGCAGTATCTGTACTATGTGGACAAGTGCAACAAGAGGGATTTGCTTCTGCATATATTGAAGGATAAAAACGTCGGCTCCACCCTGGTATTCACCCGGACGAAGCACGGCGCGGACCGCGTCGCCAAGCAGCTGACCAAGAGCAATGTGGTCGCGCAGGCGATCCACGGCGACAAGTCCCAGGGGGCGCGGCAGCGGGCCTTAAATGACTTTAAGGCGGGAAAACTGCGCGTGCTGATTGCGACGGATATCGCCGCCCGGGGAATCGACATCGACGAGCTGTCCCACGTGATCAATTTTGACCTGCCGGATGTGCCGGAGACCTATGTGCACCGCATCGGCCGCACCGGCAGGGCGGGCCTCGGCGGAATCGCCATCTCATTCTGCGATTTCGACGAGAAAGCCCAGCTGGCCGACATTGAGAAGCTGATCGGAAAGAAATTGGTTGAGGTGAAGGAACACCCGTATCCGCTGCAGAATAATTTCCCGGCGGTGAAGGTGGAGCAGCCGAAGAGAGGCGGGAAGAAGGCAAAGGCGCCGGAGGAAGGTAAAGCGGGTGCGAAAAAGCCAGGGGATGAAAAAAAGCCTATGGCAGCGAAGAAAACAGCGGGCGAGAAGCGTTCTGCGTCATCCAACTCTTCGTCTGCATCCAGGCGGGCGTGGAGGGGGAAAACAAAATAAGCATCCGTTCGTGAGAGCCGGGGGAGCAGGGGAGTTGCCGGGAGTTTTGGGCCTGGAGGATCGGCGGTTGTGTGTCTTTTGTGATAATCTAAGGTTCAGAAAGCCTGATCTGTGGGTTGCTGCGATTCCTATATAAAAAACAAGGAATTAGGCGTATGTTGGTATACAGAGGCCGCCGATTCCAGGACATAATCGTTACGGTGATTTCTATAAATAAAGGGATATGAAAAAAGAAGCCCATATGTTGAAGATTTTTGCAATGAGATGGCCAGTTTAAGTCCCGAAAGCTGCTCACCGATTAATCCAGGGGGAGGGGAACTTTGCTTGACATCTCCGTGAAAGTGAAGTATATATAAAATACGGGCTGGGGGCTCCAATGCGGGCCTCCAGTCCGTATTTTTTGTAATGGGCGAGGCAGAACTTCTGCAGAGTCTGCGCCCGACATGGATGGGGGAGAGAGAATTTGAAGAATAATCAATTGTTAAAAACGAACCTGCTGATCTGTATTGTCCTGGTGGTGGGGTTCTCGATGACCGCGTTTTTCAGCTACCGCGCCAACTATGAGGCGACGATGGACAATATCGAGCAGATCGCCTCGCTGACGGGCGAGGGGATCCATCACCAGCTGTCCACGCTGCTGACAAAGCCCGTGAACGTCTCCCTCACCATGGCCCACGACAGCCTTTTGGCGGAGCAGCTGACTCAGGAGCTGCAGAATTTAGACAACGAGGAGTACGTGGACCGTCTCAAGAACTATCTGGACACGTACCGCAGAAAATACGGCTACGACTCGGTCTTTCTGGTGTCCGCCGCCACTGGGCGGTACTATAACTTCAACGGCGTGGACCGGGTTCTCACGGAGGGCAACCCGGAGAATGTGTGGTATTTTGACCTGATGAAGAGCAGCCGCTCCTACTCTATGAATGTGGACAACGACGAGGTGGACGGCTCCGACAACGCCATCACAGTGTTTGTGAACTGCAAGGTCAAGGGTAACTCCGGCGAGGTGCTGGGCATCGTGGGCGTCGGGATCCGCATAAACTATCTGAAGGACTTCCTGAAGAGCTACGAGGATAAGTATGACATGAGTATCTGTCTGGTCAACGAGGACGGAGTGATCGAGGTCTCCACCACCTACACTGGCTACAGCAAGACCGACTGGTTTGCCGTGAACGGGCAGGAGGCCATAAGAAGCCAGATTTTAGGGTGGACCGAGGACGCGTCCAACTTAGAGCTGTGGATCAAAAACGCGAACGGCCAGGGCAAGAGCTTTGTGGTTTCCCGCTACATACCGGATCTCTCCTGGCATCTGGTGATCGAGCAAAACAGCGAGAACACGGTTCGCATGATCCGGGACCGCTTATTGCAGACCATATGTGTGATCCTTGTGATTATCTCCCTCGTGTTGGTGATCATCACCACGGTGATCCGCAACTTTAATCGCCAGATCACAAAGCTGGTGGAGGAGCGGGAGAACGCCTTCAAGCGGGCCACCGAGCAGCTGTACGACAATATCAATGAGTTAAATATCACCAAAAACTGCACGGCCAACGCCCTCACGGCCCAGTATTTCGCAAGCCTGGGGGCTAAGGGGCTTCCCTATGACCGAGCGCTGCGCGTGATCGCGGACCGGCAGATCAAGGAGGAGTTCCGGGAGGACTACATCGCCACCTTTGAGCCGGGGAATGTGCTGGAGCAGTATGAGAATGGGGTCAACCATTTAAAGTACGACTTCATGATCACCCAGGACGGGAGCGACTACTTCTGGATGCGCATCGACGCCTATATTTTCTTCTCCCAGGAGGACAACTGCGTCCACATGTTCACCTACCGAAAGAACATCGACGAGGAGAAGCGCAGGGAGATGATGGCGTTCACGGACGAGATGACCAAATTCCTGACGAAATCGGCCACCAAGCGCAAAATCACGGCACAGCTCAGCGAGGCCCCGGAGCAGTTTCGCGCATTCTTTATTTTCGACATCGACAATTTCAAGCAGGCCAACGACCGGTTCGGCCATGCGTTCGGCGACCACTGTATCCGGACATTCACGGGAATTATCCGGGAACACTTTGACGGGGACGGCGTTCTGGGGCGCATCGGCGGGGACGAGTTCGTGGCGTTTGTCCCGTTTTCGGATGCCGGGGAGGCCGAGGAGAAGGCGGGAGAGCTCTCGCGGGCGCTGAATGTGCAGTGTGCCCGCGGGGAGAAGGTCTGGAACATGTCAGCCAGCATCGGCGTGTCCATGGCGCCGAAGGACGGCGTGGATTTCGACATACTCTACGAGAAGGCGGACGCCGCGCTGTACCGGGCGAAGAACCGCGGGAAAAATGGATTTTGTATTTATTGATTGACGGATGGGGAGATCGGACAATGGCGGCGATATTGGGAATAGACGTGGGCACCTCCAGCGCGAAGGTGATGCTGTTAGACGCAGAGACGAGCGCTTGCGCGGTGGAGAGCCAGGCGTACGAGGTGGAGATCCCGCAGATCGGGTGGGCCGAGCAGGATCCCACCGTGTGGTGGCAGGCGGTGGAGCAGTGTCTCCTCCGCCTGCGGGAGCGGCACAGCCGGGTGTATGCGCAGGTGGCGGGGATCGGGCTTTCCGGACAGATGCACGGGTTGGTTTTGGTGGACCGTGAGGGAAAGCCGGTGCGCCCCGCGATCCTCTGGCTGGACCAGCGGTCCACAGAGGAGTGCCGGTGGCTCGAGGGGGAGATCTCCGGGGAGGTGCTTCGGGGAACGCTCAAAAACCGGATTTTTACCGGCTTTGCCCTGCCCTCGCTGTTGTGGGTGAAGCGGCATGAGCCGGAGCACTTCGCGGCCGCATACCGGGTGCTGCAGCCGAAGGATTACATCCGCTTTCAGCTGACCGGGCAGTTCGGGGCCGAGGTGACAGACGCCTCCGCCACCCTGATGTTCGACGTGGCCGGGCGGGACTGGGCGTGGGATGTGATCGAGCGCTGCGGCTTCCCGCGCAGCCTGTTTCCCGCCTGCCGGGAGTCCGGGGAGATCGCCGGGAACGTGAGCGCCCCGTGCGCCCGAAGAACGGGACTGCCCCCGTCTGCCCGGGTGATCTTCGGGATGGGGGACCAGCAGGCCCAGAGCCTGGGAAACGGCGTGTTCTCGGAGGGGGACTTTATCTGCAACATCGGCACCGGCGGGCAGGTGTCCGCCTTCAGCAGCCGCCCGGTCTGCGACAGTGCCCTGCGGACCCAGACCTTCTGCCACTGCGTGGGGGGCGGGTATTCGGTCTACGGCGCGATCCTGAGCGCGGGGATGGCCCTCAAATGGCTGCGTGACAACATTTTGGGGGAGCCGGACTTCGCGCGGATGAGCGAGCTTGCGGGGGCGGTGCCGACGGGCAGCGAGGGGCTCATCTTTCTCCCCTACCTGGCGGGCGAGCGGACCCCGCACATGGACCCGGAGGCCTGCGGGATGTTCTACGGCCTCAAGCTGGCCCACACGAGGGCCCACATGGCCCGGGCCGTGATGGAGGGCGTCACCTTCGCGCTGCGGGACTGCATGGAGATCCTCCGGCAGATGGGAATGTCCGGGGAGCGGGTCATATCGTCCGGCGGCGGCGCGTCAAGCCCGGTCTGGCTGCAGATCCAGGCGGACATCTTTGACCGGGAAATCTGCGTCTGCGACGTGGCGGAGCAGGCCTGCCTGGGCGCGTGCATGCTGGCTGGTGTGCCCCTTGGGATCTACAGGGGGATGGAGGAGGCAGCTGGGAAGCTGGTGTCCTACAGCGGCCGGGTGTACCGGCCGGAGAAAGAGAATGTAAGGCGTTATCGCGGGATTTATGAGAGATATGGGGAGCTGTATGGGAGGACGAGAGGCGTGTAGCTTGACCGCCGGCCAAGATTCACCGCAGATGCCCGCCCTCGAACACCGGCGCGCCGGCGCGTTCGGCCCGGTCCCTGTGGGCCAGGCGCACCTGCTCCCGGCACTGCGCCAACAACAGAGGCAGCTGCGCCCACTCTTCCAGGTGGGCATTTTTTGTCAGCTTTTCCTCCAACAGGTAGGCCTGGATCACCAGGCTGTAGTACAGCTGCGGGTCGGCGTCCTCTGAATGGCACACACGGGTCAGAAGCTCAGTGATGGATTTATATTTTTTCCACAGCTGCCGGGTCGCCAGGGCGCGGCTGAAGGGGAAAAGCAGGCAGTTCGCGGCGTAGGCCAGAGTAGCGCCTGCCAGTATGTAGCCGAGGCGGATGAGAAACACGCTCCCCACGGCCCGAAAGCCGAACATTTCCATGAAGACAGCGCCTCCCAGCGCGCCCACGGTGGAGCAGGCGAAGGTCTCCGCATAGTCTGTGAAATAGAAGGAGAGATAGCCGCTAAGCATCATGGCGGCGGTGCGCCCTGCGGGGCTTGAGATGAGTGCGTACAGGACCACAGAGATCAGTCCTCCGGTGATTGTGGCCTGCACGCGCTTTTTCATTTTTACCGGCACGTCGTCGGCGTAGGGCAGCGACACGGAGGCCAGCGTGAACAAAAGCCACTTGCCGTGGGGCAGGGAGAAGGCCTGGACGAACAGGGTGGCGCAGGAGAGCAGGAGCGCCGTCCGCAGGGCGTAGACCGCGCGCACGGGGCTGACATCCAGAGCGGCCATGAGGCGCACCCTGAATGAGAGCGCCGTCTTGCGGTAATGGGCGCGCTTTTCCGGGTCGCGCATGTGCAGAAGGCGGTCGCGGATGTAAACCAGCGTGCGGCAGAACAGCCTGGCTGTCTCCTCACACTCCAGATCGCAGAACGAGTCGGCGGGAATTTCGGGAATCTCCGCGGTTTCCCGGCACAGGTAGGCGGAAAATGCCGCCAGGTGACGGTCCAGCTGGGACAAAAATGCCCGGTCCTTGTCGGTGAGCGGGTCCGGGAGCTCGCAGACCAGGGTCAGGAGATGCTCCAGCCCCCGTCCGGCCGCGACCATGGAAAAACTGGCATCCGATATGCAGAGAACCTTTTTCCGCCGCTCGTAGACCGTCCGGCTGAGGCGGCAGAGCTTCCGGTGCATGCTGTCCATGTCCGGACAGGCGGGTGCGCCGCTCTGCCTGCCGGCGATGAGCGCGCGGATATCCTCCGTCATCTCGCCGAGCTCATCCTTGGCGGTCTCCTCCGCCCGATTGCGCCCCATGAACCACTGGTACAGGATGATGGAGACGGCGCCCGCCAGCATGCCGAGGATGCGCCGCCCGAGGTTCTCTGTGCCCACCGGGGAGATGAAGATCAGGAACAGGTAGGATAAGATGTAGGGAAAGTATATGTGGCTGGAGTACTCGTAGGTGAAGGTGTAGAGAATCCCAAACAGCGTGGCGAAGTTCACGGCCAGGGACCAGGGGGCGGGCAGCACCGTCACAAGGCAAGCGGCCACGGCCATCCAGACTAAGAGCGCGGACTGCCTGGCCAGGTGCCGGAAGGGTGTGGCTGTTAAGTCGCGGACCATGGAGGCGGACATCATGATGGTGAAAATGACGCCCACGATGGAGTTTTCCGGTCCGAACAGAATCGGGAATAGGTTTACATAAGCAATGATGAAAAGAAAGCTGAGGGTGCTCGAGCGGAACTTGCATTTGATCCGCTGGGCAGCTTGCAGTGCGTAGGTCATAAATTTGACATCTCCTTCGGAAGTTTGGGTTTTCGGTTAGATCTTGACTTTTGACACAGGTAGGATATAATCGACCTGTCAGATAATCATTAAAAAATGATAGTCATATTTTGTTTACTAATTGATAAGAATACCATGTATAAAAAATCATGTCAATGGGGGGATGAGAAGATTGTCGGAAAAAATTTCGGAGAAGATCGTGCAAAACCTGCTCTGCGTGCTGCCGAACTGGCATTCCAAGCTGGTGCGGCCCTTTAAGGATACGTTAAACGGGGAGATGAGTTTAGAGACCTACTATTGCCTGGAGACGCTGAAAAACAGGGGGCCGGCCACCATGACGGACCTGGCCCGACAGTTAAAGGTGCCAAAGCAGCAGGTGACGAAGCTGGTGGACAAGCTCTGCGAGCACGCGTTTGTGGAGCGGGTGCAGCGGCAGGAGGACCGGCGGGCCACGTGGATTCAGCTGACGCCCGCGGCCACGGCCTACTTGGACGAGTACTACCGGAAGAACACGGCGTTTATCCGGGGGCTGGAGGAGCGGCTGACCGAGGGGGAGCTGGAAAAGCTGAACACGGCGGTGGAGCTGCTGGCGGAGATTCTGCCGAAACTGGGCTAGCGGGTGAAATCTGGGAATGAACCGGCGCGCGGCGGGGGAGACTGATAGAAAACGAAAGGACAGTGCCCGCCCATGGAATTCCGCGTCAATTTTCTGCATGTGTTAAAGATTGCCCTCGGCTGCCTTCTCGCCCTGGCGGCGGCGGAGCGGCTGGGGCTTAAATACAGCACCTCGGCGGGGGTGATCGCGCTGCTCAGCATACACGACACCAGGCGGCAGACCGTTCGGATGGTGGAAAAGCGCCTGGCGGCGTTTCTGGTGGCCCTGGCGACGGCCCCGGTGTCCTTCGCCCTGCTTGGCTACCGGCCGATTGCCATCGGCGCATTCCTGCTGCTGTTCACGCCTGTGTGCATTTCCCTGGGAATCCAGGAGGGGATCTCCGTCAGCACGGTGCTCATGACCCATTTTCTCACAGAGCGCTCGGTGTCACCTGGGATGATCGGGAACGAGGCGCTGCTGCTGGCAGTGGGCACAGGCGTCGGACTCGCCATGAATTTGTATGTTCCAGGAAATGGAAAATGGATACGAAATAGGCAGAGGGAGATTGAGGAGAAATTTCGAGAGGTACTTTTGGGGATGGGCAGGGAGATGGCGGGGGAGAGGACGGAGGCTGGGGGCGCAGGTGTGCCTGGCGGCGCGGGTGTGGATGTGCCTGGCGGCACTCCCGTATCCATTTTCTGGGAGCGTGGGCTTGCTGAACTGGAGCGGATGCTGGAGGAGGGGGAGCGGGCGGCGTACCGGGATATGGAGAACCGGCTGCTGTCGGACACCGCGTATTATCTGCGCTATATGGGAATGCGAAAGAGCCAGCTGGCGGTGCTCGCCTCCATCGGTACAATGATCGGGCGCGTGGGAGAGTTTCCCCACCAGGCCAGGTGGCTGGCCGGGCTCATGGGGTCCATCAGCCGCTCGTTCCACGAGCACAACAATGCCCTGGGGCTTTTGAAGGAGCTTGCGGGGATCCGGGGGCAGCTGCGGCGCAGTGCGCTGCCGGCGAGCCGGGAGGAGTTCGAGGCGAGGGCGGTTCTGTTTTTGATCCTTCTGGAGCTGGAGCGATTTCTGGAACTCAAGCGGGATTTCGTGGGACAGATGAGCGAGGAGGAGATCTGGCGGTTTTGGGAGGGGGTGGGAAGAGATGGGCGAAAAAAATAACGCATCCGCGTATGTACGCGATGCGTTATTTAAAAGAGATGGAGACAACAGGGCTCGAACCTGCGACCTTCTACACGTCAAGCAGACGCTCTCCCAGCTGAGCTATATCTCCATGCGACGATTATAGCATAAAGGAATGCAGGTGCGCAACACTAAAATCGTCCAAAATAAAAAAATCGAGGCGACAAGATTCGAACTTGCGGCCTCTGCGTCCCGAACGCAGCGCTCTACCAAACTGAGCCACGCCTCGATATACCCGGATGGGCGAACAGCATTTATAATAGCACTTTCTGGGAAAAAAAGCAAGAGGAAAATGAGAAATTGCGATGCAGAAAATTTTCGATATAAAAATTTCTGTTATTGAATTGGACTGAGAAGTTTAAGTCTTAACAGTAAGATACACTTAATTTAATAACTTTGGACAATAAATAAGCATATAATAGTATTGAACTTGACATGATTTGCTGCTTGTAATTTTTTTGATTTTATGTATAATATAATTGTAGAAGCCTTTAAGGTTTCGAGAAATCGATTTAATGCAGCGAGTGTGACTGCTAAGATTGGCTGTTGAAGTATGCGCCGGGCTGGGAGCTGGTTCATATGGAGGTCTACAAAGGTATAGATCGGAAGAGCGTCGTGTAGGGAAAGAGTGTAGATCTCGGTGGTCGCCGTATCATTAAAAAAAAAAGAAAGAAGATAGGGAAGGG